>NZ_JBHUSG010000030.1:0-117956 GCF_042673745.1 Kitasatospora sp. NPDC057015
GCAGGAACCCACCCTGCCGGGTGTACGAGGTACCCGGCCGGTCCGGATCCGGATCGTACAACTCCTCCAACGCCCAACCACGATCCGTGGGGAACTGCGAGACCGCGTCGGTACCCGACTCCACCAACCGCCACAACTCCTCCGGCGAGGACACCCCACCGGGGAAACGACAGGCCATCCCGACGATCACGACCGGGTCGTCCTCGACGCTCCCGGGCTCCGGCGTCGGGGCCTGCGGGGCGCCGCTCGGCGGCCCGGCCACCTGGGCCTTCAGGTAGCCGACGACCGCCGCGGTGGTCGGGTGGTCGAAGACCAGGGTGGCCGGCAGTCGCAGGCCGGTGACCGTGCCGAGCCGGTCGCGCAGCTCGACTGCGCTCAGCGAGTCGAACCCGAGCGCCTTGAAGGGGCGTTGCGGATCGACCCGATCGGCCGAGCCGTGGCCCAGCACGGCCGCCACCTCATTGCGGACCAGTGCGGACAGCGCCCGTTCCCACTCACCGTCCGGCAGTCCGGCCAACTGCTGCTCCAGCAGCGAGGTCTCGGGGGCCGCCAGGGGCGAACGGGCCGCCGAAGCGGCGGCCGGCGCGGCCGGGCCGCCCGCGCCGGCCCGGGGCAGCGGCAGCCGGACCAGGCTGCGCAGCACGGCCGGCAGGCCCGTCTCGATCCCCCTGCTGCGAAGCGCGTCCCGGTCGAACCGCACCGGCAGCAGGACGGGTTCCTCCAGTGTCCGGCCGACCCGCAGCAGGGACAGTGCCTCCGAGCGGTCCAGCGGCAGCAGACCGTCCCGGGTCAGCCCGGCCGGGTCGACCGGGTCGGGGCCACCGGTCGGGCCCGAGGGCTGCAGCCAGGGGCCCCAGGCCAGCGAGACCGCGGGCAGCCCGGCGGACCGCCGGTGCTGGGCCAGGGCGTCCAGGAAGCTGCTCGTCGCGGCATGGTGGGCCTGCCCCGCGGCGCCGAGGGTTCCGGCCACCGAGGAGAAGAGCACGAAGTCGGAGAGCTTCAGGTGCTTCGTCAGCTCGTCCAGGTGCAGGGCCGCGTCCACCTTCGACCGCATCACCCGGTCGAACCGGTCCGGCGTCAGCGACCCGGGAGCCCCGTCGTCCAGCACCCCGGCGTCCAGCACCCCGGCGGCGTGGATCACGGCGGTCAGCGGGCGATCGGCCGGGAGTGCGGCCAGCAGGGCGGCGACCGCGTCCCGGTCGGCGAGATCGCAGGCCGCGAGGGTCACCTCGGCTCCGGCGGCCCGCAGTTCGGTGGCGAGCTCGGCGGCGCCGGGGGCGTCGGCGCCCCCGCGGCCGGCCAGCAGCAGATGCCGGCGGCCGGGTTCGGCGGCGAGCTGCCTGGCGACGACGGCACCGAGATCACCGCTGCCACCGGTGATCAGGACGGTGCCGCCCGCCTCCCAGCCGGCCGCCGGCGCACCTCCGGTCGGCACGGCGGCGAGCCTGGGTATCAGCAACTCCCGCTGGCGGAGCGCTAGTTCCGGCTCACTGGAGGCGGCCGCGCGGGCCAGGCCCTGGAGCGAGCCCGGTTCGAGGTCGAGATCCAGCAGGGTGAACCGGCCCGGGTGTTCGGCCTGGGCCGAGCGCACCAGCCCGCGGACGGCGGCCAGCGCGAGGTCCGGCAGCCGATCGGCAGGGCCGGTGGCGACCGCACCGCGGGTCACCAGCAGCAGTCGGGAGCCGGCGAAGCGCTCCTCCGCCAGCCACTCCCGGAGCAGTGCCAGCGCCTCGGCGGTGGCGGTGCGGACCGCCGCCCCCACGGAGTCGGCCGAGCCGTCGTGAGCGGGTGGCGTGAGCGCGACCAGCACCACGTCCGGGCGGGCCGGAGCGGTGGCGAGCGCGGCCAGGCCCGGGTGGACGGTGACCCCGGAGGTCGCGGTGGTCAGCGCGGTGGACAGTCCGAGACCGTCCCTGCCGACCACCGCCCAGCGGGTGGAGGGGAGTTCGGCGGTGGTTGCGGGGAGCACGGTCCAGTCGAGCCGGAAGAGGGCGTCCGGTGCCTGCTCCCGGTGCAGCTCGGCCGCCGGGCGCAGGGTCAGCCGCTCGACCGTGAGGACCGGGCGGCCGGTGCCGTCCGCCAGCGCCAGCGACAGCTCGTCCGCGCCCCTGGGGGTGACCCGGACCCGAAGGGCGGTCGCTCCGGCCGCGTGCAGCTGGACGTCGTGCCAGTCGGCGGGCAGCCGGGGCGAGCCGTCGGCGGCGGGCACGACGGTGTCGTAGGCCCGCAGCGCGGCGTCGAGCAGGGCCGGGTACAGCCCGTACCGGGCGGCCTGCACCGCCGGCTCACCGGTCAGGGCGAGCTCGACGAAGACCTCCTCGCCGCGCCGCCACAGACCCGCGAGCTCCGGGGTGGTGGCCGGCTCGGGGACGGCACCGGCGGGCGGCCACGCCGTGAGGTCGACCCCGGCGCCGGACCCGGCCGGGGCGAGCCATCCGGTGGCATGCTCCGTCCACGGGCTCTCGGGCTCGGCGTCGGCCCGCCGGGCGTGCAGACCGAACGGCCGGCGGCCCGAGCGGTCGCCCGCCCCGACCACGAGCTGGACGTGCGAGTCCGCCTCGTCGGTGAGTACCCGAGTGGTCCGCAGGCTCAGCTGCTCGACCCGGGACGCGTCGGACAACGCACCTGCCTGGAGAGCGAGTTCGAGGATCGCGGAGCCGGCCAGCATCCGCGGCCCCGGGCCGGTCGGGTCGGCCGTCCAGGGGCCGTCCGCCGCCGACAGCCGGCCGGCGAGCAACAGTTCCCCACCGTCCGCCCGGGGTACCGCGGCGCCCAGCAGGGGGTGATCGGTGGGCCGGAGCCCGACCGAACCGAGGTCGCTACGGCGCTCCGGAGCCCGAAGCCAGTGACTCTCGCGCTGGAAGGCGTAGGTCGGCAGGGTGGCCCGGCGGGCGTCGGCGAGCAGCAGCGGGCTCCAGCTCACCGGGGTGCCCTGCACATGGAGGGCCGCCAGACAGGCCCGTACGGTGGCGGACTCGGATCGGCCGGCGCGCGCGGCCGGGACGAAGACGGCGTCCTCCCGGGTGACGCAGTCACGGCCCATCGAGGACAGCACCGCGTCCGGGCCGAGCTCCAGGTAGGTCGTCACGCCCTGTTCCTCCAGGGCGCGGACGCCGTCGAGGAAGCGGACCCCGGCCCGGGCGTGCCGGACCCAGTAGTCGGCCGTGCCGATCTCCTCGGCGGTGACCGGCCGGCCGGTCAGGTTGGACACCAGCGGGATCCTCGGCGCCCGGTAGGTCAGGCCCCGGGCGATCTCGCCGAAGGCGTCGAGCATCCCGTCCATCAGCGGCGAGTGGAACGCATGGCTGACCCGCAACCGCTTGGTCCGGCAGCCGCGCTCGCTCCAGCGCCGGGCGATCTCCAGGACGGCCGCCTCCTCGCCGGCCAGCACCGTCGACAGTGGACCGTTCTCCGCGGCGATCTCCACCCTGCCGGAGAACTCGTCGAGCTCAGAAGCAAGTTCGGTCGCAGCGAGTTGGAAGGACACCATGGCGCCACCGGGCGGCAGCTCCTGCATCAGCCGGCCGCGCGCGGCCACCAGGACAGCAGCGTCGTCGAGCGAGAGCACCCCGGCGACGTGGGCGGCCGCCAACTCGCCGACGGAGTGGCCCAGGAGGAGATCCGGAACCACCCCGAACCGCTCCAGCAGGCGGTACAGGGCCACCTCGAACGCGAACAGCGCAGGCTGGGTGTAGCCGGTCCGGTCGAGCAGCTCGGCCTCGGCCGATCCTTCGGCGGCGAACATCAGCTCCCGGAGCGGGCGGTCCAACCAGGGGTCGACGGCGGCGAGGATCTCGTCCAGCGCCGTGGCGAACGTGGCCGAGGACTCGTACAGCTCCTTTCCCATGCCGGCTCGTTGACTGCCCTGGCCGGTGAACAGGAAGGCCAGCTGGCCGGGCCGGACCCGGCCGGTCACCGTCTCCGCCGTGGTGTCGCCGGCGGCCAGCGCGCCGAGCGCGGCGGCCAGGCCGGCCCGGTCGTCGACGAAGGCCACCGCCCGGTGCTCGAATCCGGTCCTGGTGCCGGCCAACGCGGCGGCGAGCTCGGGGAGTTCCAGCTCCGGGTGATCCTGGAGGTGGCCCAGCAGCCGGTCCGCCTGGGCCCGCAGCGCCTCGGGGGTGCGGCCGGAGAGCAGGACGGGGAGCGGGCCCGGGGCGGTGGCCTCCGTGGCGGTGGTCTCGGTGGGTGCGGCCTCGGTGGGTGCCGTCCCCGTGGGTGCGGGACGCGGTGCGTCGGAGAGCACCAGGTGGCAGTTGGTGCCGCCCATTCCGAAGGAGCTGACACCAGCGAAGACCGGCTCGTCGCCGGCCGGACCGAACGGCAGCAGCTGCCCGTTCACCCGCAGTCCGAGCCGGTCCAGGGGGATCCCCGGGTTCGGGGTACGGAAGTTGAGACTCGGGGCGAGCGAGCGCTCGCGCAGGCAGAGCACCGCCTTGATCAGGCCGGCGATCCCGGCCGCACCTTCCAGGTGGCCGATGTTGGTCTTGACCGATCCCACCAGCAGCGGGGAGTCGGCGCCGCGGCCCGGTCCGAACACCGAGCCCAGTGCGGCGGCCTCGATCGGGTCACCCACCGGCGTGCCGGTCCCGTGGAGTTCGACGAAGCGGACGACGGCCGGGTCGACCCCGCTGTCGGCGTACGCCCGGCGGAGCACCTCCTGCTGGGCCGGGCCGTGCGGGGCGGTCAGGTTGTCGCCGCCTCCGTCGTTGTTCACCGCGCCGCCCCGGATCAGGCCGTGCACGACGTCGCCGTCGGCGAGGGCCCGCCGCAGCGTCTTGAGCACCACCAGGCCGCCGCCCTCGCCCCGGACATAGCCGTTGGCCCGCTCGTCGAAGGTGTACGTGCGCCCCTCGGGGGAGAGCGCACCGAACTTCTCGGCCACCGCGAAGCCCTCGGCCAGCAGGTTCAGGCTCACCCCGCCGGCCAGCGCCGTGACGGACTCGCCCGCCAGCAGGCTGCGGCAGGCCAGGTGCACGGCCACCAGCGAGGAGGACTGGGCCGAGTCCACCACCAGGCTGGGGCCGCGCAGGCCGAGCCCGTAGGACACCCGGTTGGCGATCACACCCCGGCTCAGCCCGGTGATGGTGTGGTTGGTCGCGAGCTCGGTGCCGTACTCGTGGGCGAGCTTGGCGTAGTCGTCCCAGATCGCGCCGACGAAGACGCCGACCTCCGTACCCGCCAGCTCCCCCGGCACCACGCCGGAGTTCTCCAGCGCCTCCCAGGCCAGTTCGAGCACCAGGCGCTGCTGCGGGTCCATCGCCGCCGCCTCCCGCGGCGAGATGCCGAAGAACTCCGCGTCGAACCCGTCCACCCGGTCGAGGAACCCACCGGGCCGGATCTCGCCCCGGCCCATCCGGCGGGGCCCGGCGACGGGGGCATCGGTCACCGCCTCCACACCGTCGCGGAGCAGCCGCCAGAAGCTTTCCGGGTCCGGGGCACCCGGAAAGCGGCAGGCGATCCCGACGATGGCGACAGTGCGGTCGGGATCCGGGTCGGCGGGCCCCCGGGAGGGAGTGGAGCCGGGTTCGATGACCATGATTCGGTGTTCTTCCTCTCGGCGGCAGCGCATGGCGGAGCCCTCCGCGGCGCGTGAATCGGCACTGTGCCGGCGGTTCTGGACCGTCCGGCCATCAACTCGACGGCGGTTACGGGTAGCTGTAGAAGCCCCGGCCGCTCTTCCGGCCGAGCAGCCCGCCCTCGACCATCCGCAGCAGCATCGGCGGCGGCGCGTAGAGCGGCTCCTTGAGTTCCTCGTACATCGCCTCCGCGATCGAGACGGTGGTGTCCAGACCGATCAGGTCGGTCAGCTTCAGCGGACCCATCGGGTGCGAGCATCCGCTGACCATGCCCTGGTCGATCACCTCGGCGGTGGCGATGCCCGACTCGACCATCCGGATCGCCGAGAGCAGGTAGGGGAAGAGCAGCGCGTTCACCAGGAAGCCGGCCCGGTCGGGGGACCTGATCACGGTCTTGCCCAGCACCTCCGCCACGAAGGTCTCCACCCTGGCCGACAACTGACTGGACGTCAGGATCGAGTCGATCAGCTCGACCAGGGGAAGGGCCGGGACGGGGTTGAAGAAGTGCACCCCGATGACCTGCTCCGGACGGCCGGTGGCGCGGGCCAGCCGGACGATCGGGATGGAGGAGGTGTTGGTCGCCAGCACCGCCTCCGGGTCCTCGACGATCTTGTCGAGGGTGGCGAACAGCTCCAGCTTCAGCGGCTCGTCCTCCTTCACCGCCTCGATCACGAACTGACGGTCCGCCAGATCGGCCAGCGTGGTGGTGAACTCCACCCGGCTGAGCGCCGCATCGCGCTGCTCCGGCGTGATCCGGCCCTTCGCGAGGCCCCGGTCCAGCGAGCGGGCGAGCCGCTGCGGGCCCCGGGCCAGCGAGTCGGCCGAGGAGACCGCCACGGTGACCGCCAGGCCCGCCTTGGCGCACAGTTCGGCGATGCCGAGACCCATGATGCCGCTGCCGACCACACCGACGCGCTCGATGGCGCCGTCGAGGCCGGTGCCGTCCGCAGGGTTCGTCCGGTCGTTCATGCGGCCCTCCAACGAAGCAGCGCGGAACCGATCGACATGCCGCCGCCGAAGCCGGCGAGCAGCACCAGGTCACCGTCCGCCAGCGCGCCCGTGCGGTTCGCCTCGTCGAGTGCGACGGGCACCGACGCGCTGCCGACGTTGCCGTACTGACGGAGCGTGCGGTGGGTGACCGCGTTCACCAGCCCGGCCCGCTCCACCACCTCGGTGAGCATCACGCCGTTGGCCTGGTGCGGCACGAAGTGGTCCACCCGGTCGAGCGGGACCCCGACCCGTGCCGAGAGGGACGCCAGCGCCGGCGGAACGTACTCCGCGACGAAGTCGCGGACCCCGCGCCCGTCCATCCGGAAGAAGTGCCGCCCCTGCGCCACCGTCTCCGCCGAGGCGGGCAGCCGGCTGCCGCCGGCCTCGACCCGGATCAGCCCGTGCGCGTCGCCCCGGCTGGCCAGGTCGACGCCCAGGATCCCGTAGGGCTCCGGCACCGAGCCGACCACCGCGGCCCCGGCGCCGTCCGCGAACAGCACGGCGGTGCGGTGGTCGGTGAAGTCGAGGATGCGCGAGTACAGGTCCGCACCGATCACCAGGGCCCGGGTGCCCGGGGTGACCGAGACCAGACTGCGGGCCAGCGCCAGCGCGTAGACGAATCCGCTGCACACGACGTTGACGTCGAAGCAGGCGGCCCGGTCGGCCCCCAGTGCGTCCTGGACCAGATAGGAGGTCGGTGGCTGCGGGAAGTCGCCGGTGGAGGTGGAGACGATCAGGTAGTCGATCCGGTCGGCCTCCAGCCCGGCCTGCTCCAGCGCGTTCCGGGCCGCCTTGGTGGCCAGGTCCGAGGTGGCCTCGTCGCCGGCCGCGTAACGCCGGGACCGGATCTGGGTCTTGCGCTCGATCCACTCCGCGGTGACGCCGGTCAGCGCCGCCACCTCCTCGTTGGAGACCTCCTCCTTCGGCAGGTAGGAGCCGGTCGCCAGGATCCCGATCTGTTCGGCCATCTCAGACACCTCCCACGGGTACGGCGGATCCGGCCGTCCCGGCGGCGACGTCCCGGAAGGGATTCAGTCGCTCCACGCCGATCCGGGCCCGCAGCGCCGGGTCGGTGACGCCCAGCCCGGGCTCGGGGGCCAGACAGAGCACCCCCACCTTCCCGACGTGGCGGTTCTCCTGGACGAGCCGCGCGGCCTCGGCCACCTCGGCCAGCGGGTACACCGAGGACAGCACCGGCGACAGGTGACCGAGCTGGAACAGCCGGTTGCACTCGGCCTGTTCCTGCAGGTTGGCCGCGTGACTGCCGATGATCCGCTTCAGGTTCATCCAGAGGTAGCGGTTGTCGAACCGGTGCTGGTACCCGGTGCTGGAACCACAGGTCACCACCACCCCGCCGCGGCGCACCACGAACACCGAGATGCCGAAGGTGGCAGCACCGATGTAGTCGAACACCACGTGCGGGTCCTCACCGACCTCGGCCCGGATCGCCCGGCCGAGCCGTTTGCCCATCTCGACGGTCCGCTCCGGGGTGAGCGGCTCGTCGCCGCCGAGCCCGATCTCGTTGCGGTTGATCACCACGTCGCAGCCGAGGCGGCGCAGCAGCTCCGCCTTGCTCTCCGAGCCGACCACACCGACCGGTATCCCGCCGGCGTTCTTCACCATCTGCACCGCGAACGCGCCCAGGCCGCCGGTGGCACCCCAGATCAGCACCACGTCGCCCTGCTTGATCCGGGCCCCGTGCTCGCCGACCAGCATCCGGTAGGAGGTGGCCGCGGTGAGCAGCACCCCGGCCGACTCCTCCCAGGTCAAGTGGGCCGGCTTGGGCAGCAGTTGACTGGCCCGCACCACCGCGTAGTGGGCCAGGCCACCGAAGTTGGTCTCGTACCCCCAGATCCGCTGCCCGGCCCCGAGCATCGCATCCCCGTGGGTGGCGGGCTCCTGGTCGTCCACCTGGACGCAGCTCACCACCACGTGGTCGCCGGTCCGCCAGCGCCGTACCCCGACACCCGCCCGGACGATCACACCGGCCGCGTCCGAGCCGACCACCTGGTAGGGGAGGTCGTGCCGGGCGGCGAACCCGCCCTCCCGGGCGTTGCGTTCGAGGAATCCGAAGGTCGGCACCGGCTGGAACGTCGCCGACCAGACCGTGTTGTAGTTGATCGAACTGGCCATGACGGCCACCAGCACCTCGTCCGGTGCCAGCTCCGGCATCGGCACCCGGCCCACTCTCAGCGACTTTCTGACGTCCGGGTCGGCGACCCCGTCGAACATGCCGACGTCCTCGGCCCGAATGTGCGCGGCCAGGTAGTCCCCGGGGATCTCCTCCTTCGCGAGCTGCTCCGGACCGGCGCCCGTCATCACAGCTTCCGCCAACGAATCCATGCCGTCCTTCCCTACTGAGCGATCGGGGCCCCGTCGAAAGGCGACGGGGAGCACGGCGGCATTCGGCAACCAGGGATCAGCGATCGGCAATTGGCCATCGACATTGATGACAGGCCGTCGTCCGAGGCCCACTGGGGTGTGCATGCGCCGACCCGGCGTCGGTAGGTGTCACCCGGTCCGCCCGGTCGGGGTGCCCGGCCGCTGACACTCACCGTACGCACACCCCCTGTACACCCCAACCCTTAACAACCCCCTAGTACGCCGCCTGCGCCGGCCCCACCCCCTGGGCACGGGGGCGGTCCCGGCCCCCTAACCAGCCCTCCCGAGGCCCCTGCTCGGCCCCGCACCACGGGAGGGGGAGGACGGGTGCCGCCGCCCGTCCGGAGGACGTCGGGGGTGCTCGGAGCCGGAGGCCGAGCGCGCCGGCGAGGCGGACGAGCACCTGCCCACGCGTCACCACCGAGCCGCGAGGCCGGTCGGTGACGCCGCCCGCTCGCCCTGGGCAGGCCCGACCCGGCCTCGCTCGGACCTGCTGCCGGCCCTCGCCGGCCGACTCACCGACGACGAAACGGATGTGGAACGAGGGCATCGAGTCCGGCGACGGCACGATCACGCCGGGGCGGCAACGGCTCGACGTCCGTCAGCGACGGCGGCGGACGTTGAGCCGGGCGGCCTGGCGCGTGAGGTGGTCGCGCTCGGCGAGGTTGGGTGCCCGCCGGGCCGCCTCGGCGTAGAGCCGGGCCGCCGTCGCCAGGTCGCCGTCGCGCTCGTGGAGGTACGCGGCGACCGCCGCGTGGCGGGGCAGGGAGTCGTCCAGTCCGGCGAGCACCGCCAGCCCGGCACGCGGTCCGTCGGCCTCGCCGACGGCGACCGCTCGGTTGAGCCGGACGACGGGACTGTCGGTCAGGAGCGCCAACTCGTCGTACCACTCGACGATCTGCACCCAGTCGGTCTCCTCGGCGGTGGCCGCGTCGGCGTGCAGGGCCGCGACGGCGGCCTGGGCCTGGTACTCGCCCAGCCGGTCGCGGGCCAGCGCCGCCTGGAGGATCTCGACGCCCTCGGCGATCGACCGGGTGTCCCACCGGCGGCGGTCCTGCTCGGCGAGCGGTACCAGGCTGCCGTCGGGTGCGGTCCGGGTGGCGCGCCGGGCGTGGTGGAGCAGCATCAGGGCGAGCAGACCCGCCACCTCGGGGTGGTCGATGACGGCCGCGAGCTGCCGGGTGAGCCGGACGGCCTCGGCGGCGAGGTCGACGTCGCCGGAGTAGCCCTCGTTGAAGACCAGGTATAGGACGCGCAGCACGGTGGCGACGTCGCCGGGCCGGTCGAGCCGGACGCCGGAGACGGTGCGCTTGGCCCGACTGATCCGCTGCGCCATGGTCGCCTCGGGTACCAGGTAGGCCCGGGCGATCTGGCGGGTGGTCAGCCCGCCGACGGCGCGCAGCGTGAGCGCGACCGCGGACGACGGCGTCAGCGACGGGTGGGCGCACAGGAAGTAGAGCCGGAGCGTGTCGTCCACGGCGGGCGCGGGCCCGGGCGGCGGCTGCTCCTCGACGAGGTCCTCGCGCCGGCGGCGGGCGGTGTCCGCCCTGGTCGCGTCCAGGTAGCGCCGCCAGGCCACGGTGATCAGCCAGCCCTTCGGGTCCTGCGGCGGCCCGGCCGGCCAGACCCGGACCGCCTCGACCAAGGCGTCCTGCACGGCGTCCTCGGCCGCCGCGAAGTCTGCTCCGCGGCGGACGAGGATCCCGAGCACGGCCGGCGTGAGGCTCCTGAGCAGGAGCTCGTCCATCGGGGAGGTCACTCCGTGACGGTCGGCGGCGCGGACAGGAAGGGGCGCAGTTCGAGCCACTCGTGGATCGGCCTCCCGCCGGCGCCCGGGGCGGCCGACAGTTCCCCGGTCAGCTCGACGGCGCGCTCGTAGCTGTCGACGTCGATCACCATCCAGCCTGCGATGAGGTCCTTGGTCTCGGCGAACGGGCCGTCGGTGACCGGCGGGCGCCCCTCGCCGACGTAGCGGACCCATGTCCCCTCGGGGGCGAGCGCCTGACCGTCGACGAACTCGCCGGTCCCTTCGAGCCGGGCCGCGAAGTCGTGCATGTACTGCATGTGGGCCGAGATCTCCTCCGGCGTCCACTGGTCCATGGGCACGTCGTTGACCGGAGCCGGGGCGCCGCGGTAGTGCTTGAGAAGCAGGTACTTGGCCATGGCGGTTCTCCTAGGTACTCGTGCGACCCATTGTGGTCGCGTTCACACCGGGGACGGAGCCGGCCACGGGATTTCGACGTCGCCGCCGAGAATTCCCTCCCGACCCTCGTGGACGGGCGTGGACGGGACGTCGCCGGCGGCTTCCCCGGGCCGCGGCCCCCGCCGGCCCGGCCCGCCTCACACCAGGTCGAAGCACCACTGGCGGTAGGTGCTCGTGTCGGCGGGGCCCACCTTGAGCGGGGAGCCGGAGGCGACCGCGCCACCCCCGTCGAGCAGCCGGCCGGTGGCGCGGTTGGCGACGGTGCAGACGCCGTGGCCGCCCGCGTCGGTGATCAGCCACTGCTGGCCCTTCCCACCGGTCCAGGGCTGCTGCTCGGGCCTGCCGCCGCCGGTGGTGCCGGTACCGTCCACGACCAGGCCGTTGGTGCGGTTGACCAGCCGGTAGTAGCCGGTGCCGAGGTCGACGGCGTGCCACTGCAGGTCGGTGCCGGCACCCGGGTCCAAGACCTTGAGGGCGGAGCCGGCCGGGACGTCGCCGCCGCCGACCAGCAGGGCGTTCTTGATGTTCCGGATCCGGAACCAGGCCGCGGGGTCGAGGGTGACCCTCAGCGAGGTGATGCGGTCGTTGGCGCCGGCGGTGCGCAGGTCGGCCGTGTCCCCGGCGAAGGTCCAGGAGGTGCCGGTGAAGTCGTCGCCGGAGTAGCCGACCACCCGGTAGCCGGGCGGGACCTGGAGCGAGGAGATGCTCGGGGCCGGCAGTCCGGCCGCCCGGAGCCGCGCCGCCGTGTGGCCGCCGAGCCGTAGTTCGGCGAGGGCGCCGCGGTGGTCGACGTCCTTGAAGGCGGTAACCCGGGTGGTCGGCCGCAGCCGCGGGATGCCGCCGGAGAAGGCGAGCCGGAGGGTGTACGCGGCGGCGGCGAAGGGGGCGGTGGCGGGCAGCGGGACGTGCAGGCCGTCGCCGTCCTGGGTCCAGCCGGTGAGGGCGGTGCGCCGACCGGCGTCCGGCCCGAGGAGCTCGACCGAGGCGAGGGTGGCGAGGTCGATCCGCCGGGAGGTGAGGGTGGTGCTGGTCAGTCCGTCCGCCGGCCAGCCGAGGGCCGTCGCGTACAGCACGGTGGCGGCCTTGTCGCGGGTGAAGCGGATGTCCTGCGGGGTGCCGAGGGTCGGTTGGAAGAAGGATCCGCCGCCCATCCTGGTCGGCCCCTCGCCGAAGTCCGTCCAGGCGCGGGTGTCGTAGACGGCCTCGCCGAAGCGGGCGAGGTGGTCGCCGATGGCGAGCAGGACGTCGCGCTGCCCCTGCGGGACGACGCCGTCGGCCGTCGGGGCGATGTTCAGCAGCACCGTCCCGTTCTTGCTGATCCGGTCGAACAGGGCGTGGGTGAGCTGGGCCGCGGTGTAGTAGCCGATGCCGGTGGTGTAGCACCAGCTGGAACTGCTGATGGAGTCGTCGGTCAGCCAGTACGGCTCCCGCAGGTCGGTGGGACCGCCGCGTTCGTAGTCGAACACCTCGCCCTGGTCGTTGAAGCCGTCCTTGTACGTGGCGACGACCTCCTTGCCCCAGCTCGCGGCTTGGTTGTAGTAGTAGGCGAGGAAGTTGAGGCGCTGCCGCTCGTCGACCGCGTTCAGCTTGAAGTCCTGGTAGACGATGTCCGGTCGGGAGCGGTCGACCACCTCCTTGAGCTTGTCGTACCAGAGCTGGTTGGAGGCCGCGCTGCCCAGCTGGCCGTACAGCTTCCTCAGGCTCGGGTCGGACTGGGCGGGGACGGAACCGTAGTAGCCGGCGAAGTTGTAGGCGTGGTGCATGGCGACCAGGAGCTTCATGCCCTGGCCGCGGATCGCGTCCGTGAAGATCAGTAGCAGGTCCAGTCGCGGGCCCCGCGCGGCGGAGTTCCACTCGTTGACCCGGCTGTCCCACATCGAGTAGCCGTCGTGGTGCTCGGCCACCGGACCGGCGAACCGCGCGCCGGCGGCCTTGAAGAGGGCCGCCCACTCGCCGGGGTCGAACGCGCCGCCGGCGGAGACCGGCCGGGGGGCGAACTGGTGGCGCCGGCCGGCCTTGTCCGTGCCGCCGTCGATGAAGTTGTGGTACGGCCAGGCCGCGGGTTCGCCGAAGGTCTCGACGTGGTGCGCGTGGGCGGCCGTCCCGGCCGTGTACATGTTGTGGGGGTACCACTCGCTGCCGAAGGCGGGGACGCTGAAGACGCCCCAGTGGAAGTAGATGCCGAACTTGGCGTCCTGGAACCACTCGGGGGCCGGGTCGTGCCGGTTCACCGACGCCCAGGTGGGCTGGTAGGGACCGGTGGCGGCCCGGGCCTGCCGGGGGTCGAGGACCTGCGCGAGGGATGTCGCGGCCACGACGGTTGCGGCCCCGGAGAGGAAGCCGCGGCGGGAGACTGCCATGAGCACACTCCTGATCGGACGGATGCCGGTTCGAACGGTGCCGGTCCCCGGTTCGGGCGCCTGCGCGGGCCGGGGCCGGGAGAAGCGGCCCGGCGCCGGGTCACGGGGTGACGCGGCGCCGGGCGCGAGGGGAGGGACGTCAGCTCGCGCGGACGGTGATGTCGTCGCACCAGCCGTAGCCGGTGCCGGTGCGGGCGTAGCAGTAGATCTTGGCGGTGGTGGCGTCGGGGCCGGTGGTGAAGGTGGTGGAGCGGTTGGTGAAGGTGCTGGTGGTGAAGACGGTGCTGGTGGAGCCGGTGGCGGCGTACTGCTTGGCGCCGAGGGAGAGTTCGGTGCCGCTCGCGGAGACCTTGCCCCAGCCGCTGAGGGTGTAGGTGGTGTTCGGCTTGACCTGGATGATCTGCTCGGCGGCCGCCTGGGCCGGGCCGACCTTCACGGCGCGGCTGCCCGCGTACCTGGTCGTGGTGTCGAGGGTGACGCCGCCGTAGCTGCTCCAGGGGTTGAGGGCGGAGTTCTCGAAGCCGGAGTTGCGCACCAGGTTGACCGGGGTGCAGGCGGTGTCGTCGAAGGCGGAGTCCTGGGCGAAGCCGCGGTCGCTGCGGCAGACCTGCGGCAGCGGGTTGCCGAAGTAGTCTCGGCTGCCGAGCGTGGGGATCGGGGCTCCGACGGCGCGGGCCGGGGACGTCGCGCCGAGCCGGTAGTCGTTCGGGGTGGTGCCACCGGCGTTGGTGAACTGCGGGTCGGTGGTCTTCTTCTCCGGGTCGGCGGGCTCGTTGACCGGGTGGTTGCCGTAGAAGGTGTTGGCGGCCCAGGAGAAGTCGGCCGGGTTGTAGGTGCCCTGGTTGTTCAGGCCGTCGAAGCCGCCGCTGCCCAGGTTGACGAACAGGTTGTTGGTGAAGCGGGCCTTGGTGGTGCCGTAGCCGTCCTGGACGATGTCCGCGGTGGAGCCGGACGGGAGGTAGACGGTGTTCTGGTAGAGGTCGGCGCTCGATTCGCCGGAGGCGACCAGCCAGCGGTCCTTGTCGTGGTGGCTCAGGTTGTAGCGCACCACCGTGCCGGTCGAGCCGGATCCCGCGCCGCAGGCGCCGCAGAACAGCATGAAGCCGCCCTCGTTGTCGTGGCTGTGGTTGAACTGGAAGACGGCGCGGTTGTTGCCGTAGTCGGAGTCGAAGGCCATGCCGTCACCGTTGTCAGCCAGTCGGCGGACGTGGTGGACCTCGTTGTACTGGATCAGGCTGTCGTCGGAGTTGATGGTCCAGATGCCGGCGTTGGAGCCCATCGGCCGCATCGCGAGGTCGTACGCGGTGTTGTGTTCGACCAGGCCGTGGTCGGCGGCGCGCAGCACGATGCCGTCGCCGCCGGTGTTGCTGATGGTGTTGCCGCGGAAGACCAGGCGGGTGCTGGGGCGCCAGTTGTTCTTGGTGCCGCAGTCGTCGCCGGTGCCGTACTGGGGTCGGCACATCCAGGTGGTGCGGTTGGTGAGGCCTTCGCGGTCGACGTTGTCGATGCGGGAGTCCTCGACGGTGACGTCGTCGAAGTTGGTGGGGGTGGTGGTGCCGGAGACGCGGAACTGGATGCCGTTGGACCACTTGGTGGCGTCGCCCCGGACGTCGTGCACGTAGACGTCCTCGACGCGGTAGTGGGTGCCGACGCCGTCGGGCAGGTCGGCGACCTCGACGAGCAGGCCGTTGCGCTCGCGCTTGGTCGCGTTCGCGTCCCGGAAGGTGATCTCCAGGTCGTGGATCTCCCACTGCTCGACGTTGTAGAGGTGGACGGCGGCCTTCTCGGCGCTGGTGCTGTCACCGGCGACGACGGGGCGGGCGGTGCCGGTCCCGTAGGCGGCGAGGGTGATCGGTGCGGCGGCGGTGCCGGAGCCCTGCGGCTTGAGGGTGCCGGTGCAGGTCGCGCCGCGCTTGAGGAACAGCTGGTCGCCGGGGCCGAAGACCTGGGCGTTGGCGGCGGCGAGGCTGTTCCAGGGGCTGGCCTGACTGCCGTCGCCGTTGGCGGCGGCCGAGCAGTCCAGGTAGCGGACGGTGCCGCCGGCGGCAGCGGCAGCCGTCGACGGGACCGCCGGAACCACGAGCGCGGCCACGGCCGCGGCCACGAGGCCCGCACGTCTGAAGGTGGGGGGGACGAGCATGGGGTACTCCCGAGGTGGGGGAGGAAGTGGGGAGGTGGGCGCCCGTCCGCACCATAGAACGGCCATCTGATCAGGTCAATCCATTGTGGTCGCTATTCGCACTTTTTGATCGAATGATCGCAGAGTGGGGGTGTGCCGGGAGGGCGCGGAGCCAGCTCGGATGGCGGCAGGAGGTGCGGGCGCGGTCAGCTCAGGCGGCGGGTCGGCTCGGGCCGCGGTCAGGTCAGGCGGCGAGAGGGACGGCGGGGCGCCTCGACCCTTCAGGAGCGGTGCGGCATGCGAAGTCCCGCCGTACGGCACCACCCTGACGGCGAGTTCGCTCAGGCGCCGGTCGCGTCGACCGGCTGCGTCAATCGGTCGCGTCGACCGACCGGCTCAGACGGCCGCGGCGCCGCAGGACTCCCGGACCTGCAACGTCGGCAGCAGCAGCACGTGGTGCACCGGAGCCGGGCCCTCACTGCCGAGCCGCCGCAGCAGCAGCGCGACCGCCTCGGACCCCACGGCCTGCTTCGGAGGGGCGACCGCCGTCAGCGGCGGAGCCCCGAGGGCGGCGAACACGTCGTCGTAACTCACCACGGCCAGCTGCTCGGGCACCTTGAGGCCGCGGGCGCGCAGCAGCGGCAACAGCTGGATCGCGTCCTGGTCGTTGTGGACCAGGACCGCCCGGACGCCACGGGAGGAGGCCTCGACCAGGCTGTTCGCCACCGCCTCGGCGTCCACCGTCGGCGTCACGATGTCGATCACCTGCTCCGGCGGCAGGCCCAGCAGTTCGCAGCCCTCGGCGTAGCCGCGGCGGATCTCGTGCGCCGTCCAGGTGTCCCGGCGGGCGACCAGCGCGACGGCCCCGTGCCCGAGCGCGGCCAGGTGCCGCAGCGCGAGGAGCACGCCGTGGCGGTGGTCGGAGGCGACCGAGTCGAGTTCCTCGGCCGGGCTCCCCGGCGCGGGCCGGCGCTCCACCAGGACGGCGGGCACCGGGAGGTCCTCGATCCAGGCCCGGCCGCCGGGAGCGTCCGCGGGCGTCCAGTTGGGCGCGAGGAGCAGTCCGTCGACGCCGGACTTCAGCAGCTGTTCCACCTGGACGTGGTCGGCGTTGGCGTCGTAGGAGGAGATGCCGAGGACGAGCTGGGCGCCCGCGTGTCCGGCGGCCGTCCGGGCTCCGGCGATGACCTCGTCGAAGTACTGGCCGACCGCGGGCACCAGCAGCCCGAGGGACGGCCCGCCGCCGGACCCGGAATCCCGCCGGTGGGCCGTCGTCGACACCGAACCGTGGACCCGGTGGAGGAGACCGGCGTCGGCGAGCGCCGCGACGTCCCGGCGCACGGTGACGGCGGGAATGCCCAGGCGCTCCGCGAGTTCCGCCACGCGAACCGACCCGAGGCCCTGCACCGCTTCGAGAATGCGGGTGCGGCGTTCGTCGGCCGAGATCGACATGTCACTCCCCTGCGCCGTGGTCCGGTCTGGGCGAGGCGTGCTGCCCGGACGGACAGGAATCTATCAGTCGGTCGGGATGCGATCACCGGTCGAGCGCCGCTTCGCACCGGACGTGGTGGACCGCTGCGGGGACGAGCCGGCACGGCGACCAGCCGCTGCGGGCGGCCTGCTCGGAACCGGCGTGATCAACCATCGACCGCCGGGTGGAGGAGAGCGAGGGCACGGCGATCAGGTGGTCAATCAATCGGCACACACCACGAGTCTTGGTCAACATTCGATCGAACGATAGTATTCGATCTGCTTGACGTAGACCTTGACGTAGACCTTGACGTCGACAGAGACCCGGGAGGGGCAGGATGGCCGCGGCAAGGGAAGAGCGCCACAGACTCATCATCACGGCGGTCGGCGATCTCGGTGGCCAGGTACGGCTGAAGGACCTGGCCGACCGGCTGGGCATCCCCGCGGTGACCGTCCGGAGGGACGTCGCGGTGCTGGCCGACGCGGGGCGGCTCAGCCGCTCGCACGGCTTCGTCTCGCTCGACCGCCCCGACACCGACCGGAGCACGGGCACCGGCGGAGTCCCGGCGGCCGGCCGCACCGTCGGTTTCCTGGTGCCGTCCGTGGGCTCCTACTTCGACGAGGTCATCTCCGGCGCCCGCGCCGCCGCCACCGCCGCCGGCGCCCGGCTGATCCTCGGCATCGCGCCGTACCGGGCGGGCGACGACCGGGTCCAGGTGGAGCGGCTGCTGGAGTCCGGCGCCGAGGGTCTGCTGCTCGCCCCGGGGCTGCTGCCCGGCCGGGCCTCCCGGGACTGCCGGTGGCTCGACGAGCTGCCGGTGCCCGCCGTCCTGGTCGAGCGCCGCTCGCCGACCCCGGACGGCGCCGGCTCGCTGCTCGACGCGGTCGGATCGGACCATCGGTACGGGGTCCTGCGCGCCCTGCGGCACTTCGTCGACCTCGGTCACGACAGCGTCCTCCTGGCCGCCCGCAGCGACTCCTGGACCGCCGAGGAGGTCAGGACCGGCTACCAGGAGGGCACCCGGCTGCTCGGACTCCCCCGGCTGCCCGTCCTGGACACGCTCTCCCCCGAGGGGGTCGCGACCGACGCCGACCTGCTGGCCGACCGGATCGCCGAGGCCGTCGCGAGCGGCACCCGGGCAGTGATCGTCCACAACGACCAGGACGCGATCCGGCTGCCGCCGCTGCTGCGTGCGCGAGGGCTCCGGGTGCCCGACGACGTGGGGCTGATCGCCTACGACGACGTCTTCGCCGCGCTGGCCGCTCCCCCGCTCACGGCGGTCGCGCCGCCCAAGCGCGCGGTGGGCAAGGCGGCGTTCGACCTGCTGCTGTTGCGCCTCGCCGGGGGCCCCGAGCGGCCGATCCACCGCACGGCGCTGCTGCCCGCCCTCCGTCTTCGCACCTCCTGCGGCGGCTGACCGCCCCGCCGCACGGTGGAGCGCCCGTTCGATCCTGTGATCGAACGGGCGCTCGGGTATCCGGGCGGGCCCGGGGCGCGGGCGGTGCTGCGCCCGCGCGGACGACCGGGCCGGCCTAGGGCCCGTCCTGACGGCGCGGCAGCGCCGCCAGGTGGCGGGCACCCGCGCCCAACCGCGGCGCCAGCGGGGCGGCGGCCGGGTGCCAGGGCGCTTCGTACTCCCAGGCGACCCAGCTGTCGCGGGGCAGCAGCCGCACGCAGGCGGCGAGCGGCAGCACCCCCGCGCCGAGTGCCAGCGGCGTGAGGTCCTCGACCGAGGCGACGTCCTTGACCTGCACGTAGCCCAGCCGGCGGGCGAGCACACGATGGGTCTCGGTGGGGTACTCCCCCGCCAGCCAGGTGTGCAGGAGATCCCAGAGCGCCCCGACGGCGGGGTGGTCGACCCGGTCGAGCACCCCGCCGAGCGCGGCGGCCGTCCGGTGCGAGTCATGGGTCTCGACCAGGATCCGCACGCCCAGCGACCAGGCGTGCCCGGCCACCTCGCCGAGCCGGTGGACCGCCCTGGCATCGGCGGCGGCGGCCGGCCCGGGCCCGCCGTGCGGAAAGACCCGCAGGTGGCGGCAGCCCAGATCGGCGGCCAGCCGCAGATGGGCCAGCAGGTCCGCGACCACCGGCTCGTCCGGCCCCGGCCCCGCGATGCCGACGTAGGAGGCGAGGGTCAGCGGTACGACCCCGGCCCGGGTGAAGAGCCTGGCCGTCGCCCGCCGTTGGGCCGGGGTGAGCTGGAGGCGGACCGGCTGGTCGGAGGCACAGCGCAGTTCCAGGCCGTGCCAGCCGTGGTCGGCGGCCAGTCCGACCACCCGGTCGAGCGGAGTGCCGGGCAGGCCGAGGGTGGACAGGGCCAGGGGCATGGCGGGCGCCTAGCCTTCTCGGCCGACGGAGACCGAGCCGGCCCCGATGCGCATCCGCGTGACCTGGCCGTCCGGCCAGGTGATCCGCAGCAGCGGGGTGTCCCCGGGCCGTACGGCCAGGTCCAGGGCGTCGAGCGGCGGCAGCCCGGCGGCGGCGGTGAGTCTGGCCCCGCAGACGAGCAGGTCCGAGCCGCCGGCGAGGACTCCGGTCAGGAGCGGGACGGCCGCCTCGGCGCCGAACGCGGTGCCGCCCGGAACCGCGGCGACCGTTGCCCCGGTGAAGCCGTGCAGCGCGCGGAGCTCGCTGCTGAGGCGCCCGTCCGCGCGGGCCGCCGCGCCGACGCCCGTCGTGCCGGCGCCGGCCCCGGCCTGCCGCCCCGCGACGGCCCAGCCGCCCTGGCGGACGGGGGTTCCGGCCGCCGCGCCGGTGACCAGGTGGACGCGGACCTCGTCCGGGCCGTGCGCGACGGTCACCGAGGTAACGGTGACCCCGGGCAGGTCACGGCCGCCGGTGCGGGGGTGCGAGAGGGAGGCCGCCCAGTCGGCGCCGGCGGCCAGCGGGACGATCCGGCCGCGTTCGGTGGGCTCGCCCCCGATCAGGAGGGCGAGGTGGTTGTCGGCCGGGCCCTCGTGGGTGGGGCCGGTTCCGGTGGAGTGGGCGAGGCGCGCGTAGTGCGGGTTGTCGGGCTGGACCAGGTCGGCGGGCTGGTCGTCGCTGCCGTGGTTGTGGAGGCGGACCAGGCCGTCGGCGGCGGTCGACTGGACCAGCCATCCGGGCCGGGCCAGCAGACGCACGGTGTCCCGGATCTCGGACGGGGCCGGCTGCTCGGGCTCCGTCCAGACGGGGTGGTCCGGCGGGAGCAGCAGGCCGAGGAAGCCGCTGCCCGCCCAGTAGGGGGAGGCGGGGCCGGAGTAGGGCTGGATCAGCCGGGGCTCGGGGCCGTGCCAGCCGAGGGTGAGCAGGCCCCGTTCGTCGACGGCGCCACGGTCGAGGAAGTACCGCAGGGCGCCGGAGGCGAGCCGGCGGGTGGTGCCGGGGCCGAGCGGGGTGTGGCCGGTGAGCGCGCCGACCCACAGCGGCGCGGTGGCGGCGAACCGGTAGGTGAGGGAGCGGCCCTGGTGGACGGGGGCGCCGTCGGCACCGAACAGGTGGGCGTAGTCGGCGAGGTGGGCGGCGAGCCGGGCACCGTGGTCCGCGAGCAGCTCCCGGTCGTCGGCCAGGTGGGCGTGCAGGACGGGGTAGAGGTGCAGGGCCCAGCCGTTGTAGTGGTCGAAGGCCCGGGGGCGGCCGTCGGTGTACCAGCCGTCACCGAGGTACATGCGGTCGATCTTCTCCAGGCCGCGCCGCACCGCGGCGCGCGCGTCCCGCTCCTCGATGCCCGCTTCGGCGAGGAAGCCGCCGACCGCCATGGGGAAGAGCCACCAGTTGTTGTCGTTGGGGGCGCGGTGCAGCGCGTCGACGAGCCAGCGGCCGACCCGGTCGCGGACGCCGCCGTCGAGGCGGTCCCAGAGCCACGGCCGGGTGAGGCGGAGCGCGAACGCGATCGAGGCGGCCTCGACCATGGCCTGTCCGCGGTCGGTGACCGGCGGCCAGGAGTCGCGGTCGCCGTCGGCGAGGTCGCGCTCGGCGCTGGGGCGGCGGGTGCCGGCGTCCAGGCCTGCGGCGTACCGGTCGAGCAGGCCGTGCGGGTCGCTGCCGCCGGCGCCGGCGATGCGCAGTGCGGCCGGCAGGAAGGTCCGGGCGTAGCCCTCCAGGCCGTCGGAGCGCCGGCCCGACCAGCTGGGGCGGGCGCCGGGGAGGTCGATGAGCGCGTGGCCGGGGCTCGCGTACGGGCGGACCGCGGCGAGCAGGTCGTCGGCCGCCGCTTCCCAGTGAGCCCTGGTCCAGCCGGTGTGGGGGCTGAGGCGTCGGTCCGCCGGGGGCAGTGGCATGAGGGCGTCCTTCACGGGTGGGTCCGGGGGCGGGTGGGTCCCTGGCCGGAATCTAGGGACCGGGCGATCATTCGTCAAGACATCCGATCAAATGAGCCGCTTGATCAGATTGTGACTTTGCCGGAGTTTCGCCGAAATCGCCACCATCACACCAGGTGAGAGCGGTACGAGCGGGACCGTGCAGCCGATCGCCCAGCTGATCAGGTCAGATCATTCGATCTGATTCTCTTGACTCCGATCCGCACGGTGCTCAGGATGGCAGCCAGTCGCCCCCCACCCCTCACGAGTCCGTCACCGGGCCGCCCACGGGCCGTGACATCCCCTTAGGAGCCGTGCCATGACCTCACCCGCGTTCTCCCGCCGCAGAGCCCTCCGCGCCACCGCCACCGCCACCGCGGCCGCGCTCTGCGTCACCCTTCTCGCCGCCTGCGGCAGCGACGGCGACAAGGCGGCCGGCGCCGACGACGGGAAGCCCGTCACCCTCTCCTTCTGGGGCTGGGCCAAGGGCACCAAGGACGTCGTGGCCGCCTTCAACGCGAGCCACCCGAACATCCAGATCACCTTCGAGGAGATCCCCTCCGGCAACGCCGGCGGCTACGCCAAGCTCTCCAACGCCGTCAAGGCCGGCAACGCCCCCGACGTGTTCAACGTCGAGTACCCGCAGCTGCCCGACTTCGTCAGCCAGGGCGCCGTCCAGGACATCAGCAAGCTCGTCGGCGCCGACCTGAAGGCCGAGTACCTGCCACAGGCCACCCAGCTCACCTCGCTCGGCGGCAAGACCTGGGCGCTGCCGCTGGACGCCGCGCCGCAGGCGTTCTACTACCGCAAGGACCTCTTCGAGAAGGCCGGCATAGCCGTGCCGAAGACCTGGGACGAGTTCCGCACCGCCGCCCAGAAGCTCAAGGCGGCCCAGCCCGACGCCCGCATCGCCACCTTCTTCCCGGACGACCCCACCGCCTTCGAGGCGATGGCCTGGCAGAACGGTGCCCACTGGTTCACCGCGGCCGACGACTCCTGGAAGACCGACCTGACCGCGCCCGAGACCAGGAAGGCCGCCGACTACTGGCAGAAGCTGCTGGACGAGGACCTCGTCCGCGTCCAGCCGTCCTTCAGCCAGCAGTGGACCGCCTCCCTGCAGAAGGGCGAGACCGCCGGCTACCTCGGCGCCTCCTGGGGCGGCGGCGTCCTGAAGGCGAACCTCGGCACCACGCCCGACGTCAACGGCAAGTGGGCGGTCGCCCCCATGCCCACCTGGGACGGCGCCCCCGCCAGCGGCATGCTCGGCGGCACCACCTTCGCCGTCTCCAAGGACAGCAAGAAGGCCAAGGCCGCCGTCGAGTTCGCCACCTGGGCCACCACCACCCCCGAGGGCTTCCAGGCCCGGATCGCCTCCGGCACCTCCTCCTCCTACCCCGCCGCCACCGCCCTCGTCCCCGTCGCCAAGCAGGCCTTCAACACCGACTTCTACGGCGGCCAGGACCTCTACGCCGTCTTCTCCGACGCGGCCAGGTCCATCAAGCAGGACTGGACCTGGGGCCCGGTCATGGGGGTCACCAACAACTCGCTGAAGGACTCCTTCGGCAAGGTCGCCGGGAAGACCGGCACCATCGACGAGGCGCTCACCGCCGCCCAGCAGGCAACCCTCGCCGAGCTCAAGAACCGCGGGTTGAAGGTCGCCCAGTGACGACCCGCACCAGGGCCGCCCGCGCCGCCACCGTCAGGCGGCGCGGGCGGTACGGGGCACCGGCCGTCCTGCTCGCCCCGTTCCTCGCCCTCTTCACGGCCTGCACCCTCGTCCCGGTCGGCTACGCGCTGGGGCTCAGCCTCTACACCGAACACAGCTCCGGTCTCGGCTTCGGCGGCAGCGAGAGCGTCTTCAGCGGACTCGACAACTACACCCGGGCCCTGGGGGACGAGGCGTTCCGCGACGGATTCCTCACCATCGCCCAGTACTGCGTGCTCTACATCCCGCTGATGACGGGCCTGGCCCTACTGCTGGCCCTGCTCCTGGACTCGGCGCTGACCCGGGCCAGGCGGTTCTTCCAACTCGCGCTGTTCATCCCGCACGCCGTGCCCGGCATCATCGCCGCACTGATCTGGATGTACCTGTACACCCCCGGCATCAGCCCGGTGCTCGACGTGCTGGACGCCCTCGGCGCCCAGCCCGACCCGCTCGGCCACCCGCTGCCGGCCGTGGTCAACATGGCACTGTGGCAGTGGAGCGGCTACAACATGGTCATCTTCTACGCCGCGCTCCAGGCCATCCCGCGCGAGGTCCTGGAAGCCGCCGTCGTCGACGGCGCAGGACCCCTTCGCACCGCCCTGAACATCAAGATCCCCCTGATCCGGCCCTCACTCGCCATGGTCGGCCTGTTCACCGTGATCGGTTCGCTCCAGCTGTTCACCGAGCCGATGATCCTGCACAACACCGCACCGGGCGTCACCTCCACCTGGACCCCCAACATGTACGTCTACACCGCCGCCTTCGAGCGGGGCGACTACGGCCTGGCAGCGGCCTCCTCCGTGCTGCTCGCGGTCGCCGCCGCCGGGCTCTCCTTCGTCGTCACCCGGGTGACGCGGTCCCGCTCCGAGCGCACCCCGGAGGCCCGCCGGTGAACATCCGCCGCCCCTGGACCCTCTCGAAGGGCGCCGTCAACGGCGCCCTCGTGCTGGCCACCGCCTACACCCTGCTGCCGCTGGGCTGGCTGCTCACCGCCGCCGCCAAGAACACGGCCGACCTGCTCGGCGGACGGCCGCTGACCGCCGCCAACCTCAACCTCGGGCAGAACCTCGCCGACCTCGCCACCACCGGCGACGGCATCTACTTCCGCTGGTACCTCAACTCCCTCCTCTACGCGGGGATCGGCTCCGTGCTCTGCGCGCTGGTCTGCGTGGCCGCCGGCTACGCCTTCCACGTCTACGCCTTCCCCGGCAAGGAGAAGCTGTTCGGCCTGGTACTGCTCGGCGTCCTTGTGCCCACCACCGCGCTCGCCCTGCCGATGTACCTGCTCGCCTCCGAACTCGGCGTCGTCAACACGTTCTGGGCCGTCTTCCTGCCCTCCCTGGTCAACCCGTTCGGGGTCTACCTCGCCCGGGTGTTCTGCGCCGGGTACGTCCCCGGCGAGGTCCTGGAGGCCGCCCGGATGGACGGTGCGGGGGAACTGCGCACCTTCTGGTCGATCGGGCTCAAGATGGTGATGCCCGGCTTCGTCACCGTCCTGCTGTTCCAGTTCACCGCCATCTGGAACAACTTCTTCCTGCCCCTGGTGATGCTCTCCGACAACGAGCTCTTCCCGGTCAGCCTCGGCCTCTACACCTGGAACACCCAGACCAAGGCCTTCCCCGAGTACTACCCGCTGGTCGTCACGGGCGCGCTGCTGGCCGTCGTCCCGCTCATCCTCGCCTTCGTCCTGCTCCAGCGGCACTGGAAGGCCGGTCTCACCGCGGGGAGCGTCAAGTGAGCAGCATCCGCCCCGCCCTCGCCCCGGAGACGCCCATGCCCGACACCCGCCCCGCGGGCACGACCGGCGGCGTCCACCGCCCCCGTGCCGTCCTCGCCATGCACCGGGACCTCGTCGGCCGACTGTTCGACGACCGCACCCTGGCCCGGCTGGCCGAGCTGGCCGACCTCGACCCCGCGCGGGTCCTCGACGACTTCACCACCCAGGAGGCCGTCACCTCCCTCGCCGAGGTCGAGGTCATCGTGTCCAGCTGGGGCTGCCCCCCGATCGACGACGCCGTCCTGGCCGCCGCCCCCCGGCTGCGCGCCGTGGTCCACGCGGCCGGATCGATCAAGCACCACATCACCGACGCCTGCTGGCGGCGCGGCATCCGGGTCACCTCCGCCGCCTGGGCCAACGCCCTGCCCGTCGCCGAGTACACCGTCGCCGCCGTCCTGCTCGCCAACAAGCAGCTCCTGCGGATCCGCGAGGACTACCGCAGCCGCCGGGCCCCGTACGACTGGCAGAGCGGCTACCGCGGCGCCGGCAACTACCGCCGGACCGTCGGCATCGTCGGCGCCTCCCGGATCGGCCGCCGGGTCATCGAACTGCTGCGCCCCCACGACCTCGACCTGCTGCTGCACGACCCGTACGTGGACGCGGTCGAGGCCGCCCGCCTCGGTGCCCGCGCGGTCGGGCTGGACGAGCTCTGCGCCGCCTCCGACACCGTCAGCATCCACGCCCCCGAGCTGCCGGACACCCTGCACCTGATCGACCGGCGCCGGCTCGCGCTGATGCGCGACGGCGCCACCCTCATCAACACCTCCCGGGGCGCCCTGGTCGACCAGGGCGCGCTGGAACGCGAACTCGCCTCCGGGCGGCTCGACGCCGTCCTCGACGTCACCGTCCCCGAGGTGCTGCCCGCCGACTCGCCGCTCTACGACCTGCCCAACGTGGTGCTCACCCCGCACATCGCCGGCTCGCTCGGCGGGGAGCTGCACCGGATGGCCGCCGCGGCCGTCGACGAACTGGCCCGCTACGCCGGCGGGCGGCCGTTCGCCCACCCCGTCCTCGCCGAGGACGTCCACCGCACCGCGTGATCCCCGCACCGCCCGATCGTGCGGTCCCACGCACCACGCACCACGCACCGGAGAACTCCCCGGCAGGACCCGCGGGCGGCCACGGCGACCACCGTGCCCGCCGGCGGGTCCTGCCGGCGTCTGCACGGTGTGGCGGTCCGGTCGTCCCCCCGGCGACGTCCGGGGGCGCCGCCGCGAGGGAGCCGCGTTCAGGCGGCTCGGGCCGGTTCGGGCAGGGCCAGGGTCCGGTGCAGCAGCTGTCGCCGCACGGTCGGGTCGTCGGAGGCCAGCAGCGCGCTGAGGACGGCGATGCGGGCCTGGCCCGCGCGGAGCGTCCCGGCCGGCAGCGCCCCCGCGGCGACCAGGTCGACCGCCCCTCCGTTGGTGTAGAGCTCGGCGACCGGGCCGCTCGGCACCCGGGTGGACAGGGCCACGAGCACGCCCTTCGCGCTCGCCTCGGCGACGGCCGCGACGAAGGCCGGGGTGGCGTTCCCGGCCCCGGTGGCCACCAGGACGACGCCCTGGGCACCGCCGGCGACCGCGGCCCTCAGCAGCATCGGGTCGGCGTCGCAGTGGTGCATCACCATGTCCACGCGCACGGGCGACCGGGTTGCCGCCGGCGGTGCGAGCAGGATCGGCTCGGACCTGATCGGGCGCCGGTGGAGAATGACGGTGTCGTCCCGGACCTCGCCGATCGGGCCCTCCTCCGGGTTGGCGAAGGCGTCCTGCGCGAGGGTGTGGAACTCGACCGTCCCGCGCGCGGCGAACAGCTTGCCGCCGAAGGCGACCAGGGTCCCGACACCGCTCACGGCGGAGGCGGCGAGCAGGGCGCCGCGCAGGTTGCGCGGCCCGTCGTCGCCCGGGAGGTCCAGCGGCTGCTGGGCACCGGTGAACACCACCGGGCGGGGGTCGTGGTGGTGGAGGTCGAGCAGGAACGCCGACTCCTCCAGCGTGTCCGTCCCGTGGGTGACGACGACCCCCTCCACGTCGGTCCGGGTGAAGAGCCGGCGGACGGCGCGCAGCAGGGTCAGCTGGTGGGCCGTGGTCATGAGCGGGCCGTCGAGGGTGCAGAGCTCGACGACCTCGACGGACATCCCGGGCGGGACCACCACCCTGGACAGGACCTCGCGCCCGCTCGCACTCGCCGCCCACCCTGTTTCGCGGCGGCGGGCGGCGATCGAGCCGCCGGTGGTGATGACGACGATCCGTCCCATGGTCCCCCCTGTTCCTCGATCGCCGGCCGGTCGTCGCTCGGGGACGGGGCCTGTCGAGAAGGCTAGATCCGACTCCCGCGATCCGACCCACCGGTTTGCCGCCACTGGCGGGAACCCGACCGGCAGCCGGATCAGGCGGGAAACCGGGTCGCGCTCAGCAGCCGACCGTCACCCGGGCCGTGCGCCCGCCGGTCGGACCGCCCCGGCGGGCACCCCGTGGCGCGAGCTCCACCACCCGGCATCCCCGCGCGCCTCCAGCTCGGCGACGACCGAGGCCGCCTCCGCCGCGTCCAGCGAGAAGACGAACGGCCCGGGCACCAGCACGGCGTCGATGACACCCGCCTCCGCCAGGCGCAGCAACCGCTCCCTCCCCGGGAGGCCGTCGGCGATCCGCAGTCCGTTGTCCAGGATCAGCAACGGCTCCGACACCCCGATCCCCGCCGCGACCTCCTGCAGGGCGCGCACGTGGCAGTCCATCCCCATCGGGTCGTAGGGGTAGCACCGGAGATAGATCGCCGGCCGCGGCTGCACGGCTCCGTCGACGCGTCGGCCGATCATGCTGTCCATTTCTCACCTGCAAGGTTTCGAACGGGGCGGGCGGAGGACTCGGATGCCTCCGACTGCTCCTCCCAGGTAATCCGCTCGGCCCGTAGGTATTCAATGAGGGCCACTACCCATCCCGCGGTATGTACGGATGGCCCGGTGGTCCGGGTGGCCCTGCTCCCGGTGGTCCGGGTTCCGGCGGGCAGTGTTCCGGCGGGCGGGGTCAGCAGGCGGGCGCCGGTCCGTGGTGGGCGCCGACGGCGGGCGCGTCGGGCGAGGCCGCCAGGACACGGCGCAGGACGGCTCGGCGCCCGGCCGGGTCGGGGGTGGCGAGCAGGGCGGCCAGCACGGCGATGCGCGCCTGGCCCGCGCGCAGCGTTCCGGTGGGAAGGGCGCCGGCGGCGACCAGGTCCACGGCGCCGCCGCAGGTGTAGATCTCGACCACCGGCCCGGCCGCCACCCGCGTGGTGAGGGCGACCGGGACGCCGCGTCCGGTGAGTTCGGCGACGGCCTCGACGAAGTGCGGGGTGGCGTTGCCCGCCCCGGTGGCCACCAGCACGATCCCCTCGGCCCCGGCGTCCGCCGCGGCGCGCAGCAGCAGCGGGTCGGCGTCGGTGTGGTGCATCACCATGTCGACCCTGAGCCGGGTGCGCGGCATCGGGGGCAGCGGCAGGGCCGCGGGCCGGGGCGACGGGTGACGGACCACCGCCCGGACGTCGCCGACCTCGCCGATCGGCCGGCCCGACGGGTCGGCGAAGGTGTCCAGGCGGAGGGTGTGGGTCTTGACGGTGCCGCGGGCGGCGTGCACCGTGCGGTCGAACACGACCACCGTGCCGACGCCGTCCAGGGTGGCCGCCGCGACCACCGCGTCCTTGAGATTGCCGGGTCCGTCCGCCTGCTCGGAGTCGGCGGGGAGCTGGGCCCCGGTGATCACGACCGGGCGGGAGTCGGCGTGGTGCAGGTCGAGCAGGAAGGCGGTCTCCTCCAGGGTGTCGGTGCCGTGGGTGACCACGATCCCGGCGACCTCGGGGCGCGCGAGTTCGCGGTGGACGGCGTGCAGCAGCGTCAGCTGGTGCGCCACCGTCAGGCGGGCGCTGTTCACGTTGAACAGCTCGGTCACGGTGACGGCGACGCCGGGCGGGAGCGGTGCCCTCGCCACCAGTTCCCGTCCGGGCGTGTCCGCGGCGTAGCCGGATCCCTGCCAGCGGCTGGCGATGGTCCCGCCGGTGGTGAGGACGACGATCTGCTTCTGCATGCGGCCGGGCCTTTCGCGTACCGGTGGGGTCGCCGCAACAGTAGGTGTTCGGGGCCGCAAGGCGATCGCCAGTTCTTCCGGGATCCCGCTGCTCCGTGGTGGAATATCGCGCCATGGACGAGATCGACAGACACATCTTGCGCGAGCTCCAGGCCGACGGGCGGCTCAGCAACCAGGAGCTGGCGCAGCGGGTCGGGCTGACCGCGTCACCGTGCATGCGCCGGGTCCGGCAGCTGGAGCAGGACGGGGTGATCGAGGGCTACCGGGCGATCGTCAACCCGGAGGCGGTGGGCCGGGGTTTCGAGGTGCTGGTCTCGGTCGAGGTACGGCGCGAACGCGAGTGCGTCGAGGCCTTCGAGGCGGCGCTGCGGGAGATCCCCGACGTGATCGAGGCCTACCGGCTCTTCGGCAGTCCCGGTTGCCTGCTGCGCGTCGCGGTCGCGGATCTCAAGGCGTACGAGCGGCTCTGGATCGAGCGGCTGACCTCGCTCGCCGGTGTGACCGAGGTGAACTCGCAGATCATCATGAAGCGGGTCAAGGAGTCCGCCGGCCTCCCGGTCTCCGCGGGCGCCCGCCGCAGCGGCTGATCCCGTCCCGTCCCGCCCCACCGGCTGGTTCCGCCCGGTCCCGTCGCGTCGCGGGTTCGCCGGCGCGGCCACCGGGCGCGCACGCCGGAGCGCCCGGCCCACCGTCCGCCGACGGCGGGCCGGGCGCCGACCACGGCACCCGCCCGGGCGGGGCGCTACCCGGCGGGCCGCACCATGATGATCGACTCCAGCTTGTCGGGGCTGTTCCACAGGAGTTCGATCCGGGTGCCGGTGTCGGGCACCCGGACGCTGCTGTACGGGTTCGCCGGGTCCCAGTACGAGCCGTTGTGGTCGTCGAACACCGGTACGCCCGGGGCGCTCGGAACGGTGGTGGGCACGTCGGCCCTCGGGAGGGTGATGCTCTCGGTGGCCTCGAAGCCGAAGGTCGAGTCGTAGCTCTGGACGCGGGTGCGCATCAGTGCGCCGTCCGACCAGCGCAGCGGAGCGGGGTGGGCGTCGACGGGGAGGACCAGGCCGCTGCCGGGGTGGTCGTAGACGTTGTCGTCCTCCTGCGAGCTGTCCCAGTACCAGATCAACAGGCCGTTCTGGTAGGGGAAGTGCTCCACCCGGTTCGGGTTCGCCTTGGACCCGAACACGTACGGCCCGGTCTTCAGGGTGGTGTCGTAGGAGGTGTACTGGCGGTTCTCGGCGAGGTAGTACTGCGGGTGGTCCTTGGTGAAGGTGCCGGTGGTGCGGGAGAAGCCCGCCGCCGTCCAGCCGTTGTCGCCCTGTTCGGCCCCGTCGGTGAAGAGGGTGGCGCCGTCCGCGACGGCGGTGAGTTCGTCGAGGGCGAGGCCCTTGAGGTGGGTGCTGCCGTCGGTCGTCACGTGGAACCGCACCTTGACGGTGTGCCCGGCGTACGCGTCGAGCGGGTAGGCGAGGGTGCCCCAGGCGCCCCCGGAGCTCCCGGTCAGCGCGGGGGTGTCGCTGGGGTTGGCAGGTATGGCGCTGCCGTTGAAGGTGCCGGCCAGTGCCGTCCAGGTCTCGCCGTCGTCGGCGGACGCCTCCGCGTACCCGTAGTCGAAGTCCTGCTCCAGGTCGTACCAGGCCTTGGCGGTGAGGGTGGCGGAGGCCCGCCCGGTGAGGTCGAGGTCGCGGGTGAGGGTGACGTTCTGGTTGTCGGCGCTGCCGCTCCACCACTCGACTCCGCCGGCGTACGGGTCGTTGACGTGGGTGGTGACGGTCTTCTTCGGGAGTTCGACGAGGAGTGCCTGCGGCAGCCGGGAGTTGAACTCGGCGGGGCCGGTGTGGTGGACGGAGGGCTGCCCGGCTGCGGCCTTGTCGTAGCTGAGCCAGCCGAGTTGGAGCTTGCTCCAGGCGTCGAGGTCGGCGGGCCGGTCGCCGATCTCGTCCTTCCCCTCGCCGAGCCAGGAGCCGGAGTTCATCAGCGACCAGTAGCCGACGGAGTTGTCGACGCCGTGCCCGCTGGTGTCGTAGAGGTCCGGCAGGCCGAGGTCGTGGCCGTACTCGTGGGCGAACACGCCGAGGCCGCCGTTCTCGGCCTGCATGGTGTAGTCGCCGACCCAGAGGCCGGTGTCGCCGACGGGGGTGCCGCCGAGCCTGTTGTGGGCCGGGCCGGTCTTGCCGGCGCCGGAGCCGTAGACGTAGCTGCGGTGGGCCCAGAGCGCGTCGCTCCCCTGGGCGCCGCCGCCCGCGGACTGGTCGACGCCGGCGTGGACGATCTGGAAGTGGTCCAGGTAGCCGTCGGGTTCGTTGAAGTCGCCGTCGTGGTCGTGGTCGTTGCGGTCCCACTGGTCGTACTGGGCGAGGTCGGCCTTGATCTGCGCGTCGGTCCGGCCCTTGGCCTTCTGGTCGGCTACCCAGGCTCCGACGGCGTCGCGGACGAGGTCCTGGGCGTTGGCGCAGACGGTGGCGCCGCAGTAGTCGGAGCCGTAGCGGGCCTCGTTCCAGGGCACCCTGACCCAGTCGGTGACGGTTCCGTCGACCGAGTAGCGGCCGGAGGACTGCTTCTCGTAGTAGGTCCGCAGGGAGTCCCCGGTGCTGTTGAAGTACAGGTCCTGGTAGTGCCGCCGGTCGTAGTCGGCGCGCCAGGCGGTGGAGTTGTCCCTGGCGCGGTCGGGCCGGGCGATCTCGTTGTGCGCCGGCCCCGGCGTACCGCCGTACTTGACGGTGCCGTCGGGGAGGGTGGTGGTGCCGTCGACCTGGTCGCCGAACTCCACCAGGACGGTGAAGATCCGGTCGGTGCGCTGGCGGGCGAGTTCGACGTACCGGCCGTCCCCGAGGCGCACCGAGCTGCCGGCGCCGTGCCGCTCCACGGTGGCGGTGCCCGCGACGAGCTGCTCGACGGCGGCCTTGCGGTCGGCCTCGGCCTTCTCGGTGAGCGGGCCGGGCAGGTTGTGCTCGGCGGACCGGGCGGGCGGCGCGTCGGCGGGGTCGTGCGGGGCCGGGGCGGCGGCTGCGCGATCGGCCGCCGCGGCGGCCGTGGCCGGGAGCAGGACGGCGCCGAAGGCGGCGGCGACCGCGATGGCGGTGGCCGCGGCGGTCATGGCGGATCTCTTCACGTGGGTGCGGTCCTCCGGTGATACCGGCGCGCGCGGTGCGCCGCCGGTGGCGGGATGAGGGACGGTGGCCCGAGCGGGTGGGGACGGGTGCGGTGCGGGCGTCCCGGTTCGCGTCCCTGCGGGACGGCCGGCGTGCGCCCGGTGGGGCCGGCCGGCCCGGTGTTCCGGGCCGGCCGGTGTCGGTGGGGCGTCGTCAGGACGCGGTGCAGAAGGTGATGTAGGTCTGCTTGGTGCAGCTGACGGTGGCGGTGGCGGTGCCGGTGGCGCCCCTCTTGTCGGTCACGGTGAGCCTGGCCGAGTAGGTGGCGGTCGCGGCGGGGTAGGTGTGGCTGGGCTTGAGGTCGGTGCCGGTGGTGCCGTCGCCGAAGTCCCAGCGGTAGGTGGCGACGCTGCCGTCCGGGTCGTAGGAGTCGGTGGCGTCGAAGCCGCACCAGGCCGCCGCGGTGCAGAAGCGGCTGAAGACGGCCACCGGCTTCTCGTTGACCGACGGGTCGGTGGCGCGCACGTAGGCGCTGTTGCCGCTGGTCCGGCCGGTGCTGTCGGTGACGGTCAACCTGGCGTTGTAGAGGCCGTAGTTGGCGTAGCTGTGGACGGGCTTGACGCCGGTGCCGGTGGTGCCGTCGCCGAAGTCCCAGCGGTAGGTCAGGCCGCTGCCGGAGGACAGGCCCGCGTCGAGGGTGCAGTTCCTGCCGGTGTCGTCGCAGGAGGCGGTGAAGGTGGCGTCGGGGCCGGCGGTGCCGCCGGCCGGGAAGACGGCCGGGTCGTGCAGGTCGAGGAGGGGCTCCTTGACGCCGTCGCCGGAGGTGTCGTTCCAGTTGGAGCTGCCGGAGTTGACGAGCCGGTCGCGGATGGCGAGGACGCCGGCCCGGTCGTGCGGCTTGGCCGCGCCGCGGGCCAGCCAGGCGGCGGCGCCCGCCACGTGCGGGGCGGCCTGCGACGTCCCGGAGTAGTTGGAGTAGCCGCCGTTCTTGAACGCGGACTGGATGCAGTCGCCGGGGGCCGCGATGTCCACGCCCCGGCCGAAGTTGCTGTAGTCGGACAGCGAGTCGTCGGTGTTCCGGTTGTTCTTGTTGCACCAGGCGAAGCTTCCGAGGCCGCCGGGCTTGCCGTCGGCGTCGCTGAGCGAGGAGACGGTGATCGCGTCCGGCACGTTCGCGGGGCTCTGGTTGGACACGTCGCGGTGGTCGTTGCCGGCCGAGACGACCACCACGACGCCCTTGGCGACGGCCCGGTTGACGGCGTCGACGACGGCCTGCTCGGTGCCGTCGAAACCGAGGCTGAGGTTGGCTACCTCGATCTCGTCGGAGTGCGCGGTGACCCAGTCGATGCCGTTGACGATCTCCTCGGTGGAGCCCTCGCCCTCGCTGTTGAGGACCTTGACCGACCACAGCCGCGCCCCGGGGGCGACGCCGACGTAGCCGATGCCGTTGTCCAGGCCGCCGATGATGCCGCCGACGTTGCTGCCGTGCCCGTTGTCGTCGGTACCGGCGTTCTCCACACAGGAGTTGACGCCAACGCAGTTGACGCGGCGGACGACGTTCAGGTCCGGGTGGTAGTAGTCCGTGCCGGTGTCGATCACCGCGACGTCCACGTCCGCGCGCTGGTCGCGGCCGTCACCGACCTTGAGGCCGGTGTTGGCGGGGGCGAGGGTGCGGCTGGTGCCGTTCGGGGTGGTCTGGCCGTCGGCGTGGCCGGTGGCCGACGCCTCGACGTACTTGACCGCCGGGTTCAACCGCAGGGCGGCGACCGCACCCGAACTCAGCTCCGCGGAGAAGCCGTTGAGGGCCGATCGGTAGACCGACCGGAGCCGGGTGCCACCGGTGTCGGCGGCGAGGGCCGCGGGATCGATCGTGCTGCCGTCCTTCAGGACGACGATGTAGTGGCTGGCGGGCTCCTGGGCGACGGCGGGGGTGACCGAGCCGAGGGCCGTGACCGCGGCCAGCGCGAGGCCGGCGAATATGGCGGTCCGCTTCATGCTTCCTCCTCGTGGGGGTGTGGGAAGGTGCCGAGAACACTAGGGGTTTGACCGTCTGACGTGGTGTCGGAAATGCGACCCTGGCGGCAACCCGACAGGCCGCCGGATCGAGTCCGGACAGCACGCCGCGCCCGGTCCGCCGGGAGGGCGGGCCGGGCGCGGCTCGGATCGAGGGAGGGTCGGGAGGAGCGAGGGTCAGGAGGCGGAGCAGAGCATGTAGTACGGGTACTTGGTGCAGGTCACGGTGGTGCTCGCGCTGCCGGTGCCGCCCTGGTCGTCGGTGACCGTCAGCGTCGTGCTGTACGTGCCGGAACTGCCGTACGGGAAGGTGTGGCTGGGCTGCGCACCGGTACCGGTGGTGCCGTCGCCGAAGTTCCAGCTGTATCCGGCGACCGTGCCGTCGGGGTCGTAGGACTTGGCGGCGTCGAAGGAGCAGTTGCCGTTGACGGTGCAGAAGGCGCTCACGACGGCGGTCGGCTTGTCGTTGTGCCCCGGCTCCAGCAGCCGGAAGGTGGTCCGGTTGCCGCTGGTGCGGCCCGCGCCGTCGGTGACGGTCAGCGCCACGCTGTAGGTGCCGTACGCCGCGTACGTGTGCGTGGGCTTGGCACCCGTGCCGGTGGTGCCGTCGCCGAAGTCCCAGCGGTACGTCGGGCCGTTGCCGGTGGAGAGCGAGGCGTCGAAGGTGCAGGCCCGCGAGGCCCGGTCACAGGCCGGGACGAAGGTGGCGTCGGGGCCGGCGGTGCCGCCGGCCGGGAAGACGGCCGGGTCGTGCAGGTCGAGGAGGGGCTCCTTGACGCCGTCGCCGGAGGTGTCGTTCCAGTTGGAGCTGCCGGAGTTGACGAGCCGGTCGCGGATCGCGAGGACCCCGGCCCGGTCGTGCGGCCTGGCCGCGCCGCGGGCCAACCAGGCGGCGGCGCCCGCCACGTGCGGGGCGGCCTGCGACGTCCCGGAGTAGTTGGAGTAGCCGCCGTCCTTGAGCGCCGAGCGGATGCAGTCGCCGGGAGCCGCGATGTCCACCCCCCGGCCGAAGTTGCTGTAGTCGGACAGCGAGTCGTCGGTGTTCCGGTTGTTCTTGTTGCACCAGGCGAAGTCACCGAGACCGCCGGGCTTGCCGTCGCCGTCGCTGAGCGAGGAGACGGTGATCGCGTCCGGCACGTTGGCCGGGGTCTGGGTGGAGACGTCCTTGTGACTGTTGCCGGCCGAGACGACCACCACGATGCCCTTGGCGATCGCCCGGTTCACCGCGTCCTTGACCGCCTGCACGTCGCCGTCGAAGCCGATCGAGATGTTGGCGACCTCGATCTCGTCGGAGTGCGCGGTGACCCAGTCGATGCCGTTGACGATCTCCTCGGTGGAGCCGCTGCCCTTGCTGTTGAGCACCTTGACGGACCAGAGCCGGGCGCCCGGGGCGACGCCGACGTAGCCGACGCCGTTGTCCAGCTCGCCGATGACGCCGCCGACGTTGCTGCCGTGCCCGTTGTCGTCCGTCCCGGCGTTCTCCACACAGGAGTTGACGCCCACGCACATCACCCGGCGGACCACGTTCAGGTCCGGGTGGGTGTAGTCGGTACCGGTGTCGATCACCGCCACGTCCACGTCCGCCCGCTGGTCCAGGCCGTCGCCGACCTTGAGACCCGCGTTGGCGGTCACCTGGGCCCGGCTCACGCCGTTGGGCACCGCCTGCGCGTCGGCGTGGCCGGTGGCCGACGCCTCGACGTACTTGACCGCCGGGTTCGACCGCAGCGAGGTGACCGCACCCGGTGTCAGGTCCGCCGAGAAGCCGTTGAGTGCCGACCGGTAGACCGAGCCGAGGCGGATCCCGCCGGAGCTCCGGGCGACCGCCGCGGGGTCGGCGGCCGTCCCGTCCTTCAACACCACGACGTAGCGGGCGCTCTCCGGCCCGGCGCTGCCGGCGTCCTGGGCCGCCGCCGGGCCCGGTCCCGTTCCTGCCACCGCTGCGAGCATCAGGCCGGCGAGTATTGCGGTGCGCTTCATGCTTCCTCCTTGTGGGGGTCGGGAAGATGCACGGAACGCTAGGGCTGACAGCCCGCCAGGTGGTGTCGGGAACCCCTCCCCGGCGGCAATCCGACATGATCGGCGGGCTCGGAGACCTACACTGGCCGGGCGGGCGGTCCACCGGTGGCGCCGCCCCGACGGGAGAGATGTCACGAGGTCCCGGGAAGACCGTGGCGGCCCGCGGACGCCGCGCCACCCGCCCCCGCGAGGTCCGCCGGCCGGGTCGATCCGGAACCGCCCCCACACAGGATCAGGAACCACTAGCGTGCTGGACGCCCTCGGAGTCTCCAAGCAGCAGGAACAGGTCTACCGGGCGCTGCTGCGCCAGCCGGAGCAGACGCTCGCCGAACTGGCCGAGGCCACCGGCCATCCGGTCGGCAGCCTGCGCCGGCACCTCCAGGAGCTGCGGACGAACGGCCTCGTCGTCAAGGCCCCGACCCGTCCGGCCCGGTACCGCCCCACACCCCCCGAGCTCGCCATCGACGTACTGGCCCTCAGCGTCCACCAGCGCGTCGACCAGGCCAAGCTGGCGGCGGCCGAGCTGGCCGAACTGTGGCAGCAGGGCCGCCTGGAGCAGGAGCCGCCGGTACAGATCGTCCAGGGCCCCGACGCCAACATCCAGTACTTCCAACAGGTGCAGCGCTCCACCACGCAGGAGGTCCTCACCTTCGACATGCCGCCGTACGTGATGGCGGGGGTGGCCGGCCAGACCGACGTGCAGCTGGAGCTGATGGCCCGCGGCGTCACCTACCGGACGATCTACGACCGCACGGCGCTGGCGGACGCCGAGCAGCTGGCCCTGGCCCGCTCCCTCACCCGGCAGGGGGAGAAGGCCCGGGTGGTGGACGGCCTGCCGATGAAGCTGCTGATCGCCGACCGCTCCACCGCCCTCGTCCCGTTCGTGCTCTCGGAGGAGCGCCAGACCCTGGTGCTCAAGGCGTCTCCGCTGCTCGACGGGCTGATCGCGCTGTTCGAGGCGCAGTGGCGGACGGCGACGCCGCTGTGGGGCGCCGGCGCCCGTGCCGACGCCATCAGCGAGGCGGACGCGCAGCTCCTCGGCTTCGCCGCCGCCGGGGACACCGACGAGATCATCGCCCGCAAGATCGGCGTCAACAAGCGCACCGTCGAGCGCCGGATGCGCCGCCTGATGGATCAGTTGGGGGCTCGGACCAGGTTCCAGGCGGGCCTGCAGGCGGCCCGACAGGGTCTGCTGGGCTGACCGCGGGCGAGGCAGGTGCGGACCCCGACGCCGAGGCCGGCGGGCCGCCACGCCCGGCGGGCGCTCAGTCGATCAGCCCTCGGCGCCCGGCCTGCAGCCCGGCCTGGAACCTGGTCCGGGCACCGAGGCGGTCCATCATCTGACGCATCCGCCGCTCCACGGTCCGCTTGCTCAGCCCGGTGGTCCGGGCGATCACCTCGTCCGTGTACCCGGCTGCCGCGAGGCCGAGCAGCCGCTCCCCCATCGGGTCCAGAATGTCCCCGGCCCGCAGCGACCACAGCGGGGTCGCCCGCTCCCAGAGGAACTCGAACACCGCCACCAGCCCGTCCAGCAGGGGCGAGCGGTCCAGCACCACGCTGTGCCGGACGTCCTCCAGGGCGAACGGGACCAGTGCGCTCGACCGGTCCGTGATCAGCAGCTTGAGCGGCACGCCGTCGTACACCCGCGCCTGCTCGCCGCCGCGGGACAGTTCGTGCGCCCGCTCGATCTGCCCGGGTTCGGCGAGCGACAGCCGGTCGTAGACCGTCCGGTAGCTCACGCCCTGCGCCATCCGCTCCAGTTGCAGTTGGTGCTGCGGGGCGATCCCCTCCGCCAGGTAGGGCGGCCGGTCCAGCATCAGCACCTCGCGACTGGCCGTCAGCTGCGTCTGCAGGAACCGCTGGGTGTTGACGTCCTCGCCCTGGATGACCCGGATCGGGGCCGCCAGCCCGGGCTCGGCGGCCCGTCTGATCCTGCCGAACTCGGCCGCCGCGAGCCTGGCCTGGTCGATCTGCCGGTGCCGGTCCAACGCCAGCACCTCGAAGGCGAGTTCCGGCGGAGCCGCGCGGTACCGCGCCGGGCGGTGCGAGGTCCGGTTCACCAGCCCCTTGTCCTCCAGCTCCCGCAGCCACCGGCCGGCCTGCGTCGCGTCGCACCCGCAGGACGCGGCCACCGCCCCGACGGAGCACTCGGACATCCGCAGCACGGACCGGTACGCCTGCTCCTCCCCCTCGGACACCCCGAAGGCACTCAACAGCACGGCGCTCCTCCTCTCCCGGTGACGGATCCGCTCCGACCCTAGGAGCAGCGCCACGCGCCGGAAACGACGGATTGCCGACACTGTCGGGAAATCCCACGGCCGACGTGCGTGAGCCGGCCGTCGCCGGCCCCGGCCGCCGACTCGCCCACCACCCCCTCCGGGGCACCCCCTCCTGCCCGGGAGGGGGCCGGTCAGCGACCGCCGGGGGCGAGGCCGGCGAACCAGCCGATCGTCATCGCCAGGCCCTTGTCGAAGTCGACGACCGGCTGCCATCCGAGCGCCGCCCGGGCCAGGGCGATGTCGGGTCGGCGCAGGGTCGGGTCGTCGCCGGGCCGCTCGACGAACTCGACCGGCGAGGCCGAGCCGCACAGCTCGCGGATGTGCTCCGCCAGCTCCAGGACGCTGAGCTCGACCGGGTTCCCGATGTTGATCGGCCCCTGGTGCCCGCTGGCGGCGGCGGCCAGGATGCCGCTCACCGTGTCGTCCACGTAGCAGATCGACCTGGTCTGCCCGCCGTCGCCGGCCACCGTGAGCGGCTGCCCGGCCAGGGCCTGGGTGATGAAGGTCGGCACCGCCCGCCCGTCGGTGGGCCGCATCCGCGGACCGTAGGTGTTGAAGAGCCGGACGATCACCGTGTCCACGCCCAGGGCGGTGCGGTAGGCCGTGGTCAGCGCCTCGGCGTAGCGCTTGGCCTCGTCGTACTGGCTGCGCGGGCCGACCGGGTTGACGTTGCCCCAGTAGGACTCGATCTGGGGGTGGATCAGCGGGTCGCCGTAGACCTCGGAGGTGGAGGCCAGCAGGAACCGGGCGTCCTTCCTGCGCGCCAGCTCCAGGGCGTTCAGGGTGCCGTGCGCGCCGGCCCTGAGCGTCTCGATCGGGTGCCTCGCGTAGTCGTGCGGCGAGGCCGGCGAGGCGAGGTGGAGCACCAGGTCGACCGGCCCCTCGACGTCGAACTCCTCCGAGACGTCGCTGAGGTCCAGGACGAACCCCGGGTCGTCGGCCCGGGCGGCCAGGTTGTCGACCGAGCCGGTCAGCAGGTTGTCGACGCAGACCACCGCGGTGCCCTCGTCCCGCAGCCGGTCGCACAGGTGCGAGCCGACGAAGCCCGCGCCGCCGGTGACCACCGCCCGGCGCACCCTGCGGCCCTCGTCCGGACCGCTCCCGCTCGGGCCCCCGCCCGGGGCGGCCCCGCCCGAACCGCCTTCGCCGGAACCGCTCCGGTCCATCTGGTCCTCCTCCTTCGTCGCACCGCGCGTCATGGTCAGGACTCCCGCAGGGAGCGGCCGGTCTTGGTGAGGAACACGTCGTCCAGGGTCGGGCGGTGCAGCTCGATGGTGGCCAGCTCGATCCCGGCGTCCGCCAGCGCCCGCATGATCTGCGGCATCGCCGTCTCGCCGACGTCCACCGACAGGCGCAGCGCGCCGTCCTCGCGCACCTCGGCCGAGCGCACGCACTCCTGCCCGGCCAGTACCTCGGACGCCTTCTGCGCGGTCTCGGCCTCGGCCACGCCGACGGTGACCACCTCGCCCGCGATCGAGCGCTTGAGCGCGGCCGGGGTGCCCTCGGCGACGATGCCGCCGCCGTCGATGATGCCGATCCGGTCGCAGAGCGCGTCGGCCTCGTCCAGGTAGTGCGTGGTGAGGAAGACGGTCATGCCGTCGCTGCGCAGCCGGCGGATCTCCTCCCACATGTGCGCGCGGCTCTGCGGGTCCAGGCCCGAGGTGGGCTCGTCGAGGAAGAGCACCCGGGGCCGGTGGATCACACCGAGGGCGATGTCCACCCGGCGGCGCTGTCCGCCGGAGTAGGTGCGGCAGTTGCGGTCGGCGTACTCGGTGAGGTCGAAGGCGTCCAGGGCGGCCACCGCCCGGCTCTGCGCCTCGGCCTTGCCGATGCCGTGCATCCGCGCCTGCATCACCAGTTCCTCACGGGCCGTCACGTCGTCCCAGGTGCCGCCGCCCTGGGCGATGTAGCCGATGCTCCGGCGGACCTCGGCCTGCTGGGTGCGCAGGTCGGCGCCGGCGATGACGGCCTCGCCGCCGTCCGGCCGCAGCAGCGTGGCGAGCATCCGCAGCGTGGTGGTCTTGCCGGCGCCGTTGGGGCCGAGGAATCCGTAGATCTCGCCCTCGGCCACGCTGAGGTCCAGACCCGCGACGGCGTCCACGGTGGCGGACTTCCGGCGGCGCCCGGTCTGGAAGGACTTCCGCAGTCCGCTGGTCTCGATCATCAGGGTCCTTGTCAGGTGGCGGGGATCAGTGCGGGTACGGGCGCGGGGGTGCGCACGCGTACGGCGGCGGGGGTGGGTGGAGGAGGCGTCGCGACCGGTACGAGTACGGGCATGGGTACGGGTACGGGCGTCAACGGACGGAGCGGGCGAACAGCCGGGCCGACCAGGTCAGCGCCGCCGCCGCCACGGCGGCCAGCAGCAGGATGCTCTGCCAGACCGCGGGGGCTCCCGGGTGGCCGGCGAACAGCGCGCGCATGCCGACGACGGCCCAGCTGAACGGGTTCCAGTCGGAGGCCCGGCGCAGCCAGAGCGGTGCCAGCGCGAGCGGCAGCAGGGTGCCCGACAGCAGCATCAGCGGCTGCGCCAGGTTGTTGACCAGCTGGCCGAGCACGTTCGGGTCGCTCACCCTGAGCGCGATGCCGTACGAGATCGAGGCGCTGCTCAGGGTGATCAGGGCCAGCAGCACGTAGGCGAGCAGCAGGTCCTGGATCCGTACGAAGAGTCCGAGCGGCATCGACAGCACGATGATGATGCCCGCCTGGATCACCAGCGTCACCACGTCCCGCAGGGCCCGGCCGAGCAGCAGCGCCACCCGGCTCACCGGCGTGACCCTGGCCCGCTCGATGACGCCCGAGCTCAGCTCGGCGAGCAGGCCGAAACCGACGTACAGGCCGCCGCCGAGCGCCAGGGCGACCAGCATGCCGGGTACGTAGATCCGGTAGGCGTCGGTCATCGAGCCGGCGCCCATGGAGGCCAGCGCGGGCTTGAGCAGCGGTGCGAACAGGGCCAGGTAGACGACCGGTTGGGCCACCCCCAGCACGATCGAGGCCGGGGACCTCACCATCAGCAGCAGGTGCCGCTGGAACACCAGCCAGGTGTCGCGGAGCGTCTTCACGTCGGTGCGCTTCCCATTCTTTCGGTGGTCCGGGTGGTGTTGCTGATCGGGGCGGGCCCGGAGAGCAGGGTCTCCAGGGCGGCCGCGGCGGCCGGTGCGCCCCCGGCGGCGGCGAAGGAGGCCGCCACCGCGCGTGCCGCGGCGCGGTAGGACGGGTCGTCGAGCACGGCCAGCAGGGCCTCGCGCAACGGGGTCGGCCGGACGCTCGCGAACCGGACCCGGAGGCCGGCGCCGGCCGCCGCGACCTGCGCGGCGTTGATCGGCTGGTCCCCCTTGATCGGGGCGACCACCAGCGGCACCCCGTGGGCCAGCGCCTCGCAGACGGTGTTCAGCCCGCCGTGCGAGACCACCGCGTCCAGCCGGGGCATCAGTTCCAGCACCGGCACCCGGGGGCGGACCAGCACGTTCGCGGGCGGGTCCGCCACCGTGCCGTCCGGCGCCGCGATGACGGCCTGCACGCTGTCACCGAGCGGGCGCAGCGCCTCCACCACCCGGGCGTGGAACTCCTGGGCGAGGTCGAGCGACAGGGTGCCCACGGTGACCAGCACGTGGCGTCGGCCGGGATCGAGCCAGTCCCAGGGGAAGGCGGTGTCCGGGGCCCTCGGCGCCAGTGCGGGGCCGACCAGGGCGGCGTTGGCGAGCCACTCCAGCGGGCCGGTCAGGGCCTCGCCGGTGAACCCGACCAGCAGGTGCGGTGAGAAGCGCAGGTCGTGCGGCGGCTCGCCGGGCAGCCCGGCCGCCGTCCACATCGCCGCCATCCGCTGCTGGAGCCACGCCTCCACCCGGGGCAGGGCGCGGTAGGGGCGGGTGAGTTCCATGGTGGTCGGCGCCATCGAGGCCCAGGGCAGTCCGGCCCGGTGGGCGGCGAGCGCGCCGGCTACCGCGTGCTGGTCCACCGCGAGGACGTCGGGGCGGAAGGCCGCCACCGCCCGTTCGATGCCGGGGAGCGTGCTCCGCGCGTGCGGGACGATGTAGCCGTCCCAGCGCGACTTGGCGGCGGCCATCCCCCGGTCGGCCTGGCCGCGGTGGGCCCGCAGCGGGATCGGGGCGATCGCCGCGTCCGGGCCGAGCAGCGGCCGCAGGAACGCCTCGGAGCCGGCCCAGAGCACCTCGTGCCCGCGTGCGACCAGCTCCCCCGACACGGCGGCCAGCGGGTTGACGTGGCCGGTCAGCGGCAGCGAGACGAAGAGGTAGCGCCCCATCAGGAACCGTCCGCGGCAAGCATGACGGGCGTACCGGACTCGCCCGGCGCGACCGGCCCGGTGGCCGGACCCGGCGTACTCGGCGCGACCGGCCCGGTGGCCCCGACGGCCGGACCGTCGCTGCGCCGGGCGGCCACGTGGGCCGCCACGTCCGCGACGGTCAGCGCGATGATCTGGTCGATGTCGAGCCCGGCCACGTGCGCCACCAGGTCGACGCCGTCCCCGTACTCGCGGCGCAGCGCCAGGTTCCAGGCGGCCAGCTCGTGGCTCTCCAGCAGTAACTCGCCGTCGATCCGGGTGTCCGGTCCGACGGCGTCCAGCCAGGCCCGGTCCTCGCCGACGACCTCTCGCAGGAGCTCGGCGATCCGGCGGAGGAGCCCCTGCTCGGCCGGGCTCGCGCTCATGACACCGGGCCGGGCTGCGGCGCCTGCGGGGAGTCCTGCGACGGCTTGACGGCACGCAGTGCGCCGTAGGTGATGACGCCGGTGTCGAAGCCCTTCTTCATCAGCGGCCCCGCGTGGAAGAAGCCGAGGACGTCCACGCCGCGCTCGCGGGCCAGGTCGCGCATCACCGTCCGGCCCCGCTCGAACTGCTGGATCTGTGCGAAGCCCGGGTCCCAGGAGTTGGCGACGGCGCCGCTCCAGTCCACCGTGGCGACGTCGGTGAAGCCGGCCGCGCGGGCCAGCCGCTCGTGCTCCTCCAGCGAGGAGAAGTCGGGCATCACCTGGTGCACCAGGATCTGCCGGACGAGCTCGCGCTCGTCGTCGTCCAGTTCGCCGTCGCGCACCGACCAGGTGGCGACGGCGAGCGTGCCGCCCGGGGTGAGCAGTCGCATCGCCTCGGCGAAGAAGGCCTCCCGGTCGGCGATGTGCATCAGGCTCTCCAGGGCCCAGACCACGCCGAAGGACTCGTCCGGGTAGCCGTTGGCGAGCGCGTCCAGCTGGTGGAAGCGGGCCCGCTCGGCGACGCCGGCGGCCTGCGCCTTCTCGTTGGCCCTGGCGGCCTGCGCCGCGCTGAGGGTGATTCCCTCGACGGTGCAGCCCAGCGCCCCGGCGAGGTGCAGGGCCGGCCCGCCGATGCCGCAGCCGACGTCGAGCACGCGCGATCCGGCGGGCAGGCCGGTGTAGTCGACCAGCTCGTGGACCAGCCGGTCGGTGGCCGCGTGCCGGTCCGCGCCGTTCAGGCCGGGGACCTCTCCCGGATCCCAGAAGCCGTGGTGGACGTGCTCGCCCCACAGGTCCTCGTACAGATCGAGGGTGATGTCGTAGTAACGCTCCACGGCCGAGTTCAGGCCGGAGTCGATGGCTGGTTCCACGTGATGCCGATCCTCGAAAAGTTGGCATGAATGCGTACAACAAGGCGGCTGAACAAGGCGGCGGAAAGGAAATCCACACCGCAGGATTGGACTGGTCCAATGCCGGTCGCGCCCGCAGAACCCGCCGCCCGAAAGTGCGCGAAAAGGCCGGCCACCTTGCAGCCTTGCCAAAAAAGATTGAACCGCCCGACCGGGCGGCGCAGGTTACTGACGGGTAGTTAGGGACTGGCAAAACCGCGCCGGATCACGGCAGTTGGCCAACCGGCGGCCACACTAGCGGGGGAGCGCTCTCTCGTCAATGCGCCAAACAAACCCGTCTTGCCATCACAACTTGAAGCCAGCATGCCGTGAAATACCTTGCAAGTTACAGGACTTGACATCAGGCAATTCAGAGTTGAAAGTTCGGCGTGGGAATTCTGTCAGCTCCTTTGGTCATGTACCTGAAAGAGGTTCTGGTTCTCCATGAAGGCTGCTGCCACAACTCCGCCGGGAGGCTTAGGAGCCCTCGCACTCGACCCCTCCTGGGTCGACGAGGTCCTCTTACAAGGTCCCGGAACCGAGCCCTGCCTGTTCTTCGACGAACCGGTCGACAGGGACCGACTGCGCCGTCTCGTCAAAGCCAGGCAGACCGCGCTCTCCGAGGCCGGCCTGCGCCGGGGCGGCTCGGTCGCCCTCCACCTGGCCCCCTCGCTCGCCCTGGTCGCCAACCTGCTGGCGGCCTGGCGGATCGGGGCCCAGGCCGCACTGCTCGACCACCGGCTCACCCCCTTCGAGACCGACCGGGCACTGGCCCGGCTGGCACCCGAAGTGGTGGTGACGGCCGCACAGCCGGTCGGCAGCGGCCCGGCCCGCGGCTACTACGAGCAGCGGGAGACCGTCACCGCACGCCCGGGCCGGCCGGCCCGGACCTCGCACGCGGTCGTCCAACTCAGCTCCGGCTCGACCGGCCCCTCGAAGATCATCGGCCGTACCGCGGCCGACCTGGTCGCCGAACTCGACCGGTACGCCCGGATCGACGGGGTGCCCCGGGCCGGCGAGCGGATCGTCTCGCTGGCCTCGATGGTGCACGTACTGGGGCTCGTCGGCGGCCTGCTGCACTGCCTGCACGCCGGGGTACGGCTCGCGCTCCCGCAGCGGCCGACGGCGGAGGGCATCCTCGCCACGGTCGCGGCCGGCCCGGAGCCGACCACCCTGCTCGGCGTGCCGTTCCACATCGAACTGCTCAGCTGGGTGACCGACCCGCCCCGGCTGCCCCAGCTCACCGGCATGACCACCGGCGGCGAGCTGGTCCGCGCCCAGGTGCACGACGCCTTCGTGGACCGCTACGGCGTCCGCCTCGGCAGCATGTACGGGATGACCGAGGTCGGCGTCATCGCCACCGACCTGTTCGGCGCCCACCGGCCCGAACTGACCCCGGCGCCCGGCCTCACCCTGCGCGTGGCCGACGGCGAACTGCTGATCGCCCGGGAGCAGTCGCCCTACCTCGACCCCGAGCCCACCGGCACCGGGGGGCCGACCGGCACCGACCCGGCGCGCACCGATCCGACCGACGGCGATCCGACCGACGGCGGCCCGACACCCACCGGCCCGACGCGCTGGGCCGACGGCTGGCTGCGCACCAAGGACGGCGGCACGGTCGACCCCCGCACCGGACGCATCCGGGTGCTGGGCCGGCTGGACTCGCAGGTGTCGATCGGCGGCCTGAAGGTCGACCTCACCGAGGTCGAGCACACCCTCGCCGCCCTGCCCGAGGTGGCCGCCGCGGTGGTCGTCTTCGGGACCTCGATCGAGGCGTACGTCGTACCGCACCGGGCCGGCGACACCACGGCCCGGATCGAGGCGCGGATCGAGGCGCAGCTCGCCGAACGGCTGGCGGCCTACAAGCGGCCCCGCCTGATCCACGTGGTCGACCGGCTGCCGCGCACCGCCACCGGAAAGCTCGTCCGCGACCGGACCGCCCTGAGCGACGCCGGCCGCACCCCGCAGTGACCCCCCGTCCAGGAATCACCGTCCACCCGAAAAGGAAGTACCAGCGATGTCCACTGAGGCGATGTCCACCGAGGAGATCCGCGCGTTCGTGCTCTCCTCGCTGAGCGCGATGAACTACGACATCACCGGCGTCGACGACGACACGCTGCTCGGCCCGGCCGGCGCCGACCTGGAATCGCTCTCCCTCGCCGAGCTCGGCGTCCGGGTCGAGGAGCGGTTCGGCGTCAGGTTCGACGACGACGAGGCCGAACTGCTCGGCACCATGACGGTCGGCGAGTTCGGTGCGGCCGTGGCGGCCCGGATCCAGTCCGCGCCCGCCGCGGGCCTCTGAGGATGTCGGCCGCACTCGGGCGGGACGAGGTCGTCGCGATGCTCGCCGGCTTCGGCGACCGCACGCCGCAGGAGGTGCCCGAGGGCATCGACTCGATGGAACTGGCCTGGCTGGTCCACCAGATCGAACAGCGCTACGACCGCCACCTGGACGACGACACCCTGGCCCGGATGACCACGGTGTCCGCCGTGGTCGAGGTGCTCGGCGGCCTCGGCGAGCTCCGGCCCGACCGTGCCTGACCCGCACGCTCCGGGGCGCGGCCCGGTTCGCGCTCCGGAACGTGAACCGGCACGCGAACAGGGCGGCGAACCCGGACCCGCTCCGGGACACCGGCAGGGCAGAACCAGTGATCCGACTACGGCCGCGCGAGCGAACGCGGCGACAGGAACGAGGTGAGCGAGGGTGACCGAGAGCGTCTCGGCGGCCAGGCGCGGCCCCCGCTCCGTGGTCGTCACCGGGGCCGCCGTGCTCAGCGCCCTCGGCCGGGGCGTCCGGCCGCTGCTGGCCGCGGCCCTCGACGGCGCACCGGCGTTCGCGCCGGTGCGGCGCTTCGACGTGACCGGCCGGCGGGTCGACCGGGCAGCCACCCACCCCGGTGCGCCGGTGCTGGTCGACGAGCTGCACCGGGCCGTCGGTGAGGCCTGCGACGAAGCCGGGCTCTCCACCGCCCGGCGCGCCGACTGCCCGCTGCACCTCGCCGTGCACGGCGACCCGGAGCTCGCCCGGGTGCCCGTGGCGCAGCGCCCCGCGCACGGCGCGGACGCGTTCGCGGCGGCAGTCGCCCGGCGCGCCGGACTGTCCGGCGCCTCCCGCGCCTACACCTCCGCCTGCGTGGCGTCGAGCACCGCCGTCGCCGACGCCGCCGCGGCCGTCGCCCACGGGCAGGCGGACCGGATCGTGGTGGCGGCCGGCTACCTGGTCGAGGCCGACCAGTTCGCCGTCTTCGACGCCGGCCGGGCACTGGCCCGCGACGGACGGATCCGCCCGTTCAGCTCCGGCCGCACCGGGCTGCTGCTCGGCGACGGCGTGGTCGCCGTGGTGGTCGAGGCCGCCTCGGCGGCCCGGGCCCGCCGGGCCCGGCCGCTCGCGGTGCTGGCCGGCTGGGGCCGGGCCGGCGACGCGTACCACGTCTGCAAACCACGGCCGGACGGCGCCGGGCTGGCCCGGGCCGTCGTCGACGCCCTGCACCGGGGCGGGGTCGGCCCGGAGCGGGTCGGCTACGTGAACGCCCACGGCTCGGGCACCCCGATCAGCGACACCGCCGAGGCCGCCGCGCTGCACCGGGCACTCGGCGACCACGCCTCACGGGTGCCGGTGAGCTCCACCAAGTCGGTGCACGGCCAGGCGCTGGAGGCCGGCGCCCTGCTCGAACTGGTCGTCACCATCGCGGCGCTGCGGGCCGGGAGGCTGCCGGTGAACGCGGGCTACCTGGGCCCGGACGAGAGCTGCCCGCTGAACCTCGTCCTCGACCGGGCGGTGGACACCGGCTCCGACCACGCGCTGAGCCTCACCTCGGCGTTCGGCGGAGCGAACACCGCACTCCTGGTGGGTACGCCGTGAACCGGACCGCCACCGTGCCGGACGTCTCCGGCCCCGACCGCACGGGCACGCCCGCCGCCGTCCCCGGCCCCGTACCTGCCGACGCCCCTCCCCACGTCCCCGCCCCGACGCCGGCCGCCCCGGCGGCTGAGTTGTCGGCGGCGGCCTCCGGGACGGGCCTGCGGGTGCTGGCCTCGGCGGCGTGGCCGGAGTCCGCCGAGGACGGGAGCGCACCGGCGATCGCCGGGTTCGTGGTGTCCTCGTTCAGCCCGATCGTCGCCGAGACGGGCCGACGCTGCCTGCTGCGCCGGCCCGGCCCGGCCCGGGCCGAAAGCCCCCCGGCCGGCGCCGAACGGCCGGTCACCGCCGTGGTGGTGGTGAGCCCGCTCGGCGACCTCGCCGGCGCGGTGCACGTCGCCGAGGCAGTCGACGGCGGCCACCGGCTCGGTCCGTTGCTGTTCTTCCAGGCCGTCCCCAACGCCGTGGCCGGGCACCTGGCCGCGCAGTGGCGGCTCACCGGCCCGGTGGTGTGCGTCGGCGACACCGCCGCCGGGCTGGCCGTCACGTCCCTGCTGCTCGCCGACGGGGACGCCGACGAGGCCCTGCTGATCCGCGTCGACCAGGCGTACGGCCCCGACGGACTCGACAGCGCCGCTGCCGTCCTGCTCGGCCCCGGCCCGCAGCACGATCCGCACCCCGGCCCGCTCGGCCCGGACACGCAGCCCGGCCCGGAACCGCGGAACGGTCCAGAACCCCGGCTCAGCCCGGACCGACCGCGCAGTCGAGAAACGCACGGCCGAGAACCGCACGGTCGAGAACCGCAGCACAGCCGAGAACCGCAGGACCACGAGGGAGAACAGCCGTGAGCGAAGCGCGCCACCGCACCGCCGGACGAGCGCACGTCGTCGTCAGCGGGATGGGCCTGGTCACCCCGGCGGGCTCCAGCGCCGACGAGGTCATGGCGGCGATGTGCGAGGGCCGGTCCGGGCTGGCCCGACCGGATGCCGAAGGGCCGCTGGCCGGATCGCTGGAGGTGGCCGGGTTCGCCCCGCCGATCGACCCCGCGTCGGTGCTGCCCGCCCCCGAGACCCGGCTGGTGGACCGCTACATCGTGCTGGCGATGAAGGCCGCGGCGGACGCCCTGGCCGACGCCGGGATCGAGGTGGGCCGCGACGTCGACCCGTACCGGATCGGCGTGATCCTGTCCGGGAACGGCGGACTGGCCACCCTGGAGGCCCAGGTGCTGGTCCGCGCCGCGCGCGGCCGACTGGGCGTCAGCCCCTACCTGCTGCCCGCGATGCTGCCCAACATGAGCGCGGCCCGGGTCGCCATCCGGCACGGCATCCGCGGCTACAGCTCCGCCATCAGCACCGCCTGCGCGGCCGGGGCGCAGTCCGTCGGGGAGGGGCTGCGGCTGCTGCGCGCGGACGAGGCCGACGTGGTGGTGGTCGGCTGCAGCGAGGCGCCGCTGTTCCCCACCCTGGCCGACACCTTCGGCAACGCCCGTGCCCTGGCCCGTGGTTGGAGCGACGATCCGACCGGCGCCAGCCGGCCCTTCGACCGCCGCAGGAACGGTCTGGTGATGGGCGAGGGCGCCGGTGTGCTGGTGCTGGAGCGCGCCGAGCACGCGGACGCGCGCGGCGCGGCCGGGTACGCCGACGTGCTCGGCTGGGGCGCGACCAACGACGCCCACCACCCGACCACCCCGCACCCCGACGGCGAGGGCGCCGCCGCCTGCATGCGGCAGGCCCTGCGCAGCGCCGGGATCGAACCGCGGGACGTCGGCTACGTCAACGCGCACGGCACCAGCACCCGGCTGGGCGACACGGCCGAGGCGGTCGCGATCCGCAAGGTCTTCGGCGAGCACTCCCCGCCGGTCAGCGCGACCAAGGCCGTCACCGGCCACCTGCTCGGCGCCTCCGGGGTGGTCGAGTCGGCGGTCTCCGTCCTGGCGCTGCGGCGCGGACTGCTGCCGCCCACCCACAACCTGGACGACCCCGACCCGGCCTGCGAGCTGGACCACGTCCGCAAGGGCCCGCGGCCGGCACCGGGGATCACCCACGTCATGTCGAACTCGTTCGGGTTCGGCGGGCACAACATCAGCCTGGTCTACGGCCTGCCGAGCACTCGGCTGGCCCGAACCGTCTAGCCCGGGCCCCGGGCCGCTGCCCAGGGGACACCCCCGGGTTCGCCCCCGGGCCAGCGGCCCCGGCACAGGCCCCCAACGGCACCGAGCGAACAGAGAAGGAACGGCTACCGCAAATGGACTTCCTCGGCGTCGATCATGTCGAGTTCTACGTGGGTGACGCGCGCCAGGCGGCGTTCGTCCTCTGCTCCGGCTTCGGCTTCCGCCTCCACGGGCAGGGCGGTCCCGAGACCGGCCTGCCCGGGCAGCGCAGCCTGCTGCTGGGCCAGGGAGACTGCCGGGTGCTGCTGACCACGGGCCTGGCACCGGACCACCCGGCGTCGCAGTACGTGGCCCGGCACGGCGACGGCGTCGCCGTGATCGCCTTCGGCACCCGGGACGCCGCAGCCGCCTACGCCGGGACGGTGGCCGGCGGCGCGACCGCGGTCGAGGCCCCCCGGACGTACGCCGGCCGGGGCGCCTCGGTGGTCACCGCCACCGTCTCCGGCTTCGGCGACGTGGTGCACCGGCTGGTCGAACGGCACGGCCCGGACGGGGAGTTCCTGCCCGGCGCGATCGAGATGCTGGACGTGCCCCCGCCGGACTCGCCGGAGCTGCTGCAGAGCATCGACCACGCGGCGGTCTGCGTGGCGGACGGACAGCTCGACGCCACCACGGAGTACTACCGCAAGGCCTTCGGCTTCGAGGTGATCTTCGAGGAGTACATCGAGGTCGGCAAGCAGGGCATGTTCTCCCAGGTGGTGCAGAGCCCCGGCGGCGGCATCACGCTCACCCTGATCCAGCCGGACCTGAGCCGCTCCCCGGGCCAGATCGACGACTTCCTCGCCTGGCACGGCGGCCCCGGGGTGCAGCACCTGGCCCTGAACAGCGTCGACATCGTCACCGCCGTCGACACGCTGGGCGAGCGGGGCGTCGGCTTCGCGCTCACCCCGGACGGCTACTACAGCTCGCTGGACGGCCGGTTGGGGCCGGTCGACCTCCCGGTGGACCGGCTGCGCGGGCGCGGAATCCTGGTGGACCGGGACCACTGGGGCCAGATGTACCAGATCTTCGCCACCTCGATGCACGTGCGGCGCACCTTCTTCTGGGAGCTGATCGAGCGTCACGGCGCCCGCACCTTCGGCACCAGCAACATACCCGCCCTCTACGAGGCCAAGGAAAGGGAGCTCGCCACCGTGCGGCCGTCCGTCCAGATCCCCCACACCACCGAGGCGGGCCACCGATGACCGCCACCCCCACCCTGCGGTTCGACCTGACCGACGAGGAACTGGCACTGCTGCCGGATGCCGACGACGTCGCCTTCTACGCCGAGCACGGCTGGTACCTGACGAAGAAGCTGTTCACCGACGAGGAGGTGGACGGGCTGGCCGCCGCCGCCGAGGGCTACTACGCCGGCGACCGCAGCCGCACCCTGCCGGTCCGCCCGCCCAGGCTGGCCGCCTGGCAGCCCTCGGACGGGCCCGTGCAGCGCCACAACGACTACGTCCACTACGAGAGCGACCCGATCGCCCGGGTGCTCTGCAAGCCGCTGGTCGGGGCGGTGGCCGCGCTGCTGGCCGGGGCGGACGAGATCCGGGTGTTCCAGTCGACGCTGATCCTCAAGCCGGCCCTCGCCGGCGAGCCCAGCAACATCGTGCCCTGGCACTTCGACAAGCACTACTGGTCCACCTCGACCTCCGAGCGGATGCTGACCGCGTTCGTCCCGTTCCACGACTGCGACGAGGAGATGGGCACGCTCACCGTCGTGGACGGCAGTCACCTGTGGCGGGAGACCGGTCGCCAGGACTCGATGACCAGGCACTTCGCCGACCGCGACCGGGACGACCTGGAGCGGGTGCTCGCCGAGAACGCCGCCTACAACGGCGCCGAGATCCGCAAGGTGCCGCTGGTCATCCCCAAGGGCCACCTGAGCTTCCACCACTGCCGGACCTACCACGGCAGCGGCGCCAACCGCAGCGACCGCCCGCGCCGCGCGATCTCCTTCCACCTGCAGGACGGCGCCAACGAGTACCGCGACTTCGCGCTCAGCGACGGCAGCACCGCGGCCTACAACCACGACGTGCTGGTCCGGCGGCTGCCGGACGGCCGCCCCGACTACGCGGACCCGGCGTTCTGCCCGGTGCTCTGGCGGGCCGAGGGCGCGGCCGGCCATGGCTGAGCCGGCGGAGAACCCGGCCACCCGGACCCCGCCCGTCCAGGAGCCGCCCACCCAGGACCGGACGGCCCCGGACGGGACGGCCCCCCTCGACGGGACGACCGCGCCGGACCACTCGGCCGCGCTGTACCGGACGGTCGCGCTGATCCGCGGCTTCGAACAGCGGGCGATCGAGCTGGTCAGGGCCAAGGTGGTGCTCGGCGGCATCCACCCCTACACCGGCCAGGAGGCGATCGCCGCGGGCACCTGCGCGGCGCTGCGACCCGACGACGTGATCACCAGCACCCACCGGGGCCACGGCCACGTACTGGCCAAGGGCGCCGACCCGGCCCGGATGATGGCCGAGCTGGCGGGCCGCACCACCGGGCTGAACCAGGGGCGCGGCGGCTCGATGCACGCGGCCGACTTCGGCGTGGGCGTGCTCGGGGCGAACGCCATCGTCGGCGCGGCCGTGCCGATCGCCGCGGGCGCCGCCTGGGCCCTGCGCCGGGCGGGCTCCGACCGGGTCGCGGTGACCTACTTCGGGGACGGCGCGGTCAGCCAGGGCGTGGTGCTGGAGGCCTTCAACCTGGCCGCGCTGTGGCGGGTGCCGGTCGTGCTGGTCTGCGAGAACAACGGCTTCGCGACCTCCATGCGCACCGCGGACACGGTGGCCGGCAGCATCACCGGCCGGGCCGCCGCCTTCGGCATCCCGGCCCGCACCGTGGACGGGTCCGACCCGCAGGCCGTCCTCGACGCCACCGCCGAGGCGGTCGCCCGGGCCCGGGCCGGCCGGGGGCCGAGCCTGCTGGAGTGCGTCACCTACCGCTTCGACGCCCACCACACCTGGGAGCACACCGCACGGCCCCGCTACCGGACCGACGCGGAGGTGGCCGCCGGCCGGGCCCGGGACCCACTGGAGATCCAGGGCGCCCGGATCCCCGCCGCCACCCGCGCCGCGATCGACGCGGAGCTCGGGGAGCTGCTCGACCGGGCGGTGGAGTTCGCCTGCGCGGGCCCGCACCCCGACCCGGCGACCGCGCTGGACCACCTCTACGCCACCGGCATGCGCGCCAGGGCGGGGGCGCTCTGATGCCCAACGTCTCCTACCTCAAGGCGCTGAACCGCGCGATCGGCGACGAGATGGACCGCGACGAGGCGGTCTGCGTGTTCGGCGAGGACGTCGGCGTCGCCGTCACCCACACCACCGCCGGGCTGCTGAAGCGCTTCGGACCGGACCGGGTACTGGACACGCCCATCTCCGAGCAGGCGTTCACCGGTTTCGCCACCGGCGCCGCGATGGCCGGGCTGCGACCGCTGATCGAGTTCCAGATCCCGGCGCTGCTGTTCCTGGTCTTCGAGCAGATCGCCAACCAGGCGCACAAGTTCTCGCTGATGACCGGCGGCCAGACCCGGGTGCCGGTCACCTACCTGCTGCCGGGCTCGGGATCCCGGGAGAGCTGGGCCGGCCAGCACTCCGACCACCCGTACAGCCTGTTCGCCCACGTCGGGGTGAAGACGGTGGTGCCGGCCACCCCGTCCGACGCCTACGGGCTGCTGGCGACGGCGATCAGGGACGACGACCCGGTCGTGGTCTTCGCCCCCTCCGGCGCCCTCGGGGTCCGCGAGGACGTGGACCTCGCCGACCTCGCGCCGGTGCCGCTGGGGGTCGGCCGGATCCACCGCGCCGGCACCGACGTCACCGTGGTGGCGGTGGGCCACCTGGTCCACGACGCCCTGGCGGTGGCCGAGGAACTGGCCGGCTCGATCTCGGTCGAGGTCTTCGACCCGCGCTCGCTGTTCCCCTTCGACTGGTCCGGGCTGGCCGCGTCGCTGGAGCGGACCGGGCGGCTGGTCGTCGTCGACGACTCCAACCGGAGCTGCGGCATCGGCGCCGAGATCGTCGCCACCGCGGCCGAGGAGATGCGGCTGGTCGCGCCACCGCGCCGGGTCACCCGGCCGGACGGCGCCGTGCTGCCCTTCGCCCGGGCGCTCGACCTGGCCTGCCAGCCGACCCGGGCCCAACTCAGGGCGGCGGTCGAGAAGGCGGTCGGCGCCGGATGACCGGACACCCACGGCGGCGCGGGCGGCCGGCCGGACACCCGCACGGAAACCCCCCAAGGAGCGCAGAGTGACGGGAAACGACAGCAGAGTGACGGGCACCAACATCAGGGCGCGGCTGGCCGCCGACCCCGGCCTCGGCGCGGGAAACGTGCTGCACAAGCTGTTCGAGCACGGCGCCGACCCGGACGGGCCGGGCGCCGCCTTCGACGTCCCGGTCGACGGGTACCCGGCCGGGCAGGAGCTGACCCTCGGTCTGCTCCGCGAGCGGGTGGCGGCCCGGGCCGCCTGGTGGCACGGGCAGGGCGTCGGCCCGCGCGACCCGGTCGCCGTCTACGTGTCCGGCTCGGCGGACTGCCTGCTGAACTTCCTGGCGCTCACCTGGCTGGGCGCGATCCCCGCGCTGATGAACCAGTACATCCCCGGCGACATCGCCGCCGAGTACATCCGGCGACTGCGCGGCGTCGCCCTGCTCACCGACCCGGAGCACCGGGCCCGGCTGGCCGGCGAGGACCTCGGGGTGCGCGTCCACGGCGACGCCGCCGAGACCGGCACCGGGGACCCGACGCTGGCCCCCGCGCCGTACCGGCACCACGACGACGACCCGATCGCCATCACCCACTCCTCGGGCACCACCCGGATGCCCACCGCCGTGGTGCACTCCAACGCCAGCCTGTTCGCCGCCACCCGGCTGTTCCGGCTGGCCGCCCCGCGGGCCCGGGGCGCGGCCCGGATCCTCAGCGCGCTGCCGGCCGCCCACGCCGCCGGCATCTCGGCGCTCAACCTGGCCCTGTGCAACCGCAGTGAGCTGCTGTTCCTGTCCACCCAGAACGACGGCGCTGCGGTGGTGGACGCCATCGAGCGCTGGCGGCCCACCGGGGTCTTCGGCTTCGCGGCCACCTGGGCCCAAATGGCCCGCCACGACCTGGGCAGCCGCGACCTGGACTCGGTGGCCCTGTGGTTCAACACCGGCGACTGCGCGCACGAGCCGCACATCCGCCACCTGGTCGCGGCCGGCTCCCGGGAGACGGTCACCCGCGAGGGCGTCCGGCGCGTCCCCGGATCCAGCTTCGTCGACGGCCTGGGCTCCACCGAGATGGGCCACTCCGCGTTCCACATCACCCACAGCACCGGCACCGAGCGCTACGGGCGCTGCGTCGGCGTGCCGCACGGCTTCGCCGAGGTGGCGCTGCTGGACCTCGCCACCGGCCGCGAGGTCCCGGTCGGCACGGTCGGCCACTTCGGTCTGCGGGCGCCGACGCTGGCCCCCGGCTACTGGAACGACTCGGGCGCCACCTACCGCAACCGCCTGAACGGCTACTACCTCACCGGCGACCTGATGTACCGGGACGAGGAGGGCTACTACTTCCACGTCGACCGGGCCGTCGACGCCGTGGACCTGGGCGGCGGCGAATGGCTCTACACGGCGATGAGCGAGGAGCGCGTCCTCGCGAACTGCCCCGACGTGCACGACTGCACGGTGGTGTCGCTGGAGGTCGACGGCCGGGTCGTCACCGACGTCCTGCTCGCCCTGCGCGCCGGCGCCGACCCCGACACCGACCGTACGCCGGCGGTCCGCGCCGCGCTGACCGACGCCGCCGCGGCCACCCTGCGCAGGGTGGTGGCCATCTCCGAGGAGGAACTGATCGTGGGACCGACCGGCAAGGTGCGCAAGTTCCTGATGCGCCAGCGTCACCGCGCCGAGACGGCGGTGGCCTGAATGGGCGGCGAGCAGCAGGTGGCGGCGCAGGAGCCGGCCGAGCGAGTGACCGTCGACTTCACCGGGGACGGCGCCGGCGTCGACGAGATGTCCTGGGGGATGTGGGAGATCTGGCACGCGATCGTGGACCAGCGGAGCTCGCTGCCCATCGGCGGCCGGATGGCCCTGCCCGCCGGGACGGCCGTCGCCGACGTGGCCGAGGAACTGCGCTACCTGATGAGCCGGTTCCCCTCGATGCGGACCCTGCTCAGGTTCGACGCGGCGGGCTGGCCCACCCAGGAGCTCTTCGGCTCCGGCAGCACGACGCTGGAGGTCTACGACGCCGGGGACGCCGACCCCGACGAGGTGGCGAACGCGGTCGAACAGCGTTACCGGTCCGTCGACTTCGCGTACGCCACCGAATGGCCGGTGCGGATGGCCGTGGTGGTGCGGGACGGCCACGCCACCCATCTGATCAGCATCATGAGCCACCTGGTCACCGATGCCATCGGCGGGGCGATCATGCTTCGCGAGGTGCAGGAGCGGTCGACCGCGCCGGTCACCGGCCTGCAGCCGCTGGAGCAGGCCGGCTGGCAGCGCTCGCCGGCCGGGCAACGGCAGAACGACAAGGCTCTGCGCCACTGGGAGCGGGCCCTCAGGACGATCCCGGCCCGCCGGTTCCCGCCGTCGGTGGAGCAGGGCAACCCCCGGCACCGGGTCGGCCTGTTCGAGTCCCGGGCCCTGCGGCTGGCGGTGCCGCTGATCGTCGAGCGGACCGGTACCGACACCCAGATCGTCCTGCAGGCCCTGTACGCGATCGCGCTGCGGCGGATCGTCGTCACCGGCCCGGTGGTGGTCCGGCCCGTCGTCAACAACCGCTTCCGGTCCGACCTGAGCGACGTGGTGTGCATGGTCGCCCAGGCCGGCATCTCGGTGCTGGACATCGGGGACGGCACCGTCGACGAGGTGGTCGAGCTGACCCGGCGCGGCGCACTGGCCACCTACAAGCACGCCTACTTCCACCCGGAGAAGCTGAACGAACTGATCGCCAGGGTCTCCGCGGAGCGGGGCGAGCGGGTCGACGTGCAGGTCTTCCTCAACGACCGCACGGCCAACCGGCCGCGGGAGGACGGCACCGCGTCGGACCCCGAGGAGCTGGCCCGACAGTTGCGGAAGGCGCGGGAGGACAGCGGGTTCCGGTGGATTCACGAAAGCGACGAGCAGGTCGACGCGTTCTACGTGGCCTTCGACGACCTCCCCGACGCGCTGTTGATGGAGATCCAGACGAACACCCGCTACTTCTCCTCCGACGACGCCGAGGCACTCGCCCTCGGCGTGGAGGCGCTCGCGGTCGAGGCGGCCCTCGACCCGGGCACGCGCACCGGGCCGCTGGTCGCCGCCGCGCCGACGGGGCAGCAGCCGGTTCAGGACGCGGAGCAGCCCCGGTGACCGCGCTGCTGGCGGTGGCCGACTACCTGCCACCCGACCGGGTGCCGATCGAGCAGCTCGGCGAGGAGTTCGGGCTGGACCCGATGCAGGTCAAGATCTTCCGTCGCTACCACAAGCTCGGCGAGGTCGGCCGCGATCCGGACGGCAGCCTGCTCGACCTGCTGCGCGGCGCGGTCGCCGGCCTGGACGCCCTACGCGGCCGGGAGCACCGGGTCCGCTACGTGCTGCACGCCCGCACCTTCCCGACCGTGGTGCCGTACCCGCACAACCCCGTCCGGGAGCTCTGCCGGGAGCTGGGCCTGGACCGGGCGACGGTGTTCGCGGTCGGCCACCACGCCTGCGCCTCGGGCCTGCTGGCGATCGACGCGGCGGGCCGGCTGCTCGCCGCCGACGGCGATCCCGCAGGCCTCGCACTGGTCCTGGCCGGGGAGAAGGCCTTCACGCCCGAGGCCGGGATGGTCCCCGACACCTCCTTCTTCGGCGAGGGCGCGTCGGCCTGCCTGGTCAGCCCCACCGGGGACCGCGACCGGGTGCTGTCCTACGCGGCCGACCTCAGGGGCGAGTTCGACAGCGACGAGCCGGAGCGGGCCCTGGAGTTCCAGCGGATCTACGCCGACGCGCTGGCCGAGGCGATCCTCGCCGCCGTCGGACGGGCCGGCCTGGCCATGGAGGAGATCGGGGTGATCCTGCCCCACAACGTCAACAACGTGGCCTGGCACCAGGTCTGCCGCACCCTCGGCTACCCCCGCGAGCGGGTCGTGCTCGACAACGTGGCGACCTCGGGTCACGTCTTCTGCGCGGACAACCTCGTCAACCACCGCACCGCGCGGGAGCGGGGGCTGCTCCGGCCGGGCGAGCCCTACGTGATGGCCGCCGCGGGCGCCGGACGCGGCGCCACCTTCGCGGCCATGGTCCTCCAGCACTGACCCGCCACCCCACCCACCACCGAAGGATCAACGATGACGGAGCGGGACACCGCACTCCCAGCCATCGACCCCGCCCTGCGCGAGCAACTGGTCGAGAACATCTGCGCCCTGCTCCCGCAGGTGCTCAAGCGCGAGGTGACCGGGGCCACCGCCGCGACCACGCTGATGGAGGCCCTCGGCATGAGCTCGACCAGCGGCCTCGAACTCATCCTGGAGCTGGAGGACCGCCTGGACGTGGAGATCAGCGTGGAGGAGCTCGGCCGGCACGACTTCGGCACGGTCGGCTCGCTGGCCGACTACGTCGCCGGAAACCTGCTCCCGGAAGCATGACGATGCGCACCTTCACCCCGGACGCCGGCACCCCCGCCGACGGACCGTCGCCGGCCTGGGGCATCCGCCGCGCCGTGCGGCTGGCCTTCCCCGAGCCGGCGGCGCTGGCCGGCGACCCCGTCCACACCGAGCGCCTGCGGCGCTACCTGACCGACCTGCTGCGCCCGTACGGCCGCGACCCGGGCCGGGGAGAACCGGCCCCGGAAGCGGGCGTCCCGGCCGTGGGCGCGCTGGAGACTGGTGCCCCGGAGACCGGTGCCCCGGACGTGGGCACCCTGGACGTGGGCGCCCTGGGGCGCGGCGGCCAGTCCTACGGCGAGATGGCCGAGGCGCTGATCCGGGCGACGCTCCCCGCCGGCGAGTCGGTCGACCTGCTGGTGCTGGCGCACTCGATCCCCGACATCACCCCGGGCCGCGCCACGTCCACCTACCTCAGCCACGTCTGCCCCGGCACCCCGATGGCCTTCGCGGTCAGCGACCAGGGCGCCGCGAGCGCGTTCACCGCCCTGCGACTGGTGGACGCCTACGCGCGCTCCGGCGGGCTCCGGCGGGCGCTGCTGCTGGTGGTCGAACAGTGCTCGCTGCCCTACGACCCCGGAGTACCGGTCAGCGTTCCGGCCGAAAGCCGCGGCGTGGCACTGCTGTTCGGCGAACCGCTGCCGGGCGAGCAGGTGGCCGGGGTCTCCGGGGTCGCCACGCACGCCCTGGCCGCGGACTCCCCCGCCGCCGCGCTGGCCGCCGAACTCGGCCGGCTCGGCGACGCTCCGGCGTCGCCGACCGTGATCATCGGCGCCACGGCGGCGGCCGGCTCCGCCCACGCGTGGCCGGTGCCGCCCGGGCTCGCCGACGCCGGGCAGCCCGGCACCGGCGTGTGGTGGGAGCTGGCCGGCGAGCTGGCCGGGCCGCCGGCCGGACCGCGCCGGCTGCTGCTGGCCGACTACGACGCCGGGCCGCGCCACCTCTCGCTGGCCACGATCGGCCTGCCCGGCGAGGGCGGGGTACCCGGGTGACCGCGCAGACGAACACCGCGCGCCCGCTCCGCGTCGAGGACTACCGGGACCAGGCACGGGGCCGACTCGACTCCCGGGTCTGGGACTTCATCGAGGGCGGCGCCGGCACCGAGCGCACGGTCGAGGCCAACCGGCGCGCCTTCGACCGGGTGACGCTGCGGCCGAGGGTGCTGGTCGACGTCTCGGCCTGCGACACCACGACGGAGCTCCTCGGCGCCCCGCTGGCCACCCCGGTGGGAGTCGCACCCACCGCGTACCACCGGCTGGCGCACCCCGACGGCGAGGTCGCCACCGCCCGCGGTGCGGGGGCGGCCGGCGCCCTCTACGTGGTCAGCCTCTTCGCCAGCCGCACCCTGGAGGACGTCGCCGCCGAGGCCGCCGGGCCGCTGTGGCTCCAGCTCTACTGGCTGCGCCGGCGCGAGGTGCTGGCGGGTCTGGTCGACCGGGCCGCCGCGGCCGGCTACCGCGCGATCGTCCTGACCCTGGACGCGCCGCGGCTGGGCCGGCGCCACCGGGACGCCCGCAACGGCTTCGCGATCCCGTCCGGCATCGGCGCCGTCAACCTCGACCCGGCGCTGATGGCGTCCGCGCACCGCTCCGACGCCGGCCGCTCCGCGCTGGCGGTGCACACCGCGGAGGCCGTCGACCCGTCGGTGACCTGGGCGGACCTGGCCTGGCTGCGCGGGCTCAGCCGGCTGCCGCTGGTCCTGAAGGGCATCCTCACCGCCGAGGACGCCGTGCTCGCCGTGGAGCACGGGGCCGACGCGATCGTGGTCTCCAACCACGGCGGCCGGCAGCTCGACGGCGCGGCGGCGAGCCTGGACGCCCTGGCCGAGGTGGTGGACGCGGTCGGGTCCGCGGCCTGCCCGGTGCTGTTCGACGGCGGGGTCCGCAGCGGCGCCGACGCCTTCGCGGCGCTGGCCCTCGGGGCCCGGGCGGTCCTGCTCGGCCGCCCGGTCCTCTGGGGGCTGGCCGCCGGCGGCGCCGGCGGCGTGGCCGGGGTGCTCGACCTGGCCACCGAGGAGCTCGCCCACACCATGGCCCTCACCGGACGGCCGGCCCTGCCGGCCGTCGACCGGTCCGCGGTCGCGGTCGCCCGCGACACGGGAATCTGAAAGGCGGTCGGACGATGCCGACAGAACTGGCACGCGAGGACCTGCACGCGGCGGTGTCCGACCCGGCGTCGGCGTCGATGAACTTCCTCAACGAGGTCTCGGCCCGCTTCCCCGACGCCGTCTCGCTGGCGGCCGGACGCCCCTACGACGGCTTCCACAGCACCGAGGACCTGGACCGCTACCTGCGGACCTACCTCGACCACCTGCGGCGGATCGGCCTCGATGAGGAGCAGCGGCAGCGCCAACTGCTGCAGTACGGGCGGACCAACGGCTACCTCGGCCCGCTGATCGCCCGGATGCTGTCGCTGGACGAGGGGATCGAGGTGCCCGAGCAGGCGGTGATGGTCACCACCGGCGCCCAGGAGGCGATGGTCGTCGCACTGCGCGGGCTGTGCGCGCGGCCAGGCGACGTGGTGCTCGCCGTCGAGCCCTGCTACGTCGGGTTCACCGGGGCGGCCCGGCTGCTCGGCATCGAGGTCGTCCCGGTGCCCGAGGCGCCGGACGGCCTCGATCCGGAGGCGGTGCTCGCCGTCGCCCGCGCCGTGCGGGCCGACGGCCGGCGACCGCGCGCCCTCTACCTGGTGCCGAACTTCGCCAACCCGTCCGGGGTCTCGATGCCGGTGCCGGCGAGGCGCCGGCTGCTGGAGGTGGCGGCGGAGGCCGACCTGCTGGTCCTGGAGGACGACCCGTACGGGCTGTTCGGGCTGGACGACGAACCCCGGCCCGCGCTCAAGGCGCTGGACACCGAGCAGCGGGTGGTCTACCTCGGGTCCTTCGCCAAGTCCTGCTTCCCGGGCGCCCGGATCGGGTTCCTGGTCGCCGACCAGGCCGTGATCGACGCCCGGGGTCGGCGCACGCTGCTGGCGGAGGAGCTGTCCACGGTGAAGAGCCTGCTCACGGTCAACACCTCGCCGGTCGCGCAGGCCCTGGTCGGCGGGTTCCTGGTCGAGTCCGGGGGCAGTCTCAGGGCGGCCGTCCGGGAGAAGGTCCGGTTCTACCGCGGCAACATGCGCACCCTGCTGGCGGCGCTGGAGCGCTCCTTCGCCGACGAGCCGAGGGTCCGTTGGAACGCGCCCGACGGCGGCTTCTTCGCGGTGGTCGAGGTGCCGTTGACCGCCGACGAGAGCCTGTTGGAGACCTCCGGCCGCGACTACGGGGTGCTGTGGACCCCGATGAGCTTCTTCCACAGCGGCGACGGCGGCCGGCGTGCCATCCGGCTGTCCTGCAGCGCCCTGGAGCCGGCGGAGATCGAGGAGGGGGTGCGCCGGCTGGCCCGGCTGGTCGGGGACCGCGCGGAGCCGCCGGACCAGCTGCGCCGCCCGGATCCCGCGGTCGCGGGGGTGACCGGATGACCGAGGCCCAGGACACCGTCCGGCTGTGGCTGGTGCCCGACCAGCGGTCCGGACGGGCCCCGGCGGAGCTGCTGGCCGTGCTGGACCCGGGCGAGCGGCTCCGCGCCGAGGCCTACCGCTCGGCCGTCGACCGCCGCCGCTTCGTCCTCGCCCACGCCGCCGTCCGCTGCATCCTCGCCCGGCGGCTCGGAGTCGGACCGGAGGAGATCCGCTGGCGACGCGGGCCGCACGGGAAGCCCGAACTGGCCGGTCGCTGCACCGGGGTCGAGGTCAACCTCTCGCACTCGGACGCCGTCGCCATGGTCGCGCTCTCCGCGTCGCGCCGGGTCGGCGTGGACGTCCAACGCGTGCTGCCCCGGCTGGACGCCACCGCCATGGCGGAACGCTACTTCCCGCCGGAGGAGGCCCGTTTCGTCCGGGCCGCGGCCGACCCCGACGCCCGGGCCGACCGCTTCGCCCGGCTCTGGGCCCGCAAGGAGGCCCTGGTCAAGGCCCACGGCGGCCGGCTCACCCAGGGCCTGCGGATACCGCTGCACGACAGCAGCACCGGGTCGGGCTCGCACCCCGACGACGACTGGTCCCGCGGGTACCGCGTCACCGACGTCCCCGCACCCCGCGGGTACCGGGCGGCCGTCGCGCTGTCCGGCACCGGGGCCTTCCGGGTGGCCCTGCACCGCTGGACCTGGCCCGACCGGAGCGGTCAGCCCGCCGACCCCACCCGCGCCCGCACCCGGAACACCTGAGCCGCACGGCACGCGACGAACCGACGATCGGAGCACCACCGCCATGCCCCTGGACCCCCAGCTGCGGACCCTGCGCGAGCAGCGCGCCCGCCGCGGCGCGGCCCCGCTCTACACCCTGTCGGTGGAGCAGGCCAGAGCTGCCGACCTGGCCTCGATCCGGGCCGCCGGCGGCACCCCCCGCGCGCTGTACGAGGTGATCGACCGCCACCTGCCGGGCCCCGGCGGCGAGTTGCCGGTACGGATCTACCGGCCGAGCGCCGAGCGGCCGCTGCCCGCGCTGCTCTACTACTTCGGCGGCGGGTGGACGCTCGGCAGCATCGACACCGCCGACGTGCTCTGCCGCGACCTGGCCGCGGAGGCCGGCTGCCTGGTCGTCACCGTCGGCTACCGGCTCGCCCCGGAGCATCCCTTCCCGGCCGCGGTGCACGACTGCCTCGCGGCCCTGCGCTGGGTCGCCGACCACGCCGGGGAGCTGGGCGTCGACCGGGCCGGGATCGCGGTCGGCGGCGACAGCGCCGGCGGCAACCTCGCGGCAGCGGTGACCCTGCTCGCCCGCGCGGACGGCGACCTCCCGCTGGCCGGGCAACTGCTGGTCTATCCCAACACCGACCAGCTGGCCGACGACGCGTCGATGCGCGACAACGCCGACCCGTGGCTGTTCAACCACCACTCGGTGGCCTGGTACGGCCGGCACTACCTGACCACGCCGCAGGACGCCGAGAACCCGCTGGCCTCCCCGCTCCGGGCGGCCGACCTGGGCGGCCTGCCGCCGGCCCTGGTCGTCACCGCCGAGTACGACCCGCTGCGCGACCAGGGCGAGGCGTACGCGGCACGGCTCGCCGCCGCCGGGGTGCCGGTGGAACTGACCCGCTACCCCGGCATGGCCCACGGCTTCTTCGCCATGGCGGGCGCCGTGGACGCCGCGCGCACCGCCAACCTGCAGGCCGCCCGGTTCCTGCGCGACCGCTTCGAGGGCCGCTGACGGCCCACGGGCCCCGTACCCGGCCGGGTGGACCGGGCCGGTGGACCGGGCCGACTCCGCCGGCCCGGCGGGGTCAGGTTCGGCGGGTCAGTCGGGAGAGGTCAGTCCGGAGAGGTCACTCCGGAGGGGCCACCGTCAACTGTGGTCGATGATGACGGCGATGCCCCAGCCGATCGCCGCGAGCACCACCGCGAAGCACAGGCCGGCCAGGGCGTAGCCGGCCGGCCCGGCGGTGGGCCGGCCGACCGCGGCGTCGCCCGCCCGGGCCGGCGGGTTGAGGACGCGCAGGCCGATCGCGAAGAGCGCGGGCAGGCCGGCGCCGGTGAGCAGGCCGACCACGGCGATCTTCCAGAGCGCGTTCAGGTTGATCCAGGAGTCCATGAGGTCGCCTCCTTCGACTCCGGTGCCGGGAGCACCGATCCGGTCCATTCGGCGTTGACGTTCGCCGGTGTCACCGCCGCGCGGCGGGAGGCGGCGAAGAAGGCGACCGAGGCCAGCACCAGCAGGACGAAGATCACCACGACGCCCTCGGTCCCGCCGATCCCGTGCGCCGTCCAGTACGCGAGCGCCCCGACCAGCGCGGCGGCCGGCAGGGTGAGCAGCCAGGCCGCCACCATCCGGCGGGCGACGTGCCAGCGCACCACGGCGCCCTTCTTGCCCACCCCCGCGCCCAGGATCGACCCGGTGGCCACGTGGGTGGTGGAGAGCGAGTAGCCGAAGTTGGTGGAGCAGAGGATCACCGCGGCCGAGGCCGACTCGCTCGCCATCCCCTGCGGCGACTCGATCTCCATCAGCCCCTTGCCGAGCGCCCGGATGACCCGCCAGCCGCCGAGGTAGGTGCCCAGCGCGATCGCCACCGCACACGAGACGATCACCCAGGTCGGGGCCTGCGCCCCGGACTCCAGGGTGCCGTTGGCGATCAGTGCGAGCGTGATGACGCCCATGGTCTTCTGCGCGTCGTTGGCGCCGTGGGCGAGCGAGACCATGGAGGCCGAACCGACCTGGCCGATCCGGAATCCGTGACCGCGCGGGCCCTCGGAGACCCCACGGGTGAGGCGGTACACCAGGTAGGTGCCGATCGCGGCGACCGAGCCGGCGATGAACGGGGAGAGCGCGGCGGGCACGATCACCTTGGACACCAGGCCCTGCCACTTGACGGCCGAGCTGCCGGCGGCCGCCATCGTGGCGCCCACGACACCGCCGATCAGCGCGTGCGAGGAGCTGGAGGGGATCCCGAAGAACCAGGTGGTCAGGTTCCACAGGATGCTGCCGGTCAGCCCGGCGATGACGACGGTCAGGGTCACGTCCTGACTGTCGACCAGGCCGCTGGCGATGGTCGCCGCGACGGCGGTCGACAGGAAGGCCCCGCCCAGGTTCAGGACGGCCGAGATGGCGACCGCGACCCGAGGGGGCAGGGCGCCGGTGACGATCGAGGTGGCCATGGCGTTTCCGGTGTCGTGGAATCCGTTGGTGAAGTCGAACCCCAGCGCGGTGACGACCACCAGCACCAGGACCGCATCGTTACTGGTCACACATTCGAACCTAGCCCGTCCGTCCGAGCGGCCACGGCCGACGACCACCCGGCGCGCCGGGCGCCGCGGGTCCGCCATCCGATCGGACCAGCCCGTTCCGTCCGCTCCACCCCGCCGCCGTCGCTCCGCCGCGTGACCGCACCCCCGCCGGCCTCCGGACCTTCACCCCGTCCGGACCTTCACCCGCTGCGGACCCTCACCCGCTCCGGGCCCTCACTCGCTCCGGCGGGCGAGGCGGCCGGCCGACTCCAGCCGGGAGAGACGCTCGTGCTCGCGCTCCGCCCAGCGCCGCACCCGGTCCGGGTCCAGCGCGACGCCGTGCCCGACGTGCAGTCGGCCGGGGCGGAGGGCGAGCATCGCGCGGAGGCTGGCGAGGTTCTGCCGGGGGTCGTCGTGGAAGGGCGGGTTCGCCGGCCTGCCGGGGATCAGGCCCATGAAGGAGTTGGCGACCAGGTCGCCGGCGACGAGGTCCCCCTCGTCGGTGAGGACGGAGATCGATCCGGCGGTGTGACCGGGGGTCGGCATGATGCGGCCCGCGATCCCGAACTCCTCCAGGCTGGTCTCGCCGGTGATCAGCACGCCGGGCTCCACGGGTTCGACCTGCTCGTGCAGCTTCCGGTTCCGGTCCATCAGGCGGCCCATCGGGCCGGTGGGCAGGTACGGTTCGCGGACCCGGCCGGTGCGCAGCGGCCCGAGGTCGGCCACGTGGCAGGCCACCGGCGCGCCGGTCAGTCGGTGCAGCTCGGCGGCGGAGCCGAAGTGGTCGAGGTGGCCGTGGGTGATGACGATCAACGCGACGTCGGCGGGGTCGACGCCGTGCGCGGCGACCTGCTCGTGGATCCGCCGGCCGCTGCCGGGCATCCCGGCGTCGACGACGACGGGCCGTCGGCCGAGCAGCAGGTAGGCGTTGACGGCGTGCCGGCCCAGGACGGGGATCGGGACGACCTTCGTACGGGACATGGTTCTCTCCGGGGTGTGGGTGGGACGGGCGGTGCCCGCGCGGGCATGACCGGGTGCCGCCGACGGCGGGGCCGGGGTGGACGGCGGACGGCGGACGGCGGACGGCGGACGGCGGACGGCGGACGGCGGGCGGCGGGCGGCACGAACGGGCAGGGCCACGGGGTGCCGGGGGCGGACGGCGCGGGTGGTGAGGGGGCCCGGGCGGCGCGGGCGGTCAGAAGCGGCGGCGGTACTCGGCGGGGGTGGTGCCCAGCCTGCGCTGGAAGGAGCGGTGCAGCGTCTCCACGGAGCCGAGACCGCTGGCGGCGGCGATCTCCGGCAGGCTGCGGTCGCTCTCCTCCAGGAGACGGCGGGCGGCCTCCAGTCGGGCGGCCTCCACGTAGGCGGCAGCGGTGGTGCCGGTGCGCTGCCGGAACAGCCGGGAGAAGTGGCGCACGCTCAGGTTCAGTCGGGAGGCGAGCGCCTCGGCCGACAGGTCTCCGGGCAGGTGCTCGGCGATCCACACCCGCAGTTCGTCGATCCGGTCGCCGGTGTCGGTCTGGACGGAAAGCGGGACGCTGAACTGGCTCTGCCCGCCGGAGCGCTTCACGTACATGACCATCATCCGGGCGGTGGCCAGGGCGAGGGCCTGGCCGTGGTCCTCGGCGACCATGGCCAGCGCCATGTCCATCCCCGAGGTGACGCCGGCGCAGGTCCACACCCTCCCCGACCGCACGAAGATCGGATCGGAGTCGACCCGGACCCGCGGGTGTTCGGCCGCCAACCGGGCCGCGGTGAGCCAGTGGGTGGTGGCGGGCCGGTCGTCGAGCAGCCCGGCCGCGGCCAGCAGGTGCGCGCCCGCACAGATCGATCCGATCCGGTGGGCCCGGGGCGCCGCCGTGCGCAGCCAGTCGGTGACCTCGCGGTCGACCACCGGCGCCACGCCGCCGCCGGACAGGTCGATCGCCCCGGAGACCAGCAGGGTGTCCACCTGCCCGTCCACCGCGTCGAGGGTGAGGTCGGCCAGCAGCCGGACGCCGCTGGAGGTGGCCACCGGTCCGCCGTCCGCCGTCGCGACCTGGACGAGGTAGCCGGGCCGATCGGAGCCGGCCACCCGGGTGGCGACCGAGAAGACCTCGGCGGGGCCGGTGACGTCGAGCAGTTCGACGCCGGGGAAGGCGGCGACGACGACGCGGTGGGGTGGCTGGGGCATGCCCCGATCATGTCGCCCGGCGCACGACGGCCGCAATGACGAGGTTCTGGCGGATCCGGCCATCGGTCGGCTCGTCACCGGGCCGCACAGCCCACCGGGGCCGACCGGACCGACCGTCAGCGGGCCGACCGGGCAAAGCCTGCCGGGGAGCGTTCTCCCCCGACCGTCCGCAGCGGCATCGGCCGAATTCCTCCGTTGACGGAGGACCGACAGAATGCCTTGACAGTCCCTGGCCCTGCTCCTAGCGTCGGAGAGCGCTCCCCAGCTTGTCCGGGCGCATCGTACGCACCCTCACCCACCCACCCTCACCTTCCGGCTCCTTCCCCCACCCGATTGGAAGCCATGAGGTCCTTCACCCGGTGGTCGCGCCTCCACCGTCTCGTTCCGCTGTCGCGTCCACAGAACCGTCCCCCCACGCACGCCCACCCGCGCCCCGGCGCGAGCCCGCTCCGCCGGCGGATGACCGGCCTGGTCGCCGCCGTCGTCACCGCCGGCGCGCTGCTCACCGGCACCACCGGCCAGGCCCAGGCGGTGGACACCCCGATCTCGCAGGGCCGACCGGTCACCGCCTCCTCGCTGGAGAACGCGGGCTACCCCGCGAACCTCGCCGTCGACGGCAACGGCGGCACCCGCTGGTCCAGCGCCGCCGCCGACAACCAGTGGATCCGGGTCGACCTCGGCGCCAACGCCGCGATCAACCGGGTCGTCCTGAACTGGGAGGCCGCGTACGCCAGTACCTACCAGCTCCAGGTATCGGCCGACGGCACCAACTGGGTCACCGTCCGCAACGCCACCGGCGCCGCCGGGCAGCAGACCCTGGACCTCTCGGCCACCGGCCGATACGTGCGGGTGCTCGCCACCGCACGGGCCACCGCCTGGGGCGTCTCGCTCTGGGAGTTCCAGGTCTTCGGCACGCTCGGCACCCAGGCCGTGCCGCCGGGGGCGGTCCGGGTCGCGGAGTTCCTCGCCGACTGCCCCTACAGCCACCGCCTGCCGGACGACCCGATCGTGCTGCCCGGCCTGCCCGGCGGCTCGCACATGCACAGCTTCTTCGGCAACAACGCCACCGACGCGTTCTCCGACCTCGGGCGGCTGGAGACGTCCGGCGGGACCTGCAACCCCGTCACCGACATCTCCTCCTACTGGGTTCCCACCCTGTACGCGGACAACGTCCCGGTCGAGCCGACCGGCACCACGTTCTACTACCTCGGCGAGGGCGTCCGCGACGACGTCATCGCCAACACCCAGCCGCTGCCCCGGGGTCTGCGCATCGTCGCGGGCAACGCCAAGGCGACCGGACCGGATGACAACACCATCTCGCGCTGGTCGTGCCTGCACGCCGGTGAGGTCAACCCGTCCCACAACTTCGTGAACTGCCCGGCGGGCACGATGCTGGAGTCGTACCTGGACTTCCCGCAGTGCTGGAACGGGAAGGACCTCGACTCGGCCGACCACAAGAGCCACATGGCGTACCCCGTGGGCGGCGCCTGCCCGGCCACCCACCCGGTGCCGGTGCCCAAGCTCCGCCAGGTGCTGCGCTACCCGGTCACCGGTGACCCGTCACGGCTGCGGCTGGCCTCCGGGCCCGGCTACACCATGCACGGTGACTTCTTCAACGTCTGGCCGGCCGCCGAGATGGAGCGGCGCGTGCGGGACTGCATCAACCCGATCGTGAAGTGCGGGGCCGACGGGCGCCCGTGACGCCCCGGTACTCCGGTTCACCGGCCCGGGCGGGCGGCGCACACGCCGCCCGCCCGGGCTCGCCGACCCCCTGGAAGGGCGCCCCGATGAGAAGAGCCTTCGTCGGCGCGGCGGTGGCCTCGCTCGCGGTCTGCGGCGCACTGGCCGCCGTCGCCCTGCCCGGCACCGACGCGGCGCCGGGCCCCGGCCGTGCCGTGTCCGGCGCCGTGTCCGCCCCGTCGGGGTCCGCGGCCGGCCCCGGCACGGAGGCCGGCTCCGCGTTCAACCCGACGGACGTCGCCTGGCTGCAACTGGCCGCACCGATGACCGAACAGGCCGTCCGACTGGCCGTGCTGGTGGCCGACCGGGCCGCCTCGCCGCAGCTGCGCGAGCTGGCCGCGGGCGTCGCCGTCGCCGACCGGGCCGAACTCGCCCGCCTGCACGCCCTCCTCGTGCGGGCCGGCGCCGACCAGGTCCGCCCCCACGAGGGCCACGACATGCCGGGCATGACCACCCTCGCCGAGTACGCCGCCGCCGAGCGGGAGAGCGGCGCGGCCTTCGACCGCCTGGTGAGCGCCCACCTGCGGGAGTACCTGGAGCAGTCGGTGCGGCTCGCCGGCTCCGAGGGCTCGGCGGGCCGCGAGCAGGCCACCCGCGACCTCGCCGCCGACGTCGGCCGCAGCCGCGCCGCCGAACTCGCCCGGCTCGAACCGTAGTCGGCCGGCTCGACCCGTAGTCGGCCGGCGCTCGCCGCCGCACGGACGACTGCCCCTTCCGCGCCCGTCCGGGACGCCGCTGGAGCCGGGCCGCGCACCGGCCCCCGCCGCGGAGCGGGACGGCCCCGAAAGTCGTCCGCCGGATTTCTGTTATCGGCGGCCCCCGGGCGCCGACTCCACCAGTGGGACGTACATTCCGGTCCGTCCCCGGTGGTCCGTCCGGCGGCCCGCCGCGACGAGGAGCGAGAGGCAGCATGTGCACGTTCGAGCCACGCCCGACCGTAGGGCCGGAATGAGCACCGCACCCCGACTCGGCCACCTGCCGGTGCCCGACCCCCAGACCCCCCTGCCGCCCGGTGCCCCGCTCGTACCGCGGCCGGTCACCCACCTGCCCTTCACCTCCTACCCGAACCAACCTCCCGTCGGGCCCGCCGAGGCCCTCCTGCGGGAGGCGCTGGAACGGGTGCTCGCCCTGGCGGAGCTGTGGGAGGAGACCGAACCCGACGCGCCGCACACCGTGGCCCTGTGGGAGGCGCTCGGCTAGGGCCCGTCCGAGGGCCCGACGGGTGGCGGGCGCGGGTGCGCGGGCGCGGGTGCCCGTACGCTCCGGACGTCCCGCCCCCGCGCCCGCGGGTTTCTGTTATCGGCACACCGCAGGTCAGGACTCCGACTGCGGGATGTACATTCCGGTCCGTCCGGCGGTCGGTCCGCCGCGACGAGGAGCGAGAGGCACCATGAGCACATTCGAGGACGGCGGCCTCACCGCGGCCAGGGTGGCGGCGGCGCAGCAGGGGGACGGCGCGGCGCTGGACGACCTGCTGGCCGTCAGCCTGCCGCTGGTCTACAACATCGTCGGACGGTCCCTGGGCCGACCCGGCGAGGTGGACGATCTGTCGCAGGAGATCCTGCTGCGGATCGTCGCCGGGCTGCCCCAGCTCCGCGATCCGTCGGCCTTCCGCAGCTGGCTGGTCGCCGTCACCGTCCGGCAGGTGCGCTGGCACCGGGCCGCCCAGGTGGACGCCGTCCCGTCCGCCGCCCTGGAGGAGGTGCCCGACCAGCCCGATCCGCAGGCGGACTTCGTGGATCTGTCGATCCTGCGGCTGGGGCTGACCGGCCAGCGCCGGGAGGTGGCGCTGGCGACCCGCTGGCTCGATCCGGCCGACCAGGAGCTGCTCGCCCTCTGGTGGCTGGAGGCCGCCGGGCAGCTCGGGCGGGCCGAACTCGCGGCGGCCGTCGGGCTCTCCACCGCGCACACGGCGGTGCGGGTGCAGCGGATGAAGCAGCAGCTGGACATCGCCCGGTCGGTGGTGCGGGCGCTGGAGAGCCGGCCGGGCTGTCCGGAGCTGGCCGCGCTCGCCGAGCCGTGGGACGGCGTGCCCGGGCCGCTCTGGCGCAAGCGACTGGCCCGGCACGTCCGCGACTGCGCGCAGTGCACGGCGGGCGCACGGGACCTGATACCCGCCGAGGGCCTGCTGGCCGGCCTGGCGCTGGTGCCGGTGCCGACCGGGCACTCGCTGCCGCCGGCGCCGGCCCCGACGGGCGGCGGCCCGGCGACCGACCCGCTCGCGGAGCCGGGCGCGCTCGCCGAGCCGGGCACGAGTACGAGTACGAGTACAGGCACGAGTACAGGCACGAGCACGAGCACGGTGTCCGGCACGGGAGCCGGCCGGCGGGCGGCCCGACTCGGCCGCCGGGCGGTGCGGGGCCGCGCCGCCGCCAAGAGCCTGGGCCTGGTGGTGGGCGCGGTGGCCGCCGTGGCGGCGCTGGGCGTGCTGGCGGCGACCCTGAACGGTGGCGACCCGCGCCCGGTCGCGGTCTCCGCACCACTGACCTCGGCCGCGGCCGGTGACTCGCCGTCGGCCGCGGCGCCGGAGCCGACCGGGCCCTCGGCGTCACCGTCCGCCGAGCCCTCCCCCGCGCCGTCCGCCGACCCGGGCGCCTCGCCCTCCGCCTCCGCCCGGCCCACCGCGGCGCCCTCGACCAAGCCCGCGCCGACGGCCTCGGCGCCGCCCGCGGCGCCCGCGGCCCAGCCGGTGCGCGGCCCCAAGAAGGGCGTCTCCACCTGGGCCTTCGACGGGGTCGGCACCGCGCTGACGGGGTCGGGAGCCTCCTGGTACTACACCTGGGGGCCCGACCACGCGGGCATCGCGGGGCCGGCCGGCGTCGACTTCGTCCCGATGATCTGGGGCGCGGCGGCGGTCGGCAACGGTTCGCTGGCCAAGGCCACCCAGCAGGGCAGCGGCACCCTGCTCGGCTTCAACGAGCCGGACCTGGCGGCCCAGTCCAACCTGACGCCGCAGCAGGCCCTGGACCTGTGGCCGAAGCTGATGGCGACCGGCCTCACTCTCGGCAGCCCGGCGGTGGCCTACGGCGGCGCCGATCCGGGCGGCTGGCTGGACCAGTTCATGCAGGGTGCCAGGAGCCGCGGGTACCGCGTCGACTTCATCGCCCTGCACTGGTACGGCTCGGACTTCCGGACCGCGGAGGCCGTCGGGCAGCTCCAGCGCTATCTGCAGGCCGTCCACGACCGCTACCAACTGCCCGTCTGGCTGACCGAGTTCGCGCTGATCAAGTTCGCCGGGGGCACCAGCTTCCCGACCTCGGACCAGCAGGTCGCCTTCGTCAGGGCCTCGACCGCCATGCTCCAGGGGCTGCCCTACGTCCAGCGGTACGCCTGGTTCGCCCTGCCCGCCACCGAACCCGGGGCGACGGGGCTGTTCCAACCCGGTGGCGCACCCAACGCGATCGGCTCCGCCTACGCGGCCGCGGGGCGCTGACGGCCGCGGGGGCGGGGCACCTCCGGGTGCTGACGGCCGCCGCGGGCGGTGCGGCGCGGGGCGCCGGACGGCTCCGGCGTCCGGCGCCGGTGCACTGACTTCGAGGTACGTACGCACTTCAACGTACGTACTTGATCATGTACAACGCCCGGGGTGATCCTGTCGGTACAGGCGACCGGAGGGGATTCCATGGGCAGGTACGCGGGCAAGAGGGCGGTCATCACCGGTGGGACGATCGGCATGGGCCTGGCGACCGCCCAGGCCCTGGTGGCGGGTGGCGCCGAAGTCCTGGTGACCGGCCGGAACGAGCAGAACCTGCAGGCCGCACGGGCCCGACTGGGGGCGGCTGCGCACGTCGTCCGCTCCGACACCGCGGACCTCGGTGACGTCGACGCCCTCGGGGGGATCGTGGCGGAGAGGTTCGGCCGGTTCGACTTCCTCTTCGTCAACGCCGGGTTCGCCCGGCTCGGGCCGTTCGGCCAGGTGACCGAGGAGGTGTTCGACCAGACGTTCAGCGTCAACACCAAGGGCGCGTTCTTCACGGCGCAGCGCCTCGCCCCGCTCCTCCACGACGGCGGGTCGATCGTCTTCACCACCTCGATCGCCAACGACTCGGGCAACCCGGGCATGGGTGTCTACTCCGCCTCGAAGGCGGCGGTCCGGTCGTTCACCAAGGTCATCGCCGCGGAGCTGCTGCCGCGCGACATCCGGGTCAACGCGGTGAGCCCCGGCTTCATCCACACCCCGACCGCCGGCATCACCGGCGCGTCGGCGGAGATGCTGGCGGCGTTCGAGACGGTCGGCGACCAGCTCACCCCGATGCGCCGGCACGGCTCCTCCGAGGAGGTGGCGAAGGCGGTGCTGTTCCTGGCCTTCGACGCGACCTTCACCACCGGCGAGGAGGTGAACGTCGACGGCGGTCTGGGTCAGCGGATCACCCGGCCGCAGCAGGCGTAGGCCCCGGTCGACCCGGCCCGGCCCGATCGCGAGGCCCGGCGCCCGCCGGCCGGCCCGGGAGCGGCGAACCGTCAGACCCGCCGCGGGCGGAACTCCCGTCCCCAGTCGCCGAGCGGCTTCAGGGCCTCGTCAAGTGCCAGGCCCTGCTCGGTCAGTGAGTACTCGACGCGGAGCGGAACGCCGTCGAAGCTCTCGCGCCGCACGATGCCGTCCGCCTCCAGCTCGCGCAACTGCTGGGCCAGGACCTTCTCGCTCACACCGGGCACCTGCCGCCGAAGCTCCCCGAAGCGCCGGGCCTGGTGGCGCAGGGCCCACAGGATCAGCACCTTCCACTTGCCGCTGACGACCTCCATCGCCGCGTCCAGACCGCAGTACGGAGGCCTCGCCCGCACACTCACCATCCCGCTCCTGCCGTCCCGGGAGCGCTCCGAGCACGCCCCGTCGTCCCACGCTAACCCAGCGCCGCCTGCGGAGGCAGGCGTTGCGGGAAGCCCGACGACCGACCCGGCCGGGGTCGACCCGGAGGGGTCGTTCGTGGCGGAACGGCACTTCGAAGGCAGGCCGGTTCACGGCCGGAGCCGCGGCTCTCGGAGCAGCGGCCCGCCGGGTCGAGGGCGCCCCCGTCGGCGTCGGACGGGCGCCCCGGCCCCCCTCTGGAAAACTGGAGGGGGACCCGCCCGCCAGGAACGGACGGGTCGGCGGCGGTCCCGGAGAACGGCCGCCGCGACGGGAGGACCGAGGATGCCCGGGTTTCCCTTCGTCGGACGCGCGGACGTGCTGGCCGAGCTCAGCGCGGCGCTGGCGGACGCCCGTGCGGGCCGCGGCGCCCTGGTCGCGCTGACCGGGGCGGCGGGCGCCGGCAAGACCCGGACGGCCGAGGAGACGGCGCTGCGCGCGGAGGGGTTCCGGGTGGTCTGGGTGTCCTGCCCGCCCGGCACGGCCGCGAACGCCCTGCGCCCCTGGTCGGTGGCGGCCCGCGAACTGGCGACCGGCGACCTGGCGGCCGGGCGGCTGGTCCGGGCGTCCCCGGTGCTGCGGGCGCTGGTCTCCGGCCGCGCGGCCGGCGGGCTGCGCAGTACGGCTCCGGAGGCGGACCGGCTGCGGCTGGCGGGGGACGTCGTCGAGCTGGTGCGCACGAGCGCCGCGGGGATTCCGCTGCTGCTGGTGCTCGACGACGTCCAGGAGGCCGACGCCTCCTCGGTCGGGCTGCTCCTGGAGCTGGCGGCCGGTGTGCGGACGGCGGCTGCCCTGCTGCTGGCCACCGCGCGGGACGACGCGGCGGCGTGGCGCGGGGCGCCCTCGGCGCGGGCGGCGCTGTTGCGCACCGCTCGGTGCCTGCCGCTGGGGCCGCTGGACCGGGCCGAGGTGAGCGCGCTGGCCGAGGCCGCGACCGGGGCGCGGCCGGATCCGGCGGTGGCCGGCGAGCTGCTCGTCCGCACCGGCGGGGACGCCTTCTTCGTCACCGAGCTGCTGCGCCACCGGCGCCCGGGCCGACCGGTGCCGCCCTCGGTCCGGGCCGCCGTCCAGGCCCGGCTGGCGGAGCTGCCGGCCGGGTGCGCGCGGGCGCTGGCGGCGGCCTCGGCGCTCGGCACGGACTTCCGGTTGGACCTGCTCGCGGAGGTCGCCGAGGTACCGCTCGGCGACCTGCGGGCGGTGCTGTCGGAGGCGGCCGCCGCGGGGCTGCTCGCGATGGTGGACCCGGGCTCGGCCGCCTTCCGGCACGACCTGATGCGGGAGGCGACGTACGCGGCGATGTCCGCGCAGGAGCGGGTGGGCTGGCACCAGCGCGCGGCGGAGGTGCTGACCGGGTTCCTCGCCCGCGGCCGGGACGTCGGACCGGCGCAGGTCGCCCACCAGCTGCTGCTCGCCGGGCCGGAGCGCGCCGGGGAGGCCGCGGTCTTCGCCCGCCGGGCGGGCGCCCGGGCGGCGGACCTGCTCGGGTACGAGGACGCCGCCCAGTGGTACGAGCGGGCCGTCGCCGCCCTCGGCGCGGCCGGCGCCCCGGACGAGGTGCTCGCCGAGGCGCTGGTGGAGCTGGGCACGGCCCGGGTCGGCGCGGGCGGGCGGGAGGCGGCGCGCGCGGACTTCCTGCGCGCCGCCGCCTGCGCCCGCCGCTGCGAGCGGAGCGACCTGCTGGCCGCCGCGGCGCTCGGCCTCGGGGCGGGGCCGGCCGGCTTCGAGGTCGACCTGCTCGACCGCGCCCAGGTCGACCTGCTGGTCGAGGCGCGGGCCGCACTCGCACCGCGGCGACCGGACCTGCTGGCGGCCGTCACCGCCCGGCTCTCCGTGGCGGCCACCCTCATCGAGGCCGGACCCGGCCGGCTCGCCCTGGCCGAGGAGGCCGTCGCGACGGCCCGCCGGAGCGAGGACTCCGCGACCCTCGCCTACGCGCTCTCCGCGCTCTGCGACGCCCGGGCCGGCCCCGCGCACTGCGCCGAGCGGCTGGCCTGGTCCGCCGAGATCACCGGCCTGGCCCGGGCGCTGCCGGACCTCCCGCTCGAACTGCTGGGCCGGCGCCTGCAGGTGGTGGCCCTGCTGGAACTCGGCGAGACGGCCCGGGCGGAGGCCGAGACGCTGGCCTTCCGGGCGGCCGCGCACGCGTTGCGGCACCCGCTGTACGCCTGGTACGTGCCGCTCTGGCAGGGGATGCGGGCGCTGCTCGAAGGCCGGTACGAGGACTGCCGGCGCTCCCTCGACCAGGTGGAGGAGCTCGGCCGCCGGGCCGGCAGCGGCAACGCCGCGCTGCTCGCCGCCACCCAGCGCTGGTGCCTGCTCACCGCCTCGGACGACCGGGCGGGCATCGCGGAGCTGATCGCCGGGAGTCCCGGCCTCGACGAGGTGCCGGACGTGTGGGCCAAGGTGACCCGGGCCCTGGTGGCGGCCCAGCTGGGCGACCTCGGCGAGGCCGAACGCCGGCTCGCCGCCGTGACGCCGCTGCTGGCCGGCGCCCCGCAGGACAGCGAGTGGCTGCCGATGCTCGCGCAGGCCGCCGAGACGGTCGCGCTCTGCGGACCGGTGCCGCCGGCCCGCCAGGTGTACGAGTGGCTGTCGCCCTACCGGGACCTCTTCGTGGTCGAGGGGGTCGGCGCGGCCGTGCGCGGCCCCGTGCACCGGCACCTGGGCCTGCTGGCCACCGCGCTCGGTGACCGCGGCGCGGCGCGGCGCCACTTCGACGCCGCGCTGGCGGCGGCCCGGGGCATCGGGGCGGCCGGGCTGGTGGAGCGGATCTCCCGGGAGGCCGGCGCACCGGCGCCCGGGCCCGCGGCCGGGCCCGGCGGGAACGTCTTCCGGCGGACGGGTGACCTCTGGCAGCTGGGCTACGGCGGCGAGCAGGCCACCATGGCGGACAGCAAGGGGATGCGCGACCTGGCCACCCTGCTGGCCCGCCCCGGCACGCCCGTCCCGGCGCTCGACCTCGTCACCGCCCGGGGCCCCGGCGCCCCGGGCGCCGCTGCGCGGTCCGGCGAGGCGCTGCGCGGCCCCGGTGACACCGGCGAGCTGATCGACGCCACCGCGCGCGGCGCCTACCGGGCCCGGCTGCGGGAGCTGGAGGGCGAGGCCACCGAGGCGGACGCGGCCGGGGACGCCGAGCGCTCGGCGCGGATCGCAGTCGAACGCGACGCCCTGGTGGGCCAGCTCTCCGCGGCGTACGGCCTGGGCGGGCGGGTGCGCCGGACGGGCTCCCCCGCCGAGCGGGCCCGGACGGCGGTCACCGCCCGGGTGCGGGCCGCGATCGACCGGATCGCCCACGCGCACCCCGTACTCGGACGGCACCTGGCCAACGCCGTGCACACCGGCACGCTCTGCGTGTACGAGCCGGAGCACCCGGTGGAGTGGCGGACCTGAGGGGCGGTGCCCGGCGCCCGCGCCCGGCTGGGCCCGCTCCACCGAGGGGGCCCGCGGTTCGGGTCGTCCGGCCGGGCCGGCGGGCAGTGTGCCGAGGAGATGTGCCGGGGAGGTGAGCCGCGACCTGACATCGTGCCGCCCGACCTCACGCCCTTCCGATGAAGGGGGACAGGGGAGCAACCACGAGGGAGACCGTCATGCCCCGCATCTCGAAAGCCGAGGCCGTGCTCACCGTCGACGAGCCGGTGATCGAGGGCCGATACGCCGAACTGGGCGGCTACACCGTCGGGTTCGAGACCCACAAGGCGGACGTCGACCCGGCGGCACTGTTCGCCGGACTGCCCGGGGACCGCTGCCAGAGCCCGCACTGGGGCCTGGTGCTGACCGGGCGGATCGTCTTCCGCTATCCGGACCACGACGAGGTCTACCAGGCCGGCGACGCCTACTACGGCGCGCCCGGCCACCTGCCGCTGATCTTCGCCGGCACCGAGCTGGTCGAGTTCAGCCCGACGGAGGCCCTGGAGCGGACGATGGCCACCGTCGGTCGCAACCTGGCGGCCACCGGGCAGCCGGCGGGCGCCGGCCCGCACCCCGGGAGCGCGTGATGAACGACGGGCTGGCGGACCGCCTGATCACCTTCCTGGAGACCGGTACCGCGCCGGACGGTCTGTTCCACCGGGCCGTGTTCTGTGACCTGACCCTGCCGCAGTGGCGGCTGCAGGCCGAGGGCGTGGAGGGCCTGCTGGCCCTGCGGCGGGCCGGCCACCCGGCGCCGGGCGTGGTGCCGCGCCACCGGGTGGACCCGACCCCGACCGGCTTCGTCCTGGAGGTGGAGGAGCGCTGGGAGCAGGACGGGCAGGCGTGGTACTGCCGGGAGTTGATGCGCGCGGACGTGGCGGCCGGCGCGATCGGCCGGATCTCGGTCTACTGCACGGGTGACTGGGACGAGAAGCAGCAGCGTCGGCATGCCGAGGAGGTGACCCTGCTCAGGCCGTGACGGCGGCGGTCGGGCCGTCGCGGGAGGGAGCTACGGGGTGGTGACGACCCGGCGGACGCAATGTAAGGTAACCCTTGCCTAAATTGACGGGACCACCTATGGGCCCGTCACCACCGGCCCGGTCCCCGCGCCGGGCCCCACCCGGGCCCACGCCGCGGCGCGGACATTCCCGACCCCAGGGGGACACGTGACCAGTCGCCTCGCCGAGCAACGCCACCCCTCGGGGCGGCGGCCCCCACGGCAGCGACACGATCCCCGTCCACTGGAGCACCTGGCCGGCCTGGAGCACCTGCGCGGCCGGACGGTGGTGGTGAAGTTCGGCGGCAACGCCATGGTCGACGAGGAGCTGAAGGCGGCCTTCGCGCAGGACGTCGTCCTGCTGCGCTACGCGGGCCTGCACCCGGTGGTGGTGCACGGCGGCGGCCCGCAGATCAACGCCCAACTCGGCCGGCTGGGGGTGGAGTCGTCGTTCACCGCGGGCCTGCGGGTGACCACCCCGGAGATTATGGACGTGGTCCGGATGGTGCTGGCGGGCCAGGTGCAGCGCGAGCTGGTCGGCCTGCTCAACGAGCACGGGCCGTTCGCGGTCGGCATGACCGGCGAGGACGCGCACACCATGACCGCGGTGAAACGCTTCGCCGTGGTCGACGGCGAGCAGGTCGACATCGGCCTGGTCGGCGACATCGTCACCGTCGAGGCCGGCGCCGTGAAGGCACTGATCGCGGACGGGCGGATCCCGGTGATCTCCTCGATCGCCCGCGGCGCGGACGGCCACGTGTACAACGTCAACGCGGACACCGCCGCCTCCGCGCTCGCGGTCGCGCTGGGCGCCGAGATGCTGGTCGTGCTCACCGACGTCGAGGGCCTGTACGCCGACTGGCCGCACTCCACGGAGGTCGTCGAGCACCTCTCGGCGCGCGAACTCGAAGCCCTGCTGCCCTCCCTGGCCAGCGGAATGCTCCCCAAGATGGAGGGCTGCCTGCGCGCCGTGCGCAGCGGTGTGCGCGCGGCGCACGTGCTGGACGGGCGGGTGCGGCACAACCTGCTGCGGGCCTTCGGCTCCGCGGCGCCCGGCACCCGCGTGGCGGCCGACGCTCCCCGGAGCGTCGATCGAGTGCCCACGAACCGAATTTGACCAACCCACCCCCGACCGGCAAGGTTAGGCAAGCCTTACCTTGCAAGGTGGGCAGGGCCGGGTGGGGTGTCAGGAATTCCCGGCAGGACAAAGCGATGGAAGGACGAGCGTGTCTCGACTGCAGCAGGACGACGTGCCCGACCGGGGCGACGGCATCGAGGACCTCGTCGGCATAGGCTTCGGCCCCGCCAACCTGGCGCTCGCCATCGCCGTCGGCGACCACAACGACCGCAACCCCCAGGACACCCTGCGGGCGAGCTTCCTGGAGCAGCAGGAGCGTTTCGGCTGGCACCGCGGCATGCTCCTCGAAGGCGCCACCATGCAGGTGTCCTTCCTCAAGGACCTCGTCACCATGCGCGACCCGCGCAGCCGCTTCACCTTCCTGACCTACCTCCAGGAACGCGGCCGGCTGGCCGACTTCATCAACCAGAAGTCGTTCTTCCCCACCCGCCTGGAGTTCCACGACTACCTCGAGTGGTGCGCGCAGGCGTTCGCCGGCTCGGTGGCCTACGGCCGCCGGGTCACCGCGGTCCGTCCGCTGCGCACCGACGGCCGGGTCACCGCCGTGGAGGTCACCGACGAGCAGGTCAGCGGCGGCGACCGGCGGACCGTCACGGCCCGCAACATCGCCGTCGGCACGGGACTGCGCCCCACCCTGCCCGAGGGCGTCACCGCCGGCGAGCGCGTCTGGCACACCCGCGACCTGCTGCTGCGCGCCCCGGGCCTGACCGAACTGCGCCACCGGCGCTTCACCGTGGTGGGAGCCGGGCAGTCGGCCGCCGAGGCCGTCGAGTACCTGCACCGCACGTACCCCGACGCCGAGATCTGCGCGGTCTTCTCCCGGTACGGCTACAGCCCGGCGGACGACAGCCCCTTCGCCAACCGGATCTTCGACCCCGCCGCCGTCGACGACTACTACGGCGCGCCCGAGTCCGTGAAGCAGGACCTGCTCGACTACCACGCCAACACCAACTACTCCGTCGTCGACGGCGATCTCATCGAGTCGCTGTACCGGACGGTCTACCAGGAGAAGGTCAGCGGGCGGGAGCGCCTGCGGATGGTCAACACCTCGCGCCTCACCGGCGTGGAGCACACCGCGGACGGCGCCCGCGCACTCGTCCGCAACCTCGCCACCGGCGAGGAGCTCGCCCTGGAGTCGGACGCGGTGGTCCTCGCCACCGGCTACACCCACGTCGACCCCCGTGAGCTGCTCGGCGCCTTCGCCGCCGACTGCCTCACCGACGCCCGGGACCGGCTGCGCGTCGACCGCGACCACCGGGTGCTGACCGCGGACCACGTCGACGTCGGCATCTACCTGCAGGGCGGCACCGAGCACACGCACGGCATCACCTCCTCCCTGCTCTCCACCCTCGCCGTGCGCTCCGGCGAGATCACCGACTCGCTGCTGCTGCGCCGCACCGGCCGCACCCTCGCCGCCGACCGGGCCACCGCCACCCACCCCTGACCGCCCGCCGCACCGCACGCACCCGCACGCACCGCACCCGGACCCGAACGGACGCCACGACCATGCCCGACGGCACCCCTGCCGGCCTCGACCTCGCCACCCTGCGCGCCGACCTGGCCGACGTCACCGGCGAGCGCCCGGAGGACATCGCGGACGACGACGACCTCCGCGACCTCGGCCTCGACTCGATCCGGCTGATGAGCCTCGTCGAGACCTGGCGGGCCCGGGGCGTGAAGGTCGAGCTCACCGACCTGGTCGAGATCGCCCCCGTGCCCACCCTGCGGTCCTGGGCCGCCCACCTGGCCCCCTGAGCCACCCCGAACGCCCCCCGCAGCACCCCCTGACGCACGCCGGCGGCACCCGCCGACGCCGGCCCGCCCGCACCACTCCCGAGGAGAACCATGCGCACCACCGCCCTGCCCCGGACCCGCCGTAGACTCGCCGCCGCCGTCCCGCTCACCGCGGCCGCCGTCCTCACCCTCGCGGCCTGCGGCTCCGACGGCGGCTCGAAGGACGCGGCGCCCGCCGCCGACGCCAAGGGCGGCAGCACCACCGCGGCCGGCCCGGTCGTGATCGAGGCCACCAACGGCAAGATCACCGTGCCCGCCGGCGTCAAGCGGATCGTCTCCATCTCGTACGCCACCGGCGCGCTGCTCGACCTCGGCGTGCAGCCGGTCGGCACCAGCACCCTCGACGACAACAACCCGGTCGAGCTGCTGCCCGCGCAGAAGGACGCCGCGGCGAAGATCGAGCCGATCGGCTCCGGCATCGAGATCAACATCGAGAAGGTCGCCTCGCTCAAGCCCGACCTGATCGTCGTCGAGGGCGCCACCGCCTTCGACTGGGGCGTGAAGAAGCTCGAAGGCATCGCGCCCACCCTCTACTTCGGCATCGAGACGCCCGTCGACCTGCTGAACGCCCAGGAGAAGATCGCCACCGCGGTCGGCAAGGACGCCGAGTTCAAGAAGCTCAAGGCGGACTACGACACCAAGGCCGCGCAGATCAAGAGCACCTACGCGACCAAGCTCAACTCGGTGAAGTGGACGATCGCCTCCTCCTACGGCGGCGGCGAGTTCCTCGTCGACACCAGCACCTCCTGGGTCGGCCGGGTGCTGAAGGACGCCGGCGCGACCTTCTCGCAGGCCTCCGCGGACGGCAAGGAGCACGAGGTCACCTACTCGACCGAGAAGCTCGACGTGCTCGCCGACGCCGACATCGTCCTGGTGCCGCGGACGGCCGCCACCGGCGAGGTCCCGCAGGACACCAAGGACCTCGACAAGCAGCCGGCCTGGCAGAACCTCAAGGCCGTGAAGGCCGGAAAGGTGCTGCCGGTCACCTACGCCACCAGCGACCGCTACGGCACCTCCATCGACGTCCTGAACCAGATCGAGACGATCCTCAAGGGCCTCTAGGGCCAGGGTCTGTCCCCCGGGCGGCCGCCGACGGCCGCCCGGGCCGTTCCACCAGCACACCGCACCACCCCCGCCGCGGCGGGCGGCGCACCGACGACCGGGAAGGGCCGACGATGCCTGAGGCGAGCACCCCCACACCGCAGCACCGGACGAGTGGCCTGACGGCCGCCCAGGCCGGTGTCCTGGCCGCCCAGCGGATCGACCCCGACAACCCGGCCTACAACGTCGGTCAGTACGTCGAGCTGGACGGCCCGCTGGACACCGCCGCCCTGGAGCAGGCGGTGCGCCGCACCCTCGGCGAGGCGGACGGCCTGCACGTGCGCCTCACCGAGCAGGACGGGCGCACGGTCGCCGAGCCGACCGGCTTCGACGCCGCCGGCTGGCGGCTGCCGAGCCTGGACACCCGCGGCGCCGCCGACCCGGTCGCCGCGGCCGTCGGCCTGGTCCGCGACCAGCTCGCCGTCCCGACGCCGTTGGAGGGCCCCGGCGCGGGCCCGCTGACCGGCTCGCTGCTGGTCCGCACCGGCGAGCAGAGCCACCTGTGGTTCCAGTGGTTCCACCACCTGGTGGTCGACGGCTACAGCGTCGCCCTGCTCACCCGCCGGGTCGCCGAGGTCTACACCGCGATCGTCCACGGCGAGCCGGTGCCGGCGAGCCCGCTGCGGCCGGCCGCCCTGCTGGCCGAGGCCGAGGCCGCCTACCTGGACTCCGAGCAGGCCGCCGCCGACCGGGCCTACTGGCTGGAGCGCTTCGCCGACCGGCCCGCCGCGGCCCGCCTCACCGAGCAGAGCGCGGCCGCCTCCGCGGTCTCGCTGCGCCACCGCGTCGAGCTGTCCGCCGAGGCCTCCGCGACCGTGCTCGACGCCGCCCGCGCCGCCCGCACCACCTGGGCCGAGGCCGCCGCGGCCGGGTTCGCCGCCTACCTGCACCGGATGACCGGCGCCCGGGACGCCGTCCTCGGCACGCACGCCATGGCCCGCACCGCCCCCGGCACGCTGCGGGTGCCCGGCATGGCCGTCAACATCCTGCCCGTCCGGCTGGCCGTCACCGGCGCCGACACCTTCGACGGCCTGCTGCGCCAGGCCGCCGAGGCGCTCAAGGGGCTCCGCCGGCACCAGCTGTACCGCGGCGAGGAGCTCCGCCGCGAGCTCGCCCTGGTCGGCACCGACGAGCAGCTCTACGGCCCGCTGCTCAACCTCAAGCCCTTCGACCTGGACCTGGATTTCGCCGGCGTGCCCGGACGGACCGTCAACCTGGCCTCCGGGCCGGTCGACGACGTCTCGCTGTCCGTCACCAAGGACCAGCACGGCCGCCTGGTACTGGAGTTCGACGCCAACCCGGCGCTCCACACCGCCGAGGAGCTGGCCGGCCACGCCCGCCGCTGCGCCGACCTGCTGACCCGGCTCGCCACCGCGCCCGACCGCCCGATCGGCGAGCTCCCGCTGCCCGCCGACGAGGAGCTCGCCGAGCTGCTGCACGGCTGGAACGCCACCGACCGCGAGGTGCCCGCCGGCACCCTGGTCAGCCGGATCGCCGAGCGCGCCGCCGCCACGCCGGACGCCGTCGCGGTGGTCTTCGAGGGCGCCGCACTCACCTACCGCGAGCTCGCCGGGCGCGCCGACGCGCTCGCCCGCACGCTGGTCGCGGCCGGCGCCGGACCGGACCGGATCGTGGCCGTCGCCGTTCCGCGCTCGGCCGAGCTGATGGTCGCCCTGCTCGGCGTGCTCAGGTCCGGCGCCGCCTACCTGCCGCTGGACGCCGACTACCCCGCCGAGCGCCTCGCGTACATGGTCGAGGACGCCGCCCCGGTCGCGGTGGTGACCGTCCCCCCGCTGCTGGAGCGCCTGCCGGCCGGGGCGCCGGTCCTGCTGCTCGACGGGCGGGACGCCCCCGGCACCGAGCTCCCCGAAGTGACGCCGGACCACGCCGCCTACCTGATCTACACCTCCGGCTCCACCGGCCGCCCCAAGGGCGTCGTCGTGACCCACCGCGCCATCGTCAACCGGCTCGCCTGGATGCAGCACGCCTACCGGCTGCGCGCCGACGACCGGGTGCTGCAGAAGACCCCGGCCAGCTTCGACGTCTCGGTCTGGGAGTTCTTCTGGGCGCTCTGCGAGGGTGCGTCGGTCGTCCTCGCCCGCCCCGAGGGCCACAAGGACCCGGCCTACCTCGCCGCGCTGATCGCCGAACAGCACGTCACCACGCTGCACTTCGTGCCCTCCATGCTGCGGGCGTTCCTGGAGGAGCCGTCCGTCGCCGCGCGCTGCGCCGGACTGCGCCGGGCCTTCTGCTCCGGCGAGGCGCTGCCCGGCGAGGTCGTCGAACGCTGGTACGCGGCGCTGCCGGGCGTCCCGCTGCACAACCTGTACGGGCCCACCGAGGCGGCCGTCGACGTCACCCACCACCGCACCGAGCCGTCGGCCGGGGTGGTGCCGATCGGCCGCCCGGTCTGGAACACCCGGCTGTACGTGCTGGACGCCGAGCTGCGTCCGGTGCCCGTCGGTGTGCCGGGCGAGCTGTACCTCGCGGGCGTGCAGCTGGCCCGCGGCTACCTGGGCCGCCCCGGCCTGACCGCCGGCCGGTTCGTCGCCGACCCGTTCGCCGAGGGGGCCAGGCTGTACCGCACCGGCGACCTGGTGCGCTGGGCCCCGGACGGCACCGTCGAGTACCTCGGCCGCACCGACGACCAGGTCAAGGTGCGCGGGTTCCGCATCGAGCTGGGCGAGATCGAGGCCGCCCTGGAGGCCCTGCCGGAGGTCCGGCAGGGCGCCGTCACCGCCCGTGAGCTCACCCCCGGCGGCGCCCGGCAGCTGGTCGGCTACGTCGTCCCGGCCCCCGCCGACCCGGAGGCGCTGCGCGCCGCCCTCGCCCGCACCCTGCCCGAGCACCTGGTGCCCACCGTGCTCCTCGGGCTGGACGCGCTGCCGCTCAGCCTCAACGGCAAGCTCGACCGCAAGGCGCTGCCCGCCCCCGTGCCGGCCGCCGACTCCGCGGCCCGGGCCCCGCGCACCGAGGCCGAGCGGGTCTTCGCCGACCTGGTGTGCGAGATCCTCGCCCTCCCCGCGGTCGGCGTCGACGACAACTTCTTCTCCCTCGGCGGCGACTCCATCTCCGCCATCCAGCTCGGCAGCCGGGCCCGCCGCGCCGGGTACCGGATCACCCCGCGGGTGGTCTTCGAGCGCCGCACCGTCGCCCGCATCGCGGCCGTCGCGGAGACCCTGCGCGCCGCCGAGGACGCGGCGCCCGCCGAGGACGCCGTCGGCGTGCTGCCGCCCACCGCCGTCAGCGAGTGGCTGCGCGGCCGCGGCGGACCGGTCGCCCGGTTCGGCCAGACCACCGTCGTCTCCGTGCCCGGCGGACTCGACCGGGCCCGGCTGACGGCCGCCCTGGACGCCCTCACCGACCGGCACGACGCGCTGCGGCTGCGCCTGCACGTCGCCTCCGACGGCGGTTGGACGCAGGAGGTCCGCCCGGCCGGCAGCGCGCCCGCCGCCGAGTGGCTGCGCCGGATCGCCGTCGCCCCCGAGGAGCTCACCGCCGCCGCGGCGCTGGAGCGGGAGGCCGCCGCCGACCGGCTCGACCCGGAGCGCGGCAGCGTGCTGCAGGCCGTCCACCTGGACGCCGGCGCCGGCGCCCCCGGCCTGCTCGTGCTCGCCGCGCACCACCTCGCCGTCGACGGCGTCTCCTGGCGGATCCTGCTGCCCGACCTGCGGGCCGCCTACGAGGGCCGCACCCTCGACCCCGTCGCCACACCCCCGCGGCGCTGGGCGCTCGGCCTCGCCGAGGCCGCCACCGGCGACGCCGTCCGCGCCGAACTCCCGCTCTGGCAGGCCGTGCTGGCCGACGGCGCCGGCCCGCTGCTCGGCGACCGGCCGCTCGACCCGACCAGGGACACCGCCGCGACCGCCCGGCGGTTGCGCCTCACCCTGCCCGCCGACCGCACCGCGCCGCTGCTCGCGGCGGTGCCCGCCACCCACCGGGCCGGCGTCGACCACGTGCTGCTGACCGGCCTGGCGCTCGCCCTGCTCGGCCGCCGCCGCACCGGCGCCGACCGCACCGACCTGCTGCTGCGACTGGAGGGCCACGGCCGCGAGGACCACCTGGTGCCCGGCGCCGACACCGCCCGCACCGCCGGCTGGCTCACCACCGAGTACCCCGCCCGGCTGGACCTCACCGGCGTCGACCTCGCCGACGCCGCGGCCGGCGGCGCGGCGGCGGGCCGCGCCCTCGCGCTCGTCAAGGAGCAGCTGCGCGCCCTGCCGAACGCCGGCGCCGGCTACGGCCTGCTGCGCCACCTCGACCCGGTCGCCGGCCCCGCCCTGGCCGACGCCGAGCAGCCGCAGCTGCTCTTCAACTACCTCGGCCGGTTCACCGCGACCGGCGCGCCGTGGACGCCGGCGGCCGGCGGCGACGCGATCACCGCGACCGCCGACCCCGGGCTGCCCGCCGCCCACGCGCTGGAGGTCGGCGCGTTCGTCCACGACGGCCCGGACGGCACCGCACTGTCCGTCACCCTGACCTGGCCGGACGGCGTGCTCACCGAGGACGCCGCCCGCGACGTCGCCGACCGCTGGTTCGCCGCGCTCGACGCCCTGGCCGCCTACGCCGACCGCCCGGGCGCGGGCGGGCTCACCCCCTCCGACGTGCCGCTCGCCGCCGTCACCCAGCCGTTGCTCGACCGGCTCGCCGCCGCCCACCCCGGCACCGAGGACGTCCTGCCGCTGTCGCCGCTCCAGGAGGGCCTGCTCTTCCACGCCGGCGAGCAGCGCGCCGAGGGCGCGGACGACCTCTACACCTCGCTCACCTCGCTGGAGCTGCGCGGCCCGCTCGACCCGGCCACCCTGGCCGAGGCCGTCGACGCGGTCGTCAACCGGCACACGGCGCTGCGGTCCGGCTTCACCGAGGACGGCACCGGCCGGCCGCTGCAGCTGGTCGCCGCGGCCGTCCGGGTACCGTGGACGCACCACGACCTGGGCGCCCTCGACGCCGACGGACAGCGCGCCGCGCTCGCCCGGATCGAGGACGACGAGGCCTCCCGCCGCTTCGACCTGGCGCGGCCCCCGCTGGTGCGCTGCGCGCTGGTGGTGCTCGGCCCGGACCACCACCGGCTGGTGCTGACCCGCCACCACATCGTGATGGACGGCTGGTCGACGCCCGTCCTGCTGCGCGAACTGGTCGCCGCCTACGGCGGCGCCGACGTGGCGGCGATGCCCGCGCCCACCCCGTACGCCGACCACCTGGCCTGGCTGGCCGGGCGGGACACCGCCGCGGACTCCGCGGCCTGGCGCACCGCCCTGGCCGGCCTGGCCGCCCCGACCCTGCTCGCGCAGACCCTGGGCACCGGGTCGGACACACCCGCGGCGGCCGGGCGGGAGATCGAGCTGCCGATCCCGGCGGAGCTGTCGGCCGCGCTGACCGCCACCGCCCGCCGGTACGGGCTGACGCCGAACACCCTGGTGCAGGGCGCCTGGGCGATCCTGCTCGGCCGGCTCACCGGCCGCACCGACGTGGTGTTCGGTGCCACCGTCTCGGGCCGCCCGGCGGACATCCCGGGCGTGGAGTCGATGGTCGGGCTGTTCAGCAACACCGTGCCCGTCCGGTTCGCGGTGGACGAGGACGAGCCGGTGGCCGAGGCGCTGGCCCGGCTGCAGGCCGCGCAGTCCGGGTTGCTGGACCACCAGTACCTGGGCCTCGCGGACATCCAGGCGCAGAGCGGCCACGGCACGCTCTTCGACACCCTGCTGGTCTTCGAGAACTACCCGGTGGACCCGGAGCGGCTGACCGCGCGCGGGCTGCGGGTGGCCGGCATCGGCAACCGGGGCGCGACGCACTACCCCCTGACGGTGCTGACCCTGCCGGGCGAGGCCCCGCAGCTGACCGTGGAGTACCGGCCGGACGCCTTCGGCGCCGAGCAGGCCGCCGCCGTCGGCGCCCGGCTGCTGCGGCTGCTGGCGGCGATGACCGCCGACCCGCAGGCGCCGGTGGGCACGCTGGAGATCCTGGGCCCCGACGAGCGCGAGACCCTGCTGGACACCTGGAACGCCACCGGGCGCCCCGCCCCCGGCGGCACCGTCGTGGACGCCCTCGAACGGCAGGCCGCGGCCACCCCGGACGCCGTCGCGGTGGTCTGCGGCGAGCAGCGGCTGACCTTCGCCGAGCTCACCGCCCGGATCGACCTGACGGCCCGCCACCTGGCCGCGCTCGGGACCCGGCCCGGGCAGGTCGTCGCGCTGGCGCTGCCGCGCTCGGCCGAACTGGTCGCCGCGCTGTTCGGCGTGCTGAAGGCCGGCGCCGGCTACCTGCCGGTCGACCTGGACCACCCGGCGGAGCGGGTCGCGCTGATGCTGGAGGACGCCGCGCCGCTGCTCACCCTGACCACCGGCGAGGTCGCCGCCCGCCTGCCGGTGCTCGCCGCGCACGGCCTGGGCACCGTCCTGGACGACGAGCTGGGCACGCGGGCCGCCGAGCCGGTCGCCCCGCACGCCGACGACCTGGCGTACGTGATCCACACCTCCGGCTCCACCGGCCGCCCCAAGGGCGTGCAGGTGCCGCACCGCGGACTGGCCAACATGCTGGAGCACCACGGCGGCACGGTGTTCGCCGACGCCGTGGCGGCGGCCGGCGGGCGGCGGCTGCGGGCCGCGCACACCGCCTCGTTCTCCTTCGACTCCTCCTGGGAGCAGCTGCTCTGGCTGGTGCTCGGCCACGAGCTGCACGTGTACGGCGAGGACCTGCGGCGCGACCCGCAGGCGCTGGCGGAGCGGCTGCTCGCCGACCGGATCGACACCCTGGACGTCACCCCGTCGTTCGGTCGCCAGCTGGTCGAGTGGGGCCTGCTGGACTCGGCCGAGCACCGCCCGCTGCTGTTCCTGGTCGGCGGCGAGGCCGTCGACCAGGCCCTCTGGACGCGGCTGCGCGAGACGCCGGGCGTGATCGGCCACAACTTCTACGGCCCGACCGAGTACACCGTCGACACCCTGGGCGCCGCCTGCGCCGACAGCGCGACGCCGTCCGTCGGCCGCCCGATCGGCAACACCCGGGCGTACGTGCTGGACGCCCGGCTGCGGCCGGTGCCGGCCGGCGTGCCCGGCGAACTGTACGTCGCCGGCCCGGGCCTGGCCCGCGGCTACGGCAACCGCCCGGCGCTGACCGCCGGCCGGTTCGTCGCCGACCCGTTCGCCGCGGGGGCCAGGATGTACCGCACCGGCGACGTGGTGCGGTGGCGCGCCGACGGCTCGCTCGACTACCTGGGCCGCGACGACGACCAGGTGAAGATCCGCGGCTTCCGGGTCGAGCCCGGCGAGGTGGAGGCGGCGCTCGCCGCCCTGCCCGGCGTGGCGCAGGCCGCCGTGCTGGCCCGCGGCGCCCACGGCGCCCGGCGGCTGGTCGGCTACGTCTCCCCCGCCACGGTGGACCCGGCCGGGCTGCGCGCGGCGCTCGCCGCCGAGCTGCCCGAGTACATGGTGCCCGCCGCGATCGTGCCACTGGCGGCCCTGCCGCTGAACGTCAACGGCAAGCTGGACCGGCAGGCCCTGCCGGAGCCGGACGCCGCCGCGTTCGCGGCGCCCGCCGGGCGCGGGCCGCGCGACGAGCGGGAGGCCGTACTGTGCGGCGTCCTCGCGGACGTCCTGGACCTGCCGCGGGTCGGTGTCGACGACGACTTCTTCGCCCTCGGCGGGCACTCGCTGCTGGCGACCCGGGTGGTCGGGCGGGTGCGGGCCGCGCTCGGCGTGACCGCCGCCGTGCGCGACCTCTTCGAGACCCGGACGGCCGCCGCGTTCGCCGCCCGGCTGGCCACCGCCGCCGCGGGCCGCCCCGGCCCGGCGGCCCGCCCGCGCCCGGAGCAGGTGCCGCCGTCCGCCGCGCAGGCCCGGCTGTGGTTCCTGCACCGGCTGGACGGCCCGAGCACCGCGTACACCATCCCGTGCGCGCTGCGGATCGACGGCCCGCTCGACCCGGCGGCGCTGGCGGCGGCGTTCGGCGACGTACTGGCCCGGCACGAGGCGCTGCGCACCGTCTTCCCCGACGTCGACGGCCGGCCGTACCAGCGGATCCTGACCCCCGAGGCCGCCGGGACGCCGTTCGAGGTGCGCGAGGTGACACCGCGGCAGCTCGACGCCGCGGTCGCCGAGGCCGGCGCCCACGCCTTCGACCTGGGCGTGGAGATCCCCGTCCGGGCGACGCTGCTCAGCGCCGGCCCCGAGCGGCACGTGCTGAGCGTGGCCCTGCACCACATCGCGGGCGACGAGTGGTCGGAGGGCGTGCTGCTGCGCGACCTCGACCTGGCGTACGCGGCCCGCACCGCCGGGCGGGCGCCCGCCTTCGCCGCGCTGCCAGTGCAGTTCGCCGACCACGCACTGTGGCAGGCCGAGCTGCTGGCCGCGCCGGACGGACCGGCCGCGACGCAGACCGCCTACTGGACGGACCGGCTGGCGGGCCTGCCCGCGGAGCTCGCCCTGCCCACCGACCGGCCGCGACCCGCCGAGGCCACCGGCCGGGGCGGCGCCGTCCGGCTGCGGCTGCCCGAGGCGCTGCACACCGCCGTCGGCGCGTACGCCCGGCGCAGCGGCGTCACGCCGTTCATGGTGACGCAGGCCGCCGCCGCGCTGCTGCTCGGCCGGCTGGCCGGCACCACGGACGTCGCGCTCGGCACCCCCGTGGCGGGGCGGTCCGACGAGGCCGTGGAGTCGGTGGTGGGCTTCTTCGTGAACACCCTGGTGCTGCGGCACGACCTCGCCCCCCGCGCCGCCGGGGACGCCCCCGCCGGCGCGCCGACCTTCGACGAGCTGGTGCGGCGCTCGCGGGAGACGGTGCTCGGCGCCCTGGCCCACCAGGACCTGCCGTTCGACCGGCTGGTGGAGATCGTCAACCCCGAGCGCTCGCTCGGCCGCCACCCGCTGTTCCAGGTGATGGTGCAGCACCGCCGCGAGGCGGGCGGTCTGGACGCGCTGCTGGGCGCCCGGACGGCGCTGCTGCCCGACCCGGTGCACGCGGCCCGCTTCGACCTGGCGTTCACCTTCGTGGAGTCCGCCGACGGCGCCCGGACCGACCTCACCGTGATCCACGCCGAGGACCTGTACGACCGGGCGACCGCCCGGCTGTTCGGAGCCCGGCTGATCCGGGTCCTGGAGCAGGCGATGGCCGCCCCGGACCGGCCCGCGGACCGGATCGAGCCGACCGCCGCCCAGGAGCGGCGCGGCCTGGCCGGCGAGTGGAACGCCACCGCGCGGGAGGTCCGCGAGGGCACCCTGGTGAGCCGGATCGCGGAGCGGGTGGCCGCCACCCCCGACGCGGTCGCCGTCGACTTCGAGGGCGAGTGCCTGACGTACCGGCAGCTCGACGAGCGCGCCGGGCGCCTCGCCCGGGTGCTGGCCGCGGCCGGGGCCGGTCCGGACCGGATCGTGGCCGTCGCCGTGCCGCGGTCGGCGGAGCTGATGGTGGCGCTGCTGGGCGTGCTCAGGTCGGGCGCCGCGTACCTGCCGCTGGACCCGGAGTACCCGGTGGAGCGGCTGACCGCGATGGTCGAGGACGCCGCGCCGGTGTGCGTGCTCTCCGTGCCCGGGCAGTCCGAGCGGCTGCCGCGGGTGGCCGGGGTGCCGGTGCTCGCCGTCGACGCGGACGGGCCGCAGGCCGAGCCGGTCGCGGCCGGCCCGGACCACGCCGCGTACGTGATCTTCACCTCGGGCTCCACCGGTCGCCCGAAGGGCGTCCTGGTGACGCACCGGGCGATCGTCAACCGGCTGGACTGGATGGGCGTGGTCTACCACGTCACCCCCGAGGACCGGATCCTGCAGAAGACCCCGGCCAGCTTCGACGTGTCGGTGTGGGAGTTCTTCCTGCCGCTGGTCAGCGGCGCCCGGGTGGTGCTGGCCCGGCCGGGCGGCCACCGCGAACCCGACTACCTGGCGGCGCTGGCCGCCCGGGCCGGCGTCACCGCCTGCCACTTCGTGCCGTCGATGCTGACCGCCTTCACCGCCGCGGCCGAGCAGGACCGGGCCGTGCGGGCCGGCTTCGCCGGGGTGCGCCAGGTGTTCTGCTCGGGCGAGGCGCTGCCGGCCGCGGCCGTCGACCGGTTCGCCGCGCTCTGGCCGCAGATCGAACTGCACAACCTGTACGGCCCCACCGAGGCCGCCGTCGACGTCACCTACCACCGGGCGTGGGCCGGCGCGGGCACCGTGCCGATCGGCCGCCCGGTCTGGAACACCCGGCTGTACGTGCTGGACGCCGAGCTGCGTCCGGTGCCCGTCGGTGTGCCCGGCGAGCTGTACCTCGCGGGCGTGCAGCTGGCCCGCGGCTACCTGGGCCGCCCCGGCCTGACCGCCGGCCGCTTCGTCGCCGACCCGTTCGCCGCGGGGGCCAGGATGTACCGCACCGGCGACCTGGTGCGCCGGCTGGTCGACGGCGAGATCGAGTACCTGGGCCGCACCGACGACCAGGTGAAGATCCGCGGCTTCCGGATCGAACTGGGCGAGGTCGAGGCCGCCCTCGCCGCCCTCCCGGGCGTCGGGCAGGCCGCCGTGACGGCCCGTCCGCTCACCGAGGGCGGGGCCCGGCAGCTGCTCGGCTACGTGGTGCCGCGGCCGGGCGCCGCGGTCGCCGGCGAGGCCGCCCGCGCGGCCCTCGCCGCGGCCCTGCCCGAGCACCTGGTCCCCGCCGTGGTCACCGTGCTGGACGCCCTGCCGCTGAGCGTCAACGGCAAGCTCGACCGCAAGGCGCTGCCCCTCCCCGGCCGGGGAGGGCCGGCCGCCGCACCCGCGGGGCAGGGGCCGGCCCGCGCGATGGCCCGGGTGTTCGCCGAGGTGCTCGGCCTGGCCGAGGTGGGCGAGGACGAGAACTTCTTCGCGCTCGGCGGCGACTCCATCGTCTCCATCCAGCTGGTCAGCCGGGCCCGCCGGGCGGGCTTCGGGCTGACCGCGAAGGACGTCTTCCAGCACCCGACGCCCGCCGCGCTGGCCGGCGCGGCCGAGGGCGGCCCGACCGGCGCCGCCGAGACCGCCACCGCCGCGGGCCCGGCGCCCGCACCGGCCCGCCCGGCGGACGGGCCGCTGCCCGCACTGCCGGTCGTGCACTGGCTGCGCGAACGCGGCGGACCGATCGACCGCTTCAACCAGTCGGTACTGCTGGCCGTGCCCGCGGGCCTGCGGGAGGACCGGCTGCGCCGGGCGCTCGCCGCACTGGCCGAGACCCACCCGGCGCTGCGGCTGCGCCTGCAGCGCACCGACGGCGTGTGGACCCAGGAGGTGCTGCCGGCCGCCCAGGCGCCCGCGGTCACCGACCCGGGGACGCTGCGCCGGGTCGGGTCGACCGGCGCCGACCTCGCCGCCGAGGCCGACGCCGCCGCGGCCGCCCTCGCCCCCGACGAGGGGCGGGTGCTCCGCGCGGTCTGGTTCGACGCGGGCCCGGAGCAGGAGGGCCGGCTGCTGCTGACGGTGCACCACCTGGCCGTGGACGGCGTCTCCTGGCGCACCCTGCTCCCGCAGCTGGCCGCCGCGTACGAGGGCCGCGCCCCCGAAGCGGAGGCGCACTCGCTGCGCGACTGGTCGGAGCACCTGCTGGCGCACGCCCAGGAGCGCCGCCGGGTCGCCGAACTCCCCTACTGGCGGGAGGCCCTGGCCGGCCCGGCCGGGCCGCTCGGGGCGCGCGCCGCCGATCCGGCCCGGGACACCGTGGGGACCTTGCGCACGCTGCGCCGCACGCTGCCCGCCGACCGTACGGCGCCGCTGCTCGCCGACGTGCCGCAGGCCTTCGGCGCCGGCGTGGACGACGTCCTGCTCGCCGGCCTGGTGCTCGGCGTGGCGGCCGCCCGCCCGGGCGCCGCACCCGCCGTCCAGGTCGACCTGGAGGGCCACGGCCGGGGCGGCCACGACGGCGACTCCCCCGACCTGGCCCGCACCGTCGGCTGGTTCACCACCGTGCACCCCGTCCGGCTGGACCTCGCCGGGCTCGACCCGGCCGTGGCGATGGCCGGCGGCGAGGCCGCCGGGCAGGTGCTCAAGCAGGTCAAGGAGCAGCTCCGGGCCGCCCCCGACAAGGGCCTCGGCTACGGCCTGCTGCGCCACCTCAACGCGCAGACGGCGCCGCTGCTGGCGGCCGGGCCGCGCTCCGAGGTGCTGTTCAACTACCGGGGCCGCACCGACGGCCGGGCGCCCGACACGGGCGGCTGGCGGTTCGCCCCGCCGCAGGAGCGGGCCGTGGTGGCCGCGGCGGCCGGGCCCGATCCGGCGATGGCGGCCGGGTACCCGCTGGAGATCGACGCGGTCGTCCAGCCCGGACCGGACGGCCGGCCCGAGCTGGCCGTCGAGTGGAGCTGGCCGCGGGCGCTGCTGACCGACGCCGAGGCGGCCGCCCTGGCGGACTCCTGGTTCGGCGCCCTGGACGCGATCGCCGCGCACACCCGGCTCGGCGGCGGTGGCGGTATCACCCCGTCCGACCTGGACCTCGTCGCGTTGAAGCAGGACCAGATCGACCGGCTGGAGGCCCGCATGCGCGGCGGCTCCCGGCCCACCCGGCGGCGGCGATGACCGGCCACCACGAGCAGCCCGCCGCGCCGTCCGCGCGGCGAACCGCGCACCAGCCCACCCGTCCGACCACACCCGGGACCGAGAACACCGTGACGCACCCCACCGACCCGACCGACCCGACCCGCCGGCCGCAGGCCGACCAGCCGCAGGCCGAGTCCCGGCTGGAGGACGTCTACCCGCTCTCCTCCCTCCAGGAGGGCCTGCTCTTCCACGCCCTCTACGACGACGAGGCCCGGGACGTCTACGTCGTGCAGTCCCACCTCGACCTCGCGGGCGCCGTCGACACCGCGCGGCTCGCCGCCGCGGTGGACGCGCTGCTGCTGCGGCACGCCAACCTGCGGGCCGGCTTCTGGTACGAGGACCCGGAGGCGATCGTCCAGTTCGTCCAGCGCACCGTGGCGACCCCGCTGCGCGAGCTCGACCTCAGCGGCGCCGACGCGCCCGACGAGGCCGTCCGGGCGACCATGGACGAGGACTGGCACCACCGCTTCGACCTCGGCGCCCCGCCACTGCTGCGCCTCACCCTGCTGCGCCTGGCCACCGGCCGGTCCCGGCTCGTCATCACCTGCCACCACCTGCTGCTGGACGGCTGGTCGATGCCGATCCTGGTCCGCGAGCTGCTGGCCCTGTACGGATCCGCGGGCGACGCCTCCGTGCTGCCCGCCGTCCGCCCGTACAAGGACCACCTGGCGCTGCTCGCCGGCCGGGACACCGCCGCCGCCGAGACGGCCTGGCGGACCGAGCTGGCCGGGTTCGGCGCCGCGCACCCGGTGGCGCCGGGCGCGGCGGCCGGCGCCGCCGAGGAGCCCGGCACGGTCGAGCTGACCGCCGGACCGGAGCTGTCCGCCGCGCTGGCCGCCGCGGCCCGCGGTCGCGGCCTGACCCTGGGCAACGTCGCGCACACCCTGTGGGGCGTGCTGGTCGGCTCGCTCACCGGCACCACGGACGTGGTCAGCGGCACCACCGTCTCCGGCCGCCCGGACGACCTGCCCGGCGCCGAGTCGATGGTCGGCCTGTTCATCAACACCGTGCCGGTTCGAATCCGGCTCCGCGCCGGTGCGACCCTCGCGCAGAGCGCCGCCGAGACGCAGACCCGGCAGGCCGAGCTGCTGGCCCACCAGCACCTGGGCCTGGGCGCCGTCCAGCGGGTCGCCGAGGTCGACGGCGCGCTCTTCGACACCCTGCTCGTGGTGGAGAACTACCAGGGCGGCGGCGACGCGCTCGCCGAGGCCCTGGGCTCCGTCGAGGGCCTGGCCGTGACCGGGCTCGGCGCCCGCGACGCCACCCACTACCCGCTCACCATGTCGGTGCTGCCCGGCGCCGACCTGCGGCTGGAACTCGGCTACCGCACCGACCTGTTCGAGGCCGCCGAGGCGGAGCGGATCACCGCCCGGTACCTCGCCCTGCTGGCCGCCTTCGCCGCCGACCCCGACACCCCGCTCGCCCGCCTCGACCTGCTGCCCGCCGACGAACGCGCGGCCCTCGCCCGGGCCGCCGCCGGCGACCCGCACGACGTGCCGGCCGGCACCGCCGCCGACCGCTTCGCCGCGCAGGCCGCCCGGACCCCGCGGGCCCGCGCCCTGGTCGGCCCGCTGCTCGCCGGCGACGGCGTCGAGGAGCTCGGCTACGCCGAACTCGACGAGCGCGCGGACCGGCTCGCCCGGCTGCTGCTCTGCCGGGGCCTCGGCCCCGACCGGATCGCCGCCCTTGCCCTGCCCCGCTCCACCACCACCGTCACCGCGGTGCTCGCCGTGCTCAAGGCCGGCGGCGCCTACCTGCCGCTCGACCTCGACCACCCCGACGAGCGGCTCGCCCTCGTCCTCGACGACGCCCGCCCGGCCGTGGTGCTGACCACCCGGGAGGTCGCCGACCGGCTGCCCGAGGTGCCCGGCGCCGTCACCCTGCTGCTGGACGACCCGGCCACCGCGGCCGCCCTCGCCGCGCTGCCCGGCGGACCGCTCACCGACACCGAGCGCGGCGGCCCGGTCGACCCGGCGGGCGCCGCGTACGTCATCCACACCTCCGGCTCCACCGGCCGCCCCAAGGGCGTGGTGATCCCGCACACCGGCCTCGCCAACCTGGTCCACGACCATCTGGAGACGGTCTTCGCGGACGCGCTGCGCGCCACCGGCCGCGAGCGACTGCGGGCCCTGCACACCGCCTCGTTCTCCTTCGACTCCTCGTGGGAGCAGCTGATCTGGCTGATCGGCGGCCACGAACTGCACGTCCTCGGCGAGCGGGACCGCCGCGACGCGGAGGCCGTCGTCGGCTACGTCCGCGCGCACCGCGTCGACACCCTGGACGTCACCCCGTCGTACGCGCAGCAGCTCCTCGACTCGGGCCTGCTCGCGGGCGCGCACCGGCCGCCCGTGCTGCTGCTGGGCGGCGAGGCGCTGCCCGCGCCGCTGTGGGCGCGGCTGCGCGCCGAGCCCGGGGTGACCTGCGTCAACTACTACGGGCCGACCGAGTTCACCGTCGACGCCCTGGTCGCCGACCTGGCGGACTCGGCGGAGCCGAGCGTCGGCCGCCCGCTGCGCGGCACCCGCGCGTACGTGCTGGACGCCCTGCTGCGGCCCGTCCCGGCGGGCTCCCCCGGCGAGCTGTACCTCGCGGGCGCCCAGCTGGCCCGCGGCTACCTCGGGCGCCCCGGCCTGACCGCCGGCCGCTTCGTCGCCGACCCGTTCGCGACCGGCGAGTCGATGTACCGCACCGGGGACCTGGTGCGCCGCCGGGCCGACGGCACGATCGACTTCCTCGGCCGGGTGGACGACCAGGTCAAGATCCGCGGCTACCGGATCGAGCTGGGCGAGATCGAGGCCGCCCTCACCGCCCTGCCGGGCGTCGCCCGGAGCGCGGTGCTGGTGCGCGGCGCCGCGGTGGACCGCCTGGTCGCCTACGTCGTGCCCGCCCCGGGCGCGGAGCTCTCCGCCGACGCGCTCGGCGAGGCGCTGGCCGCCCGGCTGCCCGAGTACATGGTGCCGTCCGCGTTCGGCGTGCTCGCCGAACTGCCGCTGACCGTCAACGGCAAGCTCGACCGGGCAGCCCTGCCCGAGGACGCCCTCGACTTCACCGGTCTCGGCACCGGCCGCGCCGCCGGCACCGAGACCGAGGAACTGCTCTGCGAGCTGCTCGCCGAGGTGCTGGGCCTGCCCGGGGTCGGTGCCGAGGACGACTTCTTCCGCCTCGGCGGCGACTCCATCTCCTCCGTCCGCCTGGTCGGTGCCGCCCGCGCCGAGGGGCTGTCGCTCAGCCCGCGCGACGTCTTCGAGCAGCGCACGCCCGCGGCCCTGGCCGCCCTCGCCGACCGGCGCGAGGCCGCCGACCGCGACCCCGCGCTCCCGGCCCTGCCGGCGCCGTCCGAGGAGCTGCTGGCCACGGTGCGGTCGGCCGTGCCGAAGCTGGACGTCGAGGACGTCTGGCCGGTGTCGCCGCTCCAGGAGGGCCTGCTCTTCGAGGCCGGCTACGACGACCGGGCGCTGGACGTCTACACCTCCCGCGACGTCGTCACCCTCACCACCCGGGTGCCGGCGGACGTCCTGCGCGCCGCCGTCGCCACCGTGCTGGAGCGGCACGCCAACCTGCGCGTCGGCTTCCTCCAGGACGGCCTGGAGCGCCCGGTGCAGTTCGTGCCGCGCGCCGTGGACGTACCCCTCACCGAGACCGACCTCGGCGCGCTCGACGAGGCCGCCTTCGCCGCCGAGCTGCACCGGATCAAGGAGGCCGAGGCGTTCACCCGCTTCGACCTCACCGCCCCGCCGCTGCTGCGCCTGGTCTCGGTGCTCGCGCCGGACGGCCGCCAGCACATCCTGATCACCAACCACGCGCTGCTGTGGGACGGCTGGTCCTCCGGCCTGTTCCTGGAGGAGCTGCTGACGCTCTGCCACGACGGCGCCGCGGAAGCCCCCGCCGGGCTGCCGTACCGCGACTTCCTCGGCTGGCTCGCCGCCCAGGACACCGCGCAGGGCCGGGCCGCCTGGCAGCGCTCGCTGGACGGCCTCGACGAGCCGACGCTCATCGCCCCGCAGGCCCGCGAGCGGGCCGCCGTGCTCCCCGAGGAGGTCGTGCTCGCCGCGCCCGCCGGGCTCTCCGAGCGCGTCGCCGCGTACGCCCGTGACCACGCCCTGACCCTCAACACCGTGCTGTCCGGCGCCTGGGCGCTGCTGCTGGCCGGGCTGACGGCCCGCCAGGACGTGGTGTTCGGCGCGACCGTCTCCGGCCGCCCGGCCGAGCTGCCCGGCATCGAGCGGACGATCGGCATGTTCCTCAACACCGTGCCCGTCCGGGCCCGGCTGGACTCCGCCGAGAGCGTCACCGCCTTCCTGACCCGGCTCCAGGCCGAGCAGGCCGAGCTGCTGCCGCACCACCAGGTGAGCCTGGGCGAGATCCAGCGCGGCACCGGCTTCAACCGGCTCTTCGACACCCTGCAGGTGCTGCGCAACACGCCCGCCGACGACGAGCTCCGCGACCGGATCCGCACCGCGCTCGGCGTGCAGCAGGTCACCGACGTCGACGCCACGCACTTCCCGCTGATCTTCATCACCAACCCGGGCGACACCCTGGGCTTCGAGTGGAAGTACCGCCCCGACGTCTTCGACCGCGACACCGTCGAGCAGCACGCCGAGCGGCTGGTCTCCCTGCTGGAGCAGATCACGGCGCCGGGCGGCCTGCTGGTGCGCGAGGTCGACGTGCTGACGGAGCGGGAGCGCGGGCTGATCCTCGGCGAGTGGGCGGACACCGCCCGCGAGCTCCCGGACGCCTCGGTCGCCGACCTGCTCGCCGAACGCGCCGCCCTCGTGCCCGACGAGACCGCCCTCGTCTTCGGCACCGACACCTGGACCTACGCCCAACTCGACGCCCGCGTCAACAAGCTCGCCCGGCTCCTCACCGCCCACGGCGCCGGCCCCGAGAAGGTCGTCGCCCTCGGCCTGCCCCGCTCCCTCGACATGGTCGCCGCCCTCTTCGCCGTCCTGCGCGCAGGAGCCGCCTACCTGCCCCTCGAACTCGACTACCCCCGCGAACGCCTCGCCTTCATGGTCGAGGACGCCAACCCCGTCTGCCTCGTCACCGACTCGACGGCGGCGGCGCTGATGCCGGAGGCGGCGCACGTCCTGCTGCTGGACTCCCCCGAGGTCCGGGCCGAGCTCGCCGAACTGCCGGGCGACCGCTTCGCGGTGCCGTACACCCCGGACGCGCCGGCGTACGTGATCTTCACCTCGGGCTCCACCGGCCGCCCCAAGGGCGTCGTCACCCCCTACCACGGCCTGACGAACATGCAGCTCAACCACCGCGAAGCCATCTTCGACCCGGTCGTCGCCGCCGCCGACGGCCGACGCCTGCGCATCGCCCACACCGTCAGCTTCTCCTTCGACATGTCATGGGAGGAACTCCTCTGGCTCGTCGAAGGCCACGAAGTGCACGTCCTGGACGAGGCACTGCGCCGCGACGCCCAGGGCCTCGCGGACTACTGCGCCGCGCACGCCGTCGACGTCATCAACGTGACGCCCTCCTACGGCCAGGCCCTCGTGGAGTGCGGCCTGCTGGACGAGGACCGGCACCGCCCCGTCCTCGTCCTGCTCGGCGGCGAAGCCGTCGCCGAAACCCTCTGGACCACCCTGCGCGACACCCCCGGCACCACGGGCTACAACCTCTACGGCCCCACCGAATACACCATCAACACCCTCGGCGGCGGCACCCTCGACAGCCCCACCGCCACCGTCGGACGCCCCATCTGGAACACCATCGCCCACGTCCTCGACCACCACCTCCGACCCGTCCCCATCGGCGTCCCCGGCGAGCTCTACATCAACGGCATCGGCCTCGCCCGCGGCTACCTCGACCGCCCCGCCCTCACCGCCGAACGCTTCCTCGCCGACCCCCACGGCAACCCAGGCGACCGCATGTACCGCACCGGCGACATCGTCCGCTGGCGCACCGACGGCCTCCTCGACTTCCTCGGCCGCGCCGACGACCAAATCAAAATCCGCGGCTACCGCATCGAACCCGGCGAAATCGAAGACACCCTCACCACCCACCCCCACATCACCCACGCCACCGTCCTCGTCCGCGAAGACACCCCCGGCATCAAACGCCTCACCGCCTACCTCGTCCCCACCGACCACACCATCGACATCCCCGCCATCCGCAACGACCTCGCCGGCCGACTCCCCGAATACATGGTCCCCACCGCCTTCGTCGTCCTCGACACCCTCCCACTCACCGTCAACGGCAAACTCGACCGCAAGGCACTCCCCGCCCCCGACAACACCGGAACCGGCACCGGCCGGGCCCCGCGGGACGCCCGCGAGGAGATCCTCTGCGGTCTCTTCGCCGAGGTCCTCGGCCTGGCCGAGGTCGGCCCCGAGCAGCACTTCTTCGACCTCGGCGGGCACTCACTGCTCGCCACCCGCCTGGTCGGCCGGGTGCGCTCGGCACTGGGCGTGCAGCTCGCCGTCCGCGACCTCTTCGAGGCGCCGACCCCGGCCGGACTCGCCCACCGCGCCGCCGCCGGCGGCGACCCGCGCCCGGCGCTCACCCGCCGCGAGCGGCTGGCCGAGCTGCCCCTGTCGCACGCCCAGCGCCGCATGTGGTTCCTGCAAAACCTCGACGACTCGGGCGCCGCGTACAACGTGCCGCTGGTGGTGCGGGTCTCCGGCCCGCTCGACCTGGACGCGCTGCGCGCCGCCGTCCGCACCGTCTCCGAGCGGCACGAGAGCCTGCGCACCGTCTTCACCGAGCAGGGCGGCCGCGTGTTCCAGCAGGTGCTGGACGCCGACGGCACCGTGCACGTGGTGGCGTCCGCCGAGGAGCGGCTCGCCGCGGACGTGCAGGCCGCCGTCCGGTACGGCTTCGACCTCGCCGTGGAGCGCCCGCTGCGGGTCACCGTGCTGGAGCTCGGCCCGGCCGACCACGCCCTCGTGCTGCTCTTCCACCACATCGCGGGCGACGAGTGGTCGATGCTGCCCTTCATCGACGACCTGACCGCCGCCTACGGCGCGCACACGGCCGGACCGACACCCGCCCGGGCACCGCTGCCCGTGCAGTACGCCGACTACACCCTCTGGCAGGAGGACCTGCTGGGCACCGGCGACGACCCGCAGAGCCTGCAGAACCGTCAGATCTCCTACTGGAGGCAGGCCCTGGCCGGGCTGCCGGAGGAGCTGGCCCTGCCGACCGACCACCCGCGCACCCCGGCCGCCGGGTACCGCGGCGACACCGTGCACGCCCGGGTCGGCCCGGAGGTGTACCGCGGGCTGCGGGACGCCGCCCGGGCCACCGGCACCACCACCTTCATGGTGCTGCAGGCCGCGGTGGCGACCCTGCTGCACCGCCTCGGCGCCGGCACCGACATCCCGCTCGGCGCGCCGGTCGCGGGCCGCTCGGACACCGCGCTGGACGGGCTGGTCGGCTTCTTCGTCAACACCCTGGTGCTGCGCAACGACCTCGCCGGCGACCCGACCTTCGCCGAGCTGCTCACCCGCACCCGGGACACCGACCTGGCCGCCTTCGCCCACCAGGACCTGCCGTTCGACCGGCTCGTGGAGGCGGTCAACCCGCCGCGCGTGCCCGGCCGCCACCCGCTGTTCCAGGTGATGCTCGGCTACCAGCACAACGACGGGGCGGCCGGCCGGCTGCTCGGCCTGGAGAGCCGGATCCTGCCGTTCGAGCTGGGCGCCGCCAAGTTCGAGCTGGACTTCAACTTCGAGGAGACCTCCTCCGCGGAGGAGATCGACATCGCCTTCGAGTACGCCGCCGACCTGTACGACCGGTCGACCGCGGAGGCGCTCGTGGAGCGGCTGCTCACCGTGCTGGCGCAGGTCGCCGCCGACCCGGCCCGCCGGATCGGCGCCCTGGACGTGCTGACGGAGCGGGAGCGCGGGCTGATCCTCGGCGAGTGGGCGGACACCGCCCGCGAGCTCCCGGACGCCTCCGTCGCCGACCTGCTCGCCGAACGCGCCGCCCTCGTGCCCGACGAGACCGCCCTCGTCTTCGGCACCGACACCTGGACCTACGCCCAACTCGACGCCCGCGTCAACAAGCTCGCCCGACTCCTCACCGCCCACGGCGCCGGCCCCGAGAAGGTCGTCGCCCTCGGCCTGCCCCGCTCCCTCGACATGGTCGCCGCCCTCTTCGCCGTCCTGCGCGCAGGAGCCGCCTACCTCCCCCTCGAACTCGACTACCCCCGCGAACGCCTCGCCTTCATGGTCGAGGACGCCAACCCCGTCTGCCTCGTCACCGACGCCACCGCCCTCGGTCGGATGCCCGAGCACCCCGGCCTGTTGCTGCTCGACGCGCCCGCCGTGCAGCAGGAGCTGGCGTCCCTGCCCGGCACGCCGTACACCGTGCCCTACCGGCCGGACGCGCCGGCGTACGTGATCTTCACCTCGGGCTCCACCGGCCGCCCCAAGGGCGTCGTCACCCCCTACCACGGCCTGACGAACATGCAGCTCAACCACCGCGAAGCCATCTTCGACCCGGTCGTCGCCGCCGCCGACGGCCGACGCCTGCGCATCGCCCACACCGTCAGCTTCTCCTTCGACATGTCATGGGAGGAACTCCTCTGGCTCGTCGAAGGCCACGAAGTGCACGTCCTCGACGAGGCACTGCGCCGCGACGCGGAGGCGCTGTCCGCGTACTGCGCCGAGCACCGGATCGACGTCATCAACGTCACCCCGTCCTACGCACAGGCACTGGTCGAGCAGGGCCTGCTGGACGAGGACCGGCACCGCCCCGTCCTCGTCCTGCTCGGCGGCGAAGCCGTCGCCGAAACCCTCTGGACCACCCTGCGCGACACCCCCGGCACCACGGGCTACAACCTCTACGGCCCCACCGAATACACCATCAACACCCTCGGCGGCGGCACCCTCGACTCCCCCACCGCCACCGTCGGACGCCCCATCTGGAACACCATCGCCCACGTCCTCGACCACCACCTCCGACCCGTCCCCATCGGCGTCCCCGGCGAGCTCTACATCAACGGCATCGGCCTCGCCCGCGGCTACCTCGACCGCCCCGCCCTCACCGCCGAACGCTTCCTCGCCGACCCCCACGGCAACCCCGGCGACCGCATGTACCGCACCGGCGACATCGTCCGCTGGCGCACCGACGGCCTCCTCGACTTCCTCGGCCGCGCCGACGACCAAATCAAAATCCGCGGCTACCGCATCGAACCCGGCGAAATCGAAGACACCCTCACCACCCACCCCCACATCACCCACGCCACCGTCCTCGTCCGCGAAGACACCCCCGGCATCAAACGCCTCACCGCCTACCTCGTCCCCACCGACCACACCATCGACATCCCCGCCATCCGCAACGACCTCGCCGGCCGACTCCCCGAATACATGGTCCCCACCGCCTTCGTCGTCCTCGACACCCTCCCACTCACCGTCAACGGCAAACTCGACCGCAAGGCACTCCCCGCCCCCACCGCGGCGGACTTCACGGCCGCCGGGCCGCGCCGGCAACCGCGGTTCGCCACCGAGCGGACCGTGCACGCCGCCTTCGCGGACGTGCTCGGGCTGCCGGAGCTGGGGATCGACGAGAACTTCTTCGAGCTCGGCGGGCACTCGCTGCTGGCGATGGCCCTGCTGCAGCGGGTGCGCGCCGAGTTCCACGGCGAGCTGTGCCTGGCCGACCTGCTGGCCCGGCCCACGGTGGCGGCCCTCACCGGGTTCCTCGTGGAGAACCTGGTCGACAGCGCCCTCGGCCTGGACGGCGCGGACCGGGCACCGAGCTGCTCCGACTAGCACCGGCCCCGGCCCCGCCCCGGGCCTCCACCGACCCCTCCCCATCGAATCCCCATCGAACCGACCGACCACCGAGAAGGACGACGACATGAGCACCACCAACCCGTTCGAGGACGACGACGCCCGCTACTTCGTGCTGGTGAACGCCGAGAACCAGCACTCGCTGTGGCCCGCCTTCGCCGAGGTACCGGCCGGCTGGACCGTCGTCCACGGCGAGGACAGCCGTCAGGCCTGCACCGACTACGTGGACACCCACTGGACGGACATGCGCCCCGCCTCCCTCATCGCCCGCACCGCGGCCACCACCACCTGACCGACCCCCGGGGGCGGCGCCACCGCACCGCCCCCGGCCCCGGCCCCCGAGGCCGCCGGACCCACCCGGTCCGACGCCCCGACCGCAACGAACAGACGGACCGAAGCGTGAGCACCCATCAGACGGATCCACCCGGCGCACCGGACGACGGCATGACCGCCGAGCGTCTCGCGGACGAGGACCTCGACCCCGGAGCGCTCTCCCCCGAGCGCCGCCGCCGGGCCCGGGCCCTGCTGCGCGGCTCGCTGCGCCCGCACCGGGCCCTCGTGGCCGCGGCCATGATCGCCGCCGCCGTCCGCCAGGTGGCACTGCTCGCCGTGCCCTGGTGCGTCGAGAAGGCCCTCGACGAGGGCCTTCAGAAGCACGACCGGCAGGCGCTGCTGGCCTGGTGCGCGGCCACCGCGGGCGCCGCGCTGGTGCAGTTCGCCGGCCTGTACGCCTGGCAGTACTGCGCCGGGTACGCGGATGCCAAGGTGGGCGCCGACCTGCGGTCCCGGCTGCTGCGCCACCTCGCGCTGCTCGACCGGGCGGCACTCGGCTCGCGCGGCCACGGCGACCTCGCCATGCGGGCCACCCGCGACACCGACCTGGTGCGCGAGTGGGTCCACGGCCTGGCGATCTGGGTGGTGCTCGGCACCACCTTCGTCGTGGTGCTGCCGGCCCTCGCCGCGCTCGACCTCAGCCTGCTGCTGGTGGCGCTCGGCACCCTGCCGTTCCTGGTCTGGGTCAACCTCCACTTCCCCAAGCGGTTCGCGGCGGCCAGCGGCGAGCTGTCCCGCGCGCACGGCGTCCGCGCCGACGCCGTGGCCGACCTGCTCCAGGTCGGCACCGGGCTGCGCGGCACCGGCGGGCACCGCCCGCTGGTCGACCGGCACCACACCGCGAGCGCCGAGGTCACCGCCCGTACCGTCGACGCCGCCCGGATCGAGGCGAGTTGGGCGGCGATCGCCCCGTTCGTTCCGCGGCTCGCGGTGGCGGCGGGCGTCGGGATCGGCGGACTCGCCGTCCTGGACGGCCGGCTCGGCATCGGCGGCCTGGTCGCCTTCACCTCCTGGATGGCGATCATCACCCTGGCCACCCGGGTCCTGGTCGACCGGATGCTGGAGCGCGGCCAGGCCGACGTGGCCGCCGCGCGCATCGACGAGGCGCTGTCCCTGCTGCCCGAGGTCGCCGAGCCGGCCGCCGGCACCGCCCGGCCGCTGCCCGCCACCGGCGCGCTCACCCTGGCGGGCGTCAGCGCCGTCCGGGACGGCCGCACCGTGCTGGCGCCGCTCGACCTGACCGTCGCGCACGGCGAGTTCGTCGCCGTCAGCGGCGCCACCGGCTCCGGCAAGTCCACCCTCCTGCGGCTGCCCGTCCGGCTCGACGACCCGGCCACCGGCACCGTCGCCTACGGCGGTACCGACCTGCGCACCGCCGCGCTGGACGAGGTCCGGGCCCGGATCGCGTACGTCGCCCAGCGGCCGGTCCTGCTCTCGGGCACGGTCGCCGACAACCTGCGGCTCGGCCGGGACCTCGACGAGGCCGCGCTGTACGAGGCCTGCCGCACCGCGGGCATCCACGACCAGCTCGCCGCCATGCCGGACGGCTACGCCACCGAGCTGGGCGAGGGCGGCACCGCGCTCTCCGGCGGTCAGGTGCAGCGCCTGGCGATCGCCCGCGCACTGCTCGGCGACCCGAAGGTGCTGCTGCTCGACGACGCCACCTCCGCACTGGACACCGCCACCGAGCAGCTGGTGCTGGACCGGCTCCGGGCCTGGGCCGCGGACCGGACCCTGGTCTTCGCCACCCACCGCACCGCCGTGCTCGCCGCCGCCGACCGGGTCGTCCGGCTCGGACCGCCGCCGGAGCGGCCGGAGCAGCCCGAAAAGCCGGCCCCGACCGACCGGACCGACCAGGCCGACCAGGCCGACGCCGCCGGCATCCCGCAGACGACCCCCGTGGAGGTGGGCCGTGGCTGAGCAGCCGCTGCTGAACGACGAGGCCGACGAGCGCGCGGTCCTGCGCCGCGCCGCACCGTACCTGCGCCCGCACCGCACCCGGCTGGCCGGCGCGCTCGCCGTGGGCCTGGCCGACTCGGCCGCGCTGGTGGCCGTCGCCCCGCTGATCGGGCTGGCGGTGACCGCCGTCCGCGACGGCGACCGCGCGGGCCTGGGCCTGGCCGTCGCGCTGCTGGCGGCCCTCGGCGCGGCCCAGCTGCTGTTCGCCCGGGCCGGCGAGCTGATGCTGATCCGGGCCGGCGAGGAGGTGGTCCGCGGGCTGCGCGAGCGCGCCGTCGAACACCTCGCCACGGCGCCGTTGCGGTTCCTGGAGACGCACCGCAGCGGGGAACTGCTGCGCCGGGCGACCGGCGAGGTCGCCGAACTGGCCGCCTTCGTCCGGCTGCACCTGCGCAACCTGGTGGCCTCGACGGCCACCCTGGTCTTCACCCTGGTGGTGCTGGGCTGGTACTCCTGGCTGCTGCTGCTGGTGCAGCTGGCCGTCTTCCTGCCGCTGACCCTGCTGGTGACGCGCTGGTTCCAGCGCGACGCCTCGGCCGCGTTCGGCGGCAAGGCGGGCGCGGAGGCGGCCGTCGCGGCCACCTTCACCGAGACCCTGACGGCCCGTGAGGCGCTGCAGACCGCCCGCGGGCTGGCCGGCTGGACCAGGCGCTTCGACCGGGAGAACGCCCACGCGGTGCGCACCGCGGCCCGGGCGCTGCGGGTGGAGAACCGGATCGACCTGGTCAGCCTGATCGAGGGGCTGGCCCTGGTGGTGCTGCTGGTCGTCGGCGGCTGGCTGGTCACCGAGGGGCGGCTGCCGCTGGCCACCGTGGTGGTCTTCGTGGTGGCCAGCCGCAACCTCTTCGACTCCTTCACCGACCTCTCGCAGCTCGTCGGGGAGGCCCAGACCGCGCGGACGGGCCTGGCCCGGCTGCTCGACCTGCTGGCGGCGACCTCGCCGGAGGAGCCTGCGGCGGCGACCGAGCGGCTTCCGCTCCGCGGCGAACTGCGCTGCGAGGCAGTCGAGTTCGGCTACCGAGCCGAGGGCAGTGCGCTGCACGCCGTCACCCTCGCCTTCCCCGCCGGCAGCCGGACCGGCGTGGTCGGCGAGACGGGTTCGGGCAAGACCACCCTGTCGAAACTGCTCTGCGGGCTGTACCGGCCGGACGCCGGGTCGGTGCGCTTCGCCGGGGCCGACCTGCGGGGGATCCCGGAGGAGGAGCTCCGCCGCCGGGTGGTGCTGGTGCCGCAGGAGGTCCGGCTGGTGTCCGGCACGGTCGCGGAGAACCTGGCGCTGGTCCAGGGCGCACCCGACCGGGCCACGATCGAGCGGACGGTCGATCAGCTGGGCCTGCGGGAGTGGATCGCCGACCTGCCGGACGGGCTGGACACCGAGGTGGGCCAGCGCGGGGGCCGGCTGTCCGCGGGCGAGCGGCAGATCCTGGGCGTGGTGCGGGCGGTGCTGGCCGACCCGGCGGTGCTGGTGCTGGACGAGGCCACCGCGGACATCGACCCGGTGACCGCCGGCCGGTTGGAGCACGCACTGGACGAGCTGCGCGCGGACTGCACCCTGGTGGTCATCGCGCACCGGCCGGCGACCATCGCCCGGCTGCCGCGGGTGGTCCGGCTGGACGGCGGGCGGCTGGTTCCGGGCGACGCCGACGGGTGGCCGGCTCCGGACGACGCCGACGGCGGGGCCGTGGAGCGGCCCGGGTCCGGAGCGGCCGCGCGGCGGGCACCCTCTGGTACGCCCATCGCAGGTTAGGCTAACCTAATGTCCGACGAGTGCCCCCGCACCGCCGGCCCGTCACCGGGCCCGCGGCCCGGGGGCACTGGTCCAGGCGGCGCCACACCTCACCGGATAGGGCTGAACGATGACCACCGAGACCGCACCACCGCGCATGCGCATCGTCCGCCACCCCCTCAGGTACCGCCTCCTGGAGGTCCGGCGGGTCCACCGGGTGACGCCGGGCACCGTCCGGGTCACCTTCGCCGGCCCGGCCCTGGAGGGGTTCTGCGAGCAGGCGCCGACCGACCACGTCAAGCTCTGCTTCCCCGAGCCCGGTGCCGAACTCCCCGTCGAGCCGGTGGTGGAGAACGACACCTGGATGGACGCCCCGGTCGAGCCGATCACCCGTGACTACACGATCCGCCACTACCGGCGCGACGTGCAGGAGTTGGACATCGACATGGTGCTGCACGGCACCGGCGTCGGCTCCGGTTGGGCCGCCGCGGCCCGACCCGGGATGCGCCTGGGCGTGTTCGGCCCGCGCGGCTCGGAGGAGATCCCCTTCGTCCACGACTGGTACCTGCTCGCCGCGGAGGAGACCGCGCTGCCCGCCCTCGCCCGCTGGCTGGAGATGCTGCCCGCCGGCGTCCGGGTGATCGCCTTCGCCGAGGTCCCCGGCCCCGCCGACGAGCAGGTCGTCGAGACCGCCACCGACCTCACCCTCACCTGGCTGCACCGCGGCGACGCCGCCCCCGGCAGCACCGACCTGCTGGAGCGCGCCGTCCGCGCCGCCGAACTGCCCGAGGGCACCGGGTTCGCCTGGATCGCCGGCGAGGCCAACACCCTCCGGCCGATCCGCCGCCACCTGCGCAACGAGCGCGGCCTGACCAAGGACCAGGTGGACGTCGACGGGTACTGGAAGCGGGGCGTGGCCAACCACGACCACCACGAGGACGAGCACACCGACCACGCATGAGTACCACCGCACTCCACCCGGCCCCCCGCGCGGCCGACGGCCCGCCGAACCGCGCGTACCGCACCCGCCGCAAGCTCGCCTGGCTGCTCGGCGGCCTGGCCCTGCTCGGCGTCCTCGCGGTCGCCGGCATCGCCGTCGGCTCGCGGTACATCCCGCCCGCCCAGGTCCTGCACGTGCTGCTGCACCGCGAACCGACCTCGGACGACTGGATCGTGGTGCACCACGCCCGCATCCCGCGGACCCTGCTCGGCATCGCCGTCGGTGCGGCGCTCGGCCTGGCCGGCGCCCTGATGCAGGCCATGACCCGCAACCCGCTCGCCGACCCCGGCCTGCTCGGCGTCAACGGCGGCGCGGCGGCGGCCGTCGCCTGCGCCACCGCGCTGCTCGACCTGCGCAGCTTCGGCGCGTACGTCTGGTTCGCCCTCGCCGGAGCCGCCGTCACCGCGCTCGTGGTGCACGTCCTCGGCTCGGCCGGGCGGTCCGCCGCGACACCCGTCCGCCTGGCGCTCGCCGGTACGGCGGTCACCGCCGTGCTGACCGCGGTGGTCAACGGCCTGATCCTGCTGGACCCGCTCACCCTGAACCGGTTCCGGTACTGGCAGGTCGGCACGCTGGCCGGGGTGGACGCCGCCGTGCTCGGCCAGGTGCTCCCGTTCCTGGCCGTCGGCGGTCTGCTCGCCGTCGCCCTGGCCCGGCCGCTCAACGCCCTCGCCCTCGGTGACGACGCGGGGCACGCCCTCGGCGCCCGCCCGGCCCGCACCCGGGCGCTGGCCATGGTCGCCGTCACCCTGCTCTGCGGCGCGGCCACCGCCGCGGTCGGCCCGATCGCTTTCGTCGGGCTCGCCGTGCCGCACCTGGCGCGGTACGTCTGCGGGCCGGACCAGCGCTGGATCCTGCTGCTGTCGGCCGTCCTCGCCCCCGTCCTGCTGCTCGGCTCCGACATCGTCGGCCGGATCGCGCTGCACCCGGCCGAACTCCAGGTCGGCGTCGTCACCGCGCTGATCGGCGCACCGCTCTTCATCGCCCTGGTCCGAGGCCGGAGGATCGCCCACCTGTGAACAGCCGCACCGCCGTCGAACTCCCCCGGGGCGCGTCCGCCCGGCCCCCCGAACCGGCTCCCCGCCGACCGGTGCCGCTGGCCGCCGTCCGGCTGCCCGGCGGCCTCTCCGTGCGGCTGCACCGGCGGGCCGCCGCGGTCTGCGCCCTCGTCCTGGCCGTCCTGCTCGGCGTGGCCGTCTGGACGCTGACCCTCGGCGACTTCCCGATGCCCGCCGCCACCGTGGTCGACGTCCTGACCGGCGGCGGCAGCCGGGCCGAGCACTACATCGTGATGGAACTGCGGATGCCCCGGCTGCTCACCGCACTGCTGGTGGGCGCCGCGCTCGGACTGGCCGGGGCGCTCTTCCAGACCCTGGCACGCAACCCGCTGGGCAGCCCCGACGTGATCGGCTTCACGGTCGGCTCGGCGAGCGGCGCGCTGGCCGTGATCCTGCTGATCGGCGGCAGCGCCGCGACGGTCGCCGGCGGCGCCGTCGTCGGCGGACTCGTCACCGCCGCGCTGGTCTACCTGCTCTCCCGGCGCGGCGGCACCCAGGGCTACCGGCTGGTGCTGGTCGGCATCGGCGTCAGCTCGCTGCTCTCCTCGGTGAACGCCTACCTGATCGCCCGGGCCTCGTTCAGCGACGCGCAGAGCGCCGCCGTCTGGCTCACCGGGAGCCTCAACGCCCGGGGCTGGGAGCACGTCGTGCCGATGACGGCGGCGCTCGTCCTGCTGCTGCCCGCCGCGCTGCTGCTGGGCCGGCCGCTTCGGATGCTGGAGATGGGCGACGACGCGGCCTGCTCGCTGGGGGTGCGCGCCGAGCCGGTGCGGATCGGGCTGGTGCTGGTCGGCATCGCGCTGACCGCGGCCGCCACCGCCGCCGCCGGCCCGATCCCGTTCGTCGCCCTGGTCGCGCCGCAGGCCGTCCGGCGGCTCACCCGCGCCACCGGGCCGAACCTGGTCGGCTCGGCACTGCTCGGCGCCGTCCTGCTCGCCGCCTCCGACATCGCGGCGCAGCGGCTGCTGGCCCCCACCCAGCTCCCGGTCGGCGTCTTCACCGGCATCGTCGGAGGCGGCTACCTGGTGTGGCTGATCGCCGGTCAGTGGCGCAGCGGGCGGGCCGGATCGTAGGCGGCCCGGACGGGCCGGCGGCGCCGGAACGGCAAGCGGCGCCCGCGCGGGAGAGCGCGGGCGCCGAGTCCGGGCGGGGCCGTCTCAGGCCGCCGGCAGCGCCAGCCGGTACACCGTGGAGGCCCGCGCCGGGTCGAGCGCCGCGGCCCACCCGGTCGGGGCGAGGGCGGGCGGGACCTCCCGGAACCCGTACCGGACGAACAGCCGGCCGTCGCCGGTGGTCGCGGTGAACACCTCCCGCAGGCCCTGCCCGGCGGCCTCGGCGAGCACTCCCTCCACCAGGCGGCGGCCCAGCCCGGCGCCCTGCCGGCCGGCCCGCACGCACAGGTTGTAGAGCACTCCGGCCGCCGGGTGCGCCGGTTCGGCCGGCAGCGGGCGCAGCGCCACGCAGCCGTCCGGGCCGAGCACCCCGGGTGCCACCAGGAAGGCGCCGACCGCCGACCGGTAGTCGGCGATCGTGCGGCGGCGCAGCGCGCCGCTGCGCGCGAACGGCTCGGAGAGCCGGAAGAGGGTGTCGGCGTCGGCCTCGGTGGCGCGCCGCACCCCCTCCCGGACGGCCTGCGTCACCGGCGGGCGCCCGCGTGCCCGGGCGCCATCGGCACCACCAGCGGGGTGCCGGTCTGCGGGTCCTCGATGACCTGGCAGGGCAGGTCGAAGACCCGCTCGACCAGGTCGGCGGTGACGATCTCGGACGGCGGTCCCTCGGCCACCACCGCGCCGTCGCGCATCGCGATCAGGTGGGTGGCGTAGCGGGCGGCCTGGTTGAGGTCGTGCAGCACCGCCACCAGCGTGCGGCCCTGCTCCCGGTGCAGACGGGCGCAGAGGTCGAGCACCTCCACCTGGTGGGCGATGTCGAGGAAGGTGGTGGGCTCGTCCAGCAGCAGCAGCGAGGTCTGCTGGGCGATCGCCATCGCCAGCCAGACGCGCTGGCGCTGACCGCCGGACAGCTCGTCGACGTACCGGTCCGCCAGTTCCTCGACGTTCGTGGCGGCCATCGACTCGGCGACCACCCGCTCGTCCTCCCCGGACCACTGCCGGAACAGGCCCTGGTGCGGGTAGCGGCCGCGGGCGACCAGGTCCGCGACGGTGATGCCGTCGGGCGCGTTGGAGCTCTGCGGGAGCAGGCCGAGCCGGCGGGCGAGCTCCTTGGAGGGCAGTGCGCTGATCCGCTCGCCGTCCAGCAGCACCCGGCCGGCGGCCGGCTTCAGCAGCCGGGCGAAGGCCCGCAGCAGCGTCGACTTGCCGCAGGCGTTCGGCCCGACGATCACGGTGAAGGAGCCGTCCGGCACGGCCACCGACAGGTCGGTGGCGATGGCCCGCTCGCCGTAGCGCAGGCTGACGTCCTCGGCGACCAGGCGCCCGGCGGCGGGCTCGGTGCTCACTTGCCCTCCAGCAGCTGATCGGTGCCGACCACGACGGCGCACTTCTCGGCGGCCCAGCGCAGGGCCTGGTGGTGGCGTTCCTCGTCGAAGTCGGCGACGGCGTCGGCCACGACGAAGGCCTGGATGTCGCGCATCCACGCGTCGCAGGCGGTCATCAGGACGCCGATGTGGGCGTAGACGCCGACGATCACCAGCTGGTCGCGGCCGGCGGCCGCCAGCTGCTCGGCGAGGTCGGTGCGGACGAACGCGCTGTACTTCCACTTGGTCAGCATGATGTCGCCGTCGGCCGGGGCCACGATGTCCGGCACGGCCTGCGCGTGCTCGTCGGCCGGCAGGCCGGGGCCCCAGAAGTCCTGCTGGAGGCCGCGCTCGCGGGGGCTCTGGCCGCCCCGCTGGTGCGAGTACACCACCGGTACGTCGAGCCCGCGGGCCCAGGCCAGCAGCCGGGCGGTGTTGTCCAGGGCGGGGGCCAGCGGCGGGGCGTCCGGGGTGAACGCGGCCAGGAAGTAGTTCTGCAGGTCGTGCGCGAGCAGCACAGCGCGGGCCGGGTCGACCTGCCAGGGCACCTTCGGCGCGGGGATCGCCTCGGGGCCGGGCAGCGGGTAGGGGGAGATGCGGGGAAGTGCCATGGGTTCGTCTCTCGGGGCTCCGGGCTGCTCCTGGGGGCCAGGCGCAGGGCGGGTGCGGATGATGGGGGCGGGCCGGCGGGCGGCACGGTCGCGCCGGGCGTGACCGTGCCGGGGCCGGGGCCCGTCCTAGGCCGTGCGGAGGTCCTTCTTGCTGACCTTGCCGATGCCCGTCTGCGGGAAGGCGGTGACGAACTCGACCCGGTCGGGCACCTTGTAGTCGGCCAGGCCCGCGGCCCGGACGAAGGCCTTCAGCTCGACCGGCCGCGGGCGTTCGGCGTCGGGCCGCAGGATGACGTACGCGCAGCTCCGCTCGCCCAGGTAGTCGTCCGGGGTGGCCACCACCGCGGCGTCGTGCACCGCGGGGTGCGTGAGCAGGACGTTCTCGACCTCCTCCGCGGCGACCTTCTCGCCGCCGCGGTTGATCTGGTCCTTGGCCCGGCCCTCCACCACCAGGTGGCCGGTCGGGGTGCGGCGGACCACGTCGCCGGTCCGGTAGAAGCCCTCCGGGGTGAAGGCGCGGGCGTTGTGCTCGGGTGCGTTCCAGTAGCCGCGGATGGTGTACGGGCCGCGGGTGAGCAGGTGGCCGGTGCCGCCCTCGGGCACCTCGCGGTCCTCGTCGTCGACGATCCTGATCTCGTCGTCGGGTGAGATCGGGCGGCCCTGGGTGGTGAGCACGGTCGGCTCCGGGTCCTCCGGGCGGGTGTAGTTGACCAGTCCCTCCGCCATGCCGAACACCTGCTGGAGGCGGCAGCCGAGGGCCGGGCCGAGCCGGCGGGCCGCCGCCTCGCTGAGCTTGGCGCCGCCGACCTGCAGCAGCCGCAGGCTGGAGAGGTCGGCGCCGATCGCGGGGGCGGCGTCCGCCCAGGCCAGTGCCAGCGGCGGGACGAGGCCGGTCAGCGTCACCCGCTCGCGCTCGATCAGCGGCAGCGCGGTGCCCGGGCTGGGGTCGGGGGCGAGCACGACCCGGCCGCCCGCCCACAGGGTGCCGAGCGTGCCGGGCGAGCTGAGCGGGAAGTTGTGCGCGGCGGGCAGCGCGCACAGGTACACCGTGTCGGGCCCGAGTTCGCAGATCCGGGCCGACTCGCGGACGCTGTAGAGGTAGTCGTCGTGGGTGCGCGGGATCAGCTTCGGCAGGCCGGTGGAACCGCCGGAGAGCTGGAGGAAGGCCAGGTCGGAGGCGGCGGGCGGGGCGGGGAGGGCGGCGCCGCGCCCGGCGGCGCGCAGCGCCTCGACGGGGGTGTACGGCCCGGGGTCGCCGGTCACGACCACCTCGCCCAGCCCGGGTACGGCGGCGAGCACCTCGGCGGCCAGCGCGCGGTGGTCGAAGCCGGCGTGCCGGTCCGGGACGAACAGCGCCCGGGCGCCGGTGAACTCGCAGAAGTACGAGAGTTCGGCGCGCCGGTGCGCGGGCAGCGCCATGACCGGGACGACGCCGGCCCGCAGGGCGCCGAAGAACACCTCGAAGAACTCAACGGTGTTGGGCAGTTGGAGGACGATCCGGTCCCCGCGGTGGATCCCGCGGGCGACCAGTCCGGCAGCCAGCGCGTCCGCCCTGCGGTCGAGTTCGGCGTAGCTCCAGTTCCGGTCGCCGTCGGTGACGGCCGTCCGGTCGGGATGCCGGGCGGCGTGCCGGCGGACCATCGCGTCCAGCGGCTCGCCCGTCCAGTGGCCGGCGGCCCGGTAGCGGTCGGCGAACTCCTGCGGCCACCCGGTCACTTGCCCTCCTCCAGGCCCACCGCGTCCAGGAAGGTACGGAACTTCGCGGCGGTCTCGGCGAGTTCGTCGTCGGGCCGGGACTCGGCGACCACGCCGGCCCCGGCGAAGAGCCGCAGCCGGTCCCCCTCGACCTCCGCGCAGCGCAGCGTGACCACCCACTCGCCGTCGCCCGAGGCGTCGCCCCAGCCGACCACGCCGGTGTACAGGCCGCGGTCGAACGGCTCCAGGCCGCCGATGAGTTCGCGGGCGGCGAGGGTCGGCGTACCGCAGACGGCCGGGGTGGGGTGGAGGGCGAGCGCCAGGTCGAGGGCGGAGACCGCCGGGTCCGCCAGGGTGCCGGTGACGGTGGTGGAGAGGTGCCACATCGCGGCGGTGCGGATGAGTTCGGGGCGCTCGGGCACCAGGAGCTCCGAGCAGAACGGGGCGAGCGAGCGGCGTACCGCGTCGACGACGAACGCGTGCTCGGCGAGGTCCTTGGCCGACTCCAGCAGGGCGGCCCCGCGGGCCTCGTCCTCGACCGGGTCGGTGCTGCGGGCCGCCGAGCCGGCCAGCGGGTTGGAGACCACGGCCCGGCCCCGGCGGGAGACCAGGAGCTCGGGGCTGGCCCCGACCAGGGTGGCCTCGCCACCCGCGGGCACCGCGAAGGTGTACCCGTGCGGGTCGCGCCGGAGCAGCCGGGAGAGCATGGTGCGCAGGTCGACGCCGCCGGGCGAGGTCAGGTCGAGCGTGCGGGCCAGCACCACCTTGCGCAGGTCCGGGTCCCGGCCCATCAGGCGGACGGCCTCGGCCACGGCGGCCCGGTAGAGCACCGGCGCGGGCAGCGGCTGCTGCTGCCAGGCGGGGGCGGCGGCCGCCACCACACCGGTGGCGGGCGGCGCGAGCAGCAGCAGCGGCTCCTCCGCCGGCGGCGGGGCCCAGCGGACGGCGGCGGGCACGAACAGCCGGGCCGTGCGGTCGGCGGCGAACGGGATGGCACCGACGACCAGCGGGCGCACCGGACCGTCCGCGGCGAGCTCCCCGGCGGCCTCGCGGAGCGCCTCGGGGACGTCGGCCGGGTCGGGCACCGCTCTCCGGACGCCCTCGGCCAGCAGGGTGCCGGTCGGTCCTGCGAAGAAGGCGGCGTCCGGTCCCGCCCGGTAGCCGGCCAGCAGGTCGCCGGCGGAGGACAGCGGCACTATCGCGTCACGGGCTTCGAAGGCCGTGGTCATGATGCTCCGTTCGGAGGTTCGGTGGGGCGCCTTCGGCGGATCGGCCCCGGCCGCCGCGGCCCGATGCGGGGCCCGGGCGTCCGGGAGTACGTACGGTGCGGCCCGCCGTCAGGCACGGAGGGTCGCGCCGCCGTCGACGTAGAGGTCGTGCATGGTGATGTGCCGGGCGCGGTCGCTGACCAGGAAGGCGACGGCCTCGGCCACGTCCTCCGGGTCGGCGATCCGGCCGAGCGGGACGCCGACCCGGAAGGTGGCCGGATCTCCGTCGACGGCGCGCTGCTCGAAGTCCTCGCCGGCCCAGGACCACTGCATCTCGGTACGGGTGGATCCCGGTGAGACCAGGTTGCAGCGCACTCCGTCCCGGGCCAGCTCCAGGCCGAGGCAGCGGGTGAACATCGCGGTGGCCGCCTTGGAGGCGGCGTAGGCCGCCATGCCGGTCCGCGGGACCCCGGCCGCGTTGGAGCCGACGGTGAGGATCGCTCCGCGCCCGCGGGCCGCCATCCGGCGGCCGACCGCGCGGCTGGTGTGCATCACGCCGGTCGTGTTGACCGCGAAGGTCTGCGCCCAGTCGTCGTCGGTGATGGACAGGACGGGGGACGGGCGCAGGATTCCCGCGACGTTCACCAGGATGTCGAGCGGCCCGGTCTCCCGTTCGATCCGTTCCGTGAGGTCCTCGACGGCGGCGGCATCGGTGACGTCGAGCCGGGTGACGCCCGCATGGGGGGCGTTGCGGTCGGCGGCCACCACCCGGGCCCCGCGGGCGGCGAGCAGCGCGGCGACGGCCGCGCCGATGCCCTGGGCCGCGCCGGTGACCAGCGCGACGCGCCCCTGGAGTTCGGTGTCCACCGTCATGTCGCCACCGCCGCGCGGAGGGGGCCGCGACCGGACCCGGCGCTGCTGGCAGGGACGGTCTGACGACGCGTGGGAGGCGGCAACGAGCCCTCCGGGGTGAGTCGGGGCAGGATGAGCCGGGCCGGGGCCGCAGCACATTGTTAGGTTAGCCTAACCGTAGGGCGTGGATAAGCCGAGGGGCCTCGCCCGGATCCTCTCGTCCGGCACCAGACCACCACCGCGCCCCGACCCGCCCGACCCTCCGCCCGACCCCTTCCGTATCCGCCGACCGCCGACCGGCACTCCCTCGGGGCGGTCGCCGGACACGGCGGGTCCGCGTATCCGGGGCGACGACCGGTGACGACGACGGCCAGGTGTCGCCCACCACCGGCAGTGGTGGGCGACACCTGGCCC
>NZ_JBHUSG010000031.1:0-43080 GCF_042673745.1 Kitasatospora sp. NPDC057015
GGAGAGCCGGCACCCTCGGGGTGCCGGCTCTCCCGCACGCCCGGAGGAGGCCTCGGCCTCACTTCTCGGTGTCGCTCCCCGGTGTTCGGCGGTGCCGGGGTGGGCAGCGGCGCTGACGCCTCAAGATCGAGTCCGTTGACGCCCCGGCGCCGTGATCCCTACTGTGCTGACGGCGGCTGCATCGAGCCGTTCGGCGCACATCCGGGGGAATCATGAAGCGCACAGGCGCGGCCGCGGCCGCGGGTCTTTCGGCTGCCGTCCTACTGGTGGCCGGGTGCGGCGGCCCCGGGGCGCCGACCCCGACCGCCGCCACGTCCACCGTCAGGACGTTCGGTTGCCTGACCGAGGAGCAGGGCCGCAAGGGCGCTGTGACCGTGGAGGACCGGGGGAAGACGAACCAGGCGTACTTCCAGGACTCGGACGCCGGAGGTGCCGAGGTGGCACTCGTCTTCTGGCACCAGGACGGAGGCTCGCTGTGCGACTGGGTGCCCTACCTCGGAGGCTTCACCAAGGCCGGCTACGCCGTGCTCGCCTTCACCAGCAGCGGGGACTTCTTCGACGATCTCGGCCCGGCCGACCACTTCCTGGCGAGCAGGGGCTTCTCGAAGATGGTCGAGGTCGCCGCGGCGGGTACGGCTACGGCTCTCCTGGACAAGACGGTCACGCCGGTCGACGGCCCGGTGCGGGCGGTGGTCGCGCTGAGCGCGCCGCAACGCTCCGGAAACTGGGACGCGGTCAGGAGGGTCGCCCTCGGCCACCTGCCGATGTTCCTCGCGGCGGAGGAGGGCGACCCGTCGTCCAGCGGCGACGCCAAGGCGCTGTACGACGCGTCCTCGAGCCCCGGTAAGCAGCTCAAGATCTACCCGGGCACCCGGCACGGCGCGGATCTGCTCGAGGACGGCGCGCTGCCGGATGTTCTGGCGTTCCTGGCCAGGTACGCGCCGCCCAGGAGCTGAGGCCGAGTCGGCCGACCGTCTGCGGTCGGCTCCGAGCAGGTCGGCACCGCACCCCCCTCGACGACCGGAGGGGCGACGGGCTCAGGCCTTGTGCCAGGACTCCAGGTGCGCGAAGACCACGACGTTGTCCAGGTAGTCCTTGCGCTTCTTGTCGTAGGTGCCGCCGCAGGTGATCAGCCGCAGCTCGGCCCGGCCGGTGCCGCCGTACACCTTGGCGTCGGGGAAGGCGTCCTTGGGGAAGGTCTGGACGGAGTCGACCGAGAACACCGCCACCGTGCCGTCCGCGCGGGTCACCTCGACCTTGTTGCCGGGCAGCAGCATCCGCAGCAGCAGGAAGACCGCCGGGCCGGTCCTGGTGTCCACGTGGCCCGCCACCACCGCGCTGCCGCGTTCGCCGGGGGAGGTGCCGGCGGCGTACCAGCCGACCAGGTTCTTGTTGTCCGGGGCGGGCGCGTTGAGCATCCCCGAGGCGTCCAGGGTGAGGTCGGTGAAGGGCGCGTTCACGGCGATCTGGGGGATCTTCAGCCGGGTCGGCGCCGAGCGCGGCAGGGCGGGGGAGGGCTCGGGCTCCTCCGCCGGTGCGGCGGGCTCCGCGGGCGCGGCGGGCGCCGTCGCCACGGCGGTGACCGCGGGCGGTGGGGTCGCCTGCTGGGTCTGCACGGGCGACGCGTCGACCGAGTTGTAGACGAGCAGCGCGCCGACGGCGGTCGCCGCCATGGCCACGCGCAGCAGGACGGGGACGCCTTTGTTCTCCGTGGTCTGATCACCCATCAGAGAGCCTCGCATTCCGGGCGGGTGGAGCGGCGGGTGCGTGGGGCGGACGCCGGGGCGGGGGCGCCCCGGCCGGCCGGTGCCCCACGTACGCCCTGCCGTGGCCGACGCTGGGCGGCGGCCACGGCAGGGTGACGTACGGGGCGGTGCTACGGGTCAGATCGCCGCACCGGTGGGCTTGCGGCGGCGCAGCGCGTACGCGCCGATGCCGAGCCCGCCGAGCAGCAGGGCCGCGCCGGAGGCCATGCCGTTGCCGGAGACGGCCATGCCGCCGCCACCGGTGTGCACGCCGCCGTGCGGGGCCTTGGACTCCTCCTCGGTGGAGGAGGACTCGGGCTTGCCCGTGGCCTGCTTCTCCTCCCAGGTCTTCTGGCCCTCCGGGCTCGCGGCCTTGGCCTGCTTCTCCTCCCAGGTGAGGGTCTTGCCCGCGTCCGGGGAGTCGGCGGCGAAGGCGGTGGCGACGGGGGCGGCCAGGGTGAGCGTGGCGGCGATGGCCGCTCCGGTCAGCAGGGTGCGTGCAGAACGCATGAGGGTCGGTCCTTCCGGCGCGAGGTGCGAGTGCCGACACGGCGTCGGCCAGGGGAATCGCACGGGGCGTCCGTTTCACGGTCAGTCAGATTCCGGGCCGCTGCCAGCTGTGGATGTCACGACACGGTAACGGGCTGGGCCCTTCGAGTGGACAATCGCGATTCTTCACCCGGCTGCCGCGCCATACGGTCTGAATAAGCGTCAGCACTTCGGCGTAACGCTCCGACGGCCCGGGACGCGGCCCGGGATGCGGTCCGGCACGACGGCCGGGAGGCGGTCCGGGCGCGGACATGCCGAGGGCGCCGGCCGGGTCTCCGTGGAGACCGGCCGGCGCCCTCGGCGGTGCCGGCGGTGGTGCCCTGCGGGGTGCGGGCGCCGGTTCGGGCCCGGCGCTCACCGGCGACGGCTCAGCCGGCGCCGCCGCGCTCCCAGCGGTAGAACTCCTTCGCCATGGCGTCCTGCGGGCCGCGCCAGGTCTGCGGGTCGTACGCCTGGACGTACGGCAGCAGCTTCTCGCTGACGTCCCGGAAGGCCGGGTGCTTGGTGTACTGGGCGACCGCCGGGCCGGGCGGCCGGTCCGCCTCCACGAGGTGCAGGTAGACGTCGCCGAACTGGAACAGGCTGCGGCCGGTGACGCCGATCAGCTCGGGCAACTCGCCGGCGTCGGACTGCGCGAAGACGTCGGCGATGCCGGTGGCGCCGTCGGGCTTCATCCGGGCCACGATCAGCGTGCGGTACGTGCCGCTCATGCGTCGGCCGCCCGCTTCTCGACCTTCTCGCGGATCAGCTGCATCTGGATCCGGGAGTTGCGGTTGATGTGGTTGGTCATCCCGTTGTCGTCCACCGGCGCGGTGGGCTTCATCGCGAAGTCCTGGATCCAGCGCATCCGGGTGCCGCCCGGTGCCTCGGCGTACTCCCAGCGGATGTCCATGAACTCGAACGGCCCGGGCTCGACCCGCCGGGCCTTCACCGCGAGCCCGGGGCGGTCGGTGGTGCGCTCGGAGACCCAGCTCCAGATCTGGCCGTTCTCGTCCGGGTGCATGGTCAGGCGGAACGTGGTGCTCTCGCCCTCCCGCTCCAGCACCTCGACCGAGGCGTACTCGCTGAACAGCTGCGGCCAGTTCTCCAGGTCGTTGGTGATCTCCCAGACCAGGTCGACGGGCGCGGCGATGACGATCTCGTTGTCGGTGTGTCCGGGCATCTCAGGCACCAGCCTTCGTGGCGAGGGAGCTGTTGACGACGTCGATGAACTCGGCCGGCGTGCGGGACATCTCGGCCCCGGCGGTGATCCGGGCGCCGTGGCGGTTCTCCAGTTCGCCGACGATGCCGAGCAGGCCGAGCGAGTCGATGCCGAACTCCTCGAAGGTCGCTTCGGGCCGGCTCTCCATGTCCGCCGGGTCGACGGTGATGCCGGCCCGGGTCCTGATCAGCGAGGCGAGTTCGGTATGGGTGAGGGCGTTGCTCATGAGGCTGTTCTCCTGCTCGGTTCGTCGATCGGTCGGGCGGTCGGCGCCGGGCCGGCGCCGCCTCCTGGCGGGCGGTGCCGGACGGGCGTCGGGACGGTCGGGCTCAGTTCCGCTCGCCGCTGCCGCGGCGCAGTACCAGGGCGGCGTTGGAGCCCATCAGCCCGCGGCTCAGCACGAGCGCGGTGCGCAGCTCGGCCGGGCGGGCGTGGCCGGTCACCAGGGCCAGGTCGTGGCAGACCTCGGTGACGTTGGGGGTGGGCGGCAGCACGCCGTCCTCCATGGCCAGGACGGCGGCCGCCACGTCCAGCGGCGGCGCGCCACAGTAGGCGCGCCCGATGCCGGCCTTGGGGGCCGTCACCGGGACGCGCTCGGCGTACGTGCCGAGCGCGTCGGTCAGCGCCAGCGCCTCGGCGCGGTCGGCCGCCGGGACGCCCAGGGCGTCGGCGAAGACCACGTCGATCTCCTCGGGGGCGCACCGCGCCTCGTCGAGGGCGATCCGGATGGCCTGCACCAGCCCCGCGCGGGACTCCTCCCAGCGGGAGGCGCCGGTGAAGGTCGCCCCGTGCCCGGCCAGCACGGCCCGGACCTTGGCGCCGCGCCGGCGGGCCGCGGACTCGTCCTCGACCATCAGCATCGCCCCGCCCTCGGCGGGCACGAAGCCGCGGGCGCCGGCCGAGAACGGCAGGTAGGCCCGCGCGGGGTCCTCGCCGAGGCTGAGCTCGGGGTAGCCGAGCTGGCAGACCATCGAGTACGGGGCGAGCGGCGCCTCGGCGGCGCCGACCACCACGGCGTCGGTGCCGCGCCGGACGGCCCGTGCGGCGTGCGCGAGCGCGTCCAGTCCGCCGGCCTCGTCGCTGGCGACCACACCGCACGGCCCGCGGAACCCGCCGCGGATCGAGATCTGTCCGGTGCTGGCCGCGTAGAACCAGGCGATGGACTGGTAGGGGCCGACGAACCGCGGCCCCTGGCCCCAGAGTTGCTGCAGCTCGCGCTGTCCGAACTCGCCGCCGCCGGAGCCCGCCGCGGTGACCACGCCCACGCCGTACGGCGCGTTCTCGTCGGGTGTGAACCCGGCGTCGGCCACCGCGAGGTCGGCCGCGGCCATCGCGTAGTGGGTGAAGCGGTCGGTCTGCACGAGGAAGCGGCCGTCGATCGCGGTACCGGCGTCGAAGTCCCGGACCTCGCCGGCGATCCGGAGCGGGAGGTGCTCGCAGCCCTCGCGGGAGATCCGGTCGAGGACGCTCACGCCCTGCCGGGTCGCCTTCCAGAAGGCGTCCGCTCCGACGCCGCTGGGGGCCACCACGCCGAGGCCGGTGACCACCGCCCGGCGCTCCTGTTGACGTGCCGTCATATTCTCACCCCGTCCTGCTCAGCACTACGGCGGACTGGAACCCGCCGAACCCGCTGCCGACCGACAGGATGTTGCGCAGCGGCAGCTCCCGCGCGGTCCGCGGCACGTAGTCGAGGTCGCACTCCGGGTCCGGGGTCTCGTAGTTGGCGGTCGGCGGCACCACGCCGTGGGCCAGCGCGAGGGTGCAGGCGACGACCTCGATCGCCCCGATCGCGCCCAGCGAGTGGCCGACCATCGACTTGATGGAGCTCATCGGCGTGCGGTAGGCGTGCTCGCCGAGCGAGCGCTTCACCGCGGCCGTCTCGTGCCGGTCGTTCTGCTTGGTGCCCGAGCCGTGCGCGTTGACGTAGTCGACGTCGGTGCGCTCGACCCGGGCGTGCGCCAGCGCCCGGTCGATCGCCTCGGACATCTCGTGGCCCTCCTGGGTCAGGCCGGTCATGTGGTACGCGTTGCCGAAGGTCGCGAACCCGCCGAGCTCCCCGTAGATCCGGGCGCCGCGCCGCCGGGCGTGCTCCAGCTCCTCCAGGACGAGGACGGCGCCGCCCTCGCCGAGGACGAAGCCGTCCCGGTGGGCGTCGAACGGCCGGGAGGCGTGTGCCGGGTCGTCGTTGTGCTCCGAGGTCGCCTTGATGGCGTCGAAGCAGGCGACGGTGATCGGCGAGATCGGCGAGTCGGAGGCGCCGGCGACGCAGATGTCGGCGCGCCCCTCCTGTACGGCGTGGAAGGCGTAGCCGATCGCGTCCAGGCCCGAGGTGCAGCCGGTGGAGACGGTCTGGACGGGCCCCTGGGCGCCGGTCTGCTCGGCCACCGCGGAGGCCAGGGTGCTCGGCGCGAAGGCCCGGTGCAGGTGCGGCTCGGCCTGGCGGTGGTCCACGTCCCAGCGGGCGCCGGAGGCGCTCACCAGGGCGTAGTCGTGCTCCAGCCGGGTGGTGCCGCCGACGGCGGTGCCGAGTGAGACGCCCACCCGCCACGGGTCCTCGGCGGCGAGGTCCAGTCCGGAGTCGCGGACCGCCTCGGCGGCCGCCACCAGCGCGAACTGCACGTACCGGTCGGCGCTCTGGACCTGGGCCAGGCTCAGGCCGTGCTCGGCCGGGTCGAAGTCGCACTCGGCGGCGATCCGGGAGCGGAAGCCCTCCGGGTTGAAGAGGGTGATGCCCCGGGTGGCCGTCCGCCCGGAGGTGAGGAGGTCCCAGAACGCCGGTACGCCGACGCCGCCGGGGGCGACCACGCCGATACCGGTGATCGCCACCCGCCGGGTCACGAGGCCACCTTGGCGTGTTCCGGCGGGCCGGCCTCCAGCGTCTCCTCGGTGTCCACGTGCCCGAGCTCGGGCCGCGGGGCCAGCGGGCCGCAGTGGAAGACCATCCGCGCCTCGGTGTCGCCGACGTTGCGGAACCGGTGGCGCATGTTGATCGGGATCATGAGCCCCTGGTCGGGCTTGATGCTGTGCGTGACGCCGTCCAGGTCGACTTCCAGATCACCCGAAACAACGTATACGAACTCCTCGGAGTACGGGTGGTAGTGCTCGCCGATCCGGTCGCCCGGCTGGATGATCGCCAGACCCATGAACCCGCTGGTGGAGCCAGAGACGGTCGGAGTGAGCATGGCGCGGATGTCGCCGCCCCGCCGGCGGTTGGGCGCGGCGTCGTCGACATGCACGATCGGTGGGTACTGCGTGGTCATGGCTGTTCCTCCAGGTGGGTTCGACGGTTTCGGTGCCGGAAGGGGTCAGGCGTCGGGCGAACGGCGGTCGGTGACCAGCCCCATGTCGCAGGCGGCCAGGAACCGGGCCACCCCGGCGGCGGTCCGCAGGTCGCCCTCCGCGCCCAGGTCGAGCAGGCTGCCGAGCACGGTCGCCTCGCGCTCGCCGCCCACCCCGAGCGCGGCGGCCGGCTGCGCGCCCGCGTCGGCCCGCAGGTCCACCACGCGGACCACGGTGTCCTCGCGCTGGAAGACGGTGCTGCCGATCACCGGGTTGCCCGGGTCGCCCGCCGCCAGCCCGTCCTGCTCGGCCAGCAGCTTGGCCACCGCCGGGCCGTTGCCCTTCTTCACCGGGTAGACCACCGCCTGGCGCTCCACCTCCCCGCGCACCGGCGCGGCCGGCGGGACGTGGTGCGTGGCCGGCAGTGCGGCGCGGGCGAAGAAGGCGCGGGCGGCCTCCGGGTTGCCCAGCTCGCGGTCCTCCTCCAGGTACGGGTTGATGGCCTCCTCGACCGCGCGGATCTCGGGCTGCATCGCCACGTGGCGCAGCGCCGCACCCAGGTCGCCGACCACCTCGACCGCGCGCACGACCCGGTTGCCGTGCATGAACAGGGAGGTGCGGCGGAGGCTGGTGGTCTCGTCCACGACGGCCTGCGGGGAGGTGTAGCCGGCGAGGATCTTCGCCACCTTCTGCTCGCTGCCCGGCTTGACCGTGAAGGTCAGGGCGTGCCGGATCACCCCGTCCGGGCCGGGCGTGACCTGCGGCATGCCGGGCGCGCCGGCCGCCCGCGGCGAGCCGGCCCGCACCTCCTGGGGCTTGCGGGTGCCGGTGGCGCCCTTCGCCGAGGTCTCGCGCAGGATGTTGTAGCGCAGCGAGCGGAACCGGTCGCTGACGCAGCCGTGCATCGGCTTGACCATCTCGCGGTGCGCCGGGCTGTCCACCCAGGCCAGGAACGAGTCCGGGTCGTTCCACTCGCTGGTGATCAGCCACTGCCGCGGGTCGTCGATCGACTGGCACAGCTGGTCGCTGACGTGGCCGGGAACCGAGGCCACCAGGTGGCGGAGCTTCTCGTACACGTCCAGGAAGCGCTGCTGCGCACCGTCCTGGATCTCCAGCATCAGGACCACCCGGAGCCGGGATTCGTCGAGTTCGGCGTGCTGCTGCAGCTGCGGTTCGGACAGAGTCGTCATGATCCACTTTCTGTGTTCGGGGCCGCGTCCGCGGTGGTCCGCCGAGTGGCTCGGCCGGCTGCGGGAGGGCGACGGGAGTAGCGGTCCGGGCGGGGGGCCCGGCGACGGGCCGGAGCGGTGGAGTCCGGGCGGGGGCCCGGTACCCGGACCGCCGGTCGGGTCCGCGGGAGGGGACGGTCTCCCGCGGGACGTGCCGGCTGCGTACCGGCGGCCGTCGTCCGGGCAGGGGTCCAGGCCTGAGTTCGATCGTGCGGCGCCGCCACGGACGGCGCGAGATATGCGGTCCATCCGAGCGACGAGCACGAACAACCACCCGCCGAGGGGGGACGGTAGGACGGGGCACCCGCGTCCGGGGCCCCGTCGGCGGACGGTGGCGAACACGCCGCCAGGCCGCGCATCCCCCGTACAGGCTGGAGCAATTGATGAATCCAAAGGTGGACGACCGGGTGCCGGTCCTGATCGTGGGCGGGTCACTGGTGGGGCTGTCGGCCTCGCTGTTCCTGGGCCGACTGGGTGTCAGACACCTGCTGGTCGAGAAGCACTCGGGCACCTCGCATCACCCGCGTGGACGCGGCAACAACGTCCGGACGATGGAACTGATGCGGGTCGCCGGAGTCGAGGCGGGCATCCGCGAGGCGGCCTCGGTGCTGGCCGAGAACCACGGCATCCTGCAGGCGCACAGCCTCACCGGCGACGACCAGGAGTGGCTCTTCCGGGAGATCGACCCGGGGGGCAAGCTGGCCAGGTTCAGCCCGTCCTCCTGGTGCCTGTGCAGCCAGAACGACCTGGAACCCGTCCTGCTGCGGCAGGCCCGCGAGCTCGGCGGCGACCTGCGCTTCGGCACCGAGCTGGTCTCCTTCGAGCAGGACGCCGACGGGGTCGCCGCGCTGCTGCGCAGCCGGGAGACCGGCGAGGAGCGGACCGTCCGGGCGCAGTACCTGGTCGCCGCGGACGGGCCGCGCAGCCCGGTCCGCGAGCGGCTGGGGATCGGCCAGTCCGGCAAGGGCGAGCTCTTCCACAACGTCAGCATCACCTTCCGGGCGAAGCGGCTGGCCGAGGTGGTGGGCGACCGGCACTTCATCGCCTGCTACCTGACGAATCCTCAGGCCGACGGGGCGCTGCTGCCGGTGGACAACCAGGAGCAGTGGGTCTTCCACGCCCCCTGGCACCCGGAGCACGGGGAGCCGATGGAGGCGTTCACCGACGAGCGCTGCATCGCGCACATCCGGGCGGCGACCGGCGTCCCCGGACTGGACGTCGAGATCACCGGAAAGGCCCCCTGGCACGCGGCCGAACGGGTCGCCGACCGGTACTCCGCCGGACGGGTGTTCCTCGCCGGGGACTCCGCCCACGAGATGTCCCCGACCGGCGCGTTCGGCTCCAACACCGGCATCCAGGACGCGCACAACCTCGCCTGGAAGCTCGCCGCCGTCCTCGGCGGCTGGGCCGGCCCGGCCCTGCTGGAGAGCTACACCGCCGAGCGCCGCCCGGTGGCCCGGGTCACCGCCGAGCGCGCCTCCGCCCGCTCGGCCGAGCACAGCCACCCCGGGTACGACGCGGTGCCCGGCACCGGCCGGCAGGCCGGCGTCCTGGCCGTGGCCCTCGGCTACCGCTACCCCGAGGGCGCCGTGGCGGGCGGGGACCCGGACCAGCCGGTGGTGCCCGAGGGCTTCCGGCCGACCGGCGAGCCGGGCAGCCGCGCACCGCACCTGTGGCTGCTGCGCGCCGGCGTACGCCTCTCCTCGCTGGACCTCTACGAGCAGGCGATGGTCCTGCTGACCGGTTCGCAGGGCACGGCCTGGCAGGCGGCCGCGCGCCGGGCCGCCGACCGCCTCGCGGTGCCGCTGGACGCCTACCGCGTGGGCACCGGTGCGGAGGACGACCTGGCGCCCGAGGCCGGCGCGGACTGGGCCGAGCTGCACGGGGTGGGCCCCGACGGCGCCGTGCTGGTGCGCCCCGACGGGTTCGTGGCCTGGCGCTCCACCGGCGCCGCGGCCGACCCGGAGGAGGCCGTCGGCCAGGCACTGCGGACGGTCCTCGGACTGGGCTGAACCGCCCCGGGCCCGGCGGAGCGCCCAGCGCGCCCCGCCGGGCCCGGCCGTCCGTCCGGGTGCGGGCCGGCCCCGGCCCGGGCAGAGTCGAACCCGGTGGACGCACCCCCACCGGCCGCGGCGTCCCCCCGCCCGTACGCCCCACCCCCGGACGACTTGGAGTACCCCTCATGGCAGCGCAGTCCCAGGCACAGGTCGGCGTCACCGGACTGGCCGTCATGGGCCGCAACCTGGCCCGGAACTTCGCCCGGCACGGCTACCGGGTGGCCGTCCACAACCGCACCGCGGCCCGGACCACCGCACTGGTCGACGAGTTCGGCCACGAGGGTGACTTCGTGCCCGGCCTCACCACGGAGGAGTTCGTCGCCTCGCTGGAGCGCCCGCGGCGCATCGTGATCATGGTGAAGGCGGGCGGGCCGACCGACGCCGTCATCGACGAGCTCCTCCCCCTGCTCGACGCGGGCGACGTGGTGGTGGACGGCGGGAACGCGCACTTCCTCGACACCCGCCGGCGCGAGCAGGCGCTCCGCGAGCGCGGGCTGCACTTCGTCGGCAGCGGCATCTCCGGCGGCGAGCAGGGCGCCCTGGAGGGCCCGAGCATCATGCCGGGCGGCACCGAGGAGTCCTACCGGGTGCTCGGCCCGCTGCTGGAGGACATCTCCGCCAAGGTGGACGGCGCACCGTGCTGCACCCACATCGGCCCCGACGGTGCCGGTCACTTCGTCAAGATGGTGCACAACGGCATCGAGTACGCCGACATGCAGCTGATCGCCGAGGCCTACGACCTGCTGCGGCACGGCGCCGGCCGGCAGCCCGCCGAGATCGCCGGGATCTTCCGCGACTGGAACGGCGGGCGCCTGGAGTCCTACCTGATCGGCATCACCGCGGAGGTCCTCGCGCACACCGACGCCGCCACCGGGAAGCCCTTCGTCGACGTCGTCCTCGACCAGGCCGAGCAGAAGGGCACCGGCCGCTGGACGGTGCAGACCGCGCTCGAACTCGGCGTGCCGGTGAGCGGCATCGCCGAGGCCGTCTTCGCCCGCTCGCTCTCGGGCAGCCCCGACCTGCGCGCCGCGGCCCGCAGCCTGCCCGGCCCGACCGAGACCTGGCTGGACAGCGCCGCGTCCGACCGCTTCGCCGAGGACGTCGAACAGGCGCTGTACGCCTCGAAGATGGTCGCCTACGCGCAGGGCTTCAACCAGATCCAGGCCGGCAGCGCCGAGTACTCCTGGGACGTCGATCCGGGCGCGACGGCGGCCATCTGGCGGGGCGGCTGCATCATCCGGGCCCGGTTCCTGGACCGGATCACCGCCGCCTACCGGGCGGACCGCCGGCTGCCGACCCTGCTGACCGACGAGTACTTCCGCGAGGCCCTCGCCGGGGCCCAGTCCGGCTGGCGCCGGGTCGTCTCCACCGCCGCCCAACTGGGCGTACCCACACCGGGGTTCGCCACCGCGCTGGCGTACTACGACAGCCTGCGCGCCGAGCGGCTGCCGGCCTCGCTGGTGCAGGGGCAGCGCGACTACTTCGGGGCGCACACCTACCGGCGGACCGACCGGGACGGGAGCTTCCACACCCTCTGGGGTGAGGACCGCCGGGAGGAGCGGCGCTGATCCGCCGCGCGGCCGTCGCAAGGCCGGGTTCGCCCGGGATCGCGGGTTTGCCCTGGCGTCGGGCGGCAAGGCGTCAGGGACAGCCACCCGCCCACGACCGGAAGGCCCGAGCCCATGACGTACGAGGAGAGCCAGCCGCGCAGCACCGATCCGCGCAGCACCGACCAGCTCAGCACCGATCCGTTCACCGCGGATCCGGGGCCCACCGATCCGGGGCCCACTGATCCGGCCGGCACGGATCCGCGCGGTGCCGATACGCCCACCGCCCCGGCGGACCGTGCCGACGCCCATCTCGCCGTCGGCACACCGGAGGCGCACGACCCGCAGTCGCTGGTAGACGACGCCGAGGCGGCCCAGGCAGCGCTGGGCCTGCCCGTCGAGCAGCACGAGCCGCGGCGCGCCGCGGCTCCGTCCGGGGACCGCTTCGAACTGCCCTTCGACGACCCGGAGAGGCCGGCGAGCCGGGCCGGACGGGTCGCGGACGCCGCCGGTCGGGCCGGTACGGCGGGCCTGGCGGGGATCAGGCGCGCGGCCGAGCGGCTGCGGTCCGCCCGGCTGCGGCGCCGGGAGCCGGAGTTCCTGCGCCGGTTCGAGGAGCCGCCGCCGGCCGGCGTCCCGTACCTGCTGGTGGCCGGGCTGGCCGCCGGCGGGGTGGCCGCGGTGGTGGTGCTGCGCCGTCGGCGCGGCTGACGGTGGGACACCCCGAGACCGGCTCGTGATCATTCTCCTTGGCAGGGCCACCGCGCCCCGGCGCACCGACCCCGCCACCGGTACCACCTACGCCTCGGTCCGCAAGCCGATCGGCCGGGCCGTCCCCGGCATCGCCCGGTACACCGGCCTGCCGCGCGGTGTGCTCGGCGACGACCTCGTCCCACCGATCCGCCGGCTCGCCGCGCTGTGGGGCCAGTTCACCGGCGCGGCCCCGCTCACCCCGGACGGCGAGGGCCGGATCCGCCCGGACACCTTCGAACCGGCCGACCACGTCCGGGCGGCCGTGGCCGAACGCCGGGAGAGCGCCGGCACGGAGACCATCGCCGGCCTGGCCGACCTCGACCGGGTCCGCACCGAGGTGCGGCGGCTCCACGGATTCTCCGTGCCCGACGTCGACTGCACGGCCCCGGTCGCCACCGACGTCCCCTGGCCGGACCACACCCTCTGACTCCCGTGACTCCCGCCGGGGGGAGCGCCGGCCAGGTCCGCTCGTCCGCCGGGGTCCGCCGGTCGGGTGTCGAGGGTGTCCGCCGTCCGGCTGACGGGTTCACCGCATCGGGTGAACCGGGCCGCCAACACCGGTCCGGGGCCGCTGTTCTGCCGAAGAGCAAGTGTCCGGTGATCGCGTCGTCGCGGCCCGGAAGCTCCGTTTCGTACCCCTCAGCTTCAGGAGACATCTCATGACCGCTCTTCTCAGGACTCTCGCCCTGACCGCCGCCGCGGGCGCCGTGGTGCTCGCCGGAGCCGGCGTCGCCGGTGCCAGCGCCGGTGCGCAGGGCGTCGCCGCCGGCTCGCCCGGCGTGCTGTCCGGGAACCTCATCCAGGTCCCGGTGCACGTGCCGGTCAACCTGTGCGGCAACAGCATCGGCGTCGTCAGCATTCTGAACCCGGCCTTCGGCAACGGCTGCGTCAACGCGGGCTGACCCGCCCCGGCCGGTGACGGGCCGGCCCCGCTGTCCCGAGCGGGGCCGGCCCTGCGGCGTGCCCGGTGGGCCGTGCCGGTACCGGGGACGCGTTCGGACCGTCACGGGCGTCCTGCCGTGCGAGGACGGCCCGGGCCGGGAGAATCGAGGGACGGGCCGGCCGAACGGGCCGCCGTCGACCGGAGAGGAACCACCATGCCCGACTTCCAGCCCGAGGACGACCGCCTGATCGTGAAGCCGCTCGACGAGGCGGCCCCGGCGGACGCGGAGACCCGTAGGGGTGAAGTGGTGGCGGTCGGTCCCGGCCGGCCGCTGGAGGCGGGCCGGCCGCACCCGGTCGCCGTCGCGGTGGGGGCGAGGATCGTCTACAGCAAGTACTCCGGTGCGCGGATCCAGGTGGACGGCGTGGAGTACGTCGAGCTCCCGGAGGACGAGATCCTCTCCGTCTCCGCGGAGTAGCCGGCGCCGGCCCGCGGCCGCGCGACGGCGGGGCCCGCCGGACGGGCCGGCGGACCCCGGGTGACGCGGGCCCCGGAGGCGGGGGAGGGGTGGCCGCTCAGTGGCCGCCCGCGTCCACCACCTCGATGTCCTCGACGTTGCGCTCGATCTCCTCGGCGGGCAGCGCCACCCGGATCGCCCAGAAGTAGACCGCCAGCGCGAAGGCGCTCACCACGGCCATGTCCCACCACATCGGCAGGTTGCCCCGGCCGTCACCGAAGCCGCCCTGCCAGGAGATCAGGCCGAGGCCGACCAGGTAGACCGGCAGCCACTGCGCGGCCCGCCAGTCCAGCCGGGGAGCGTTCGGCAGTCCCTTGCGGATCGCGTAGGCGGCGTAGCCGCCCAGCAGCGCGTAACCGAGGACGATCGCGATGCCCAGCCGGGAGAGGGTGTGCCAGCCGGCCCAGTAGATGATCAGGCTGGCCACCACGAAGGCCAGCGGGGAGATCACCCCGCCGGCGGGCAGCCGGTAGGAGCGCTCGCGGGCCGGCAGCCGGCGGCGCAGCGCGCCGAAGGCCAGCGGGGCGCCCGCGTACATCAGCACACTGGCGGAGGTGATGAAGCCCACCAGCTCCTGCCAGCTGGGGAACGGCAGGAAGCAGACCACGCCGGTGACGAAGGACAGGATCAGCCCGAACCACGGCACGCCGCGCCGGTCGAGGCGCTCGAAGGCCTGCGGCGCGTAGCCGTTCTTGCTCAGGCCGTAGGAGATCCGCGAGGTCGAGGTGGTGTAGATCAGGCCGGTGCCGCCGGGGGAGACGATCGCGTCGAAGTACAGCACCCAGGCGAGCCAGCCGAGGCCGACCAGGGTGGCGAGGCCGGCGAACGGCCCCTCGATGCCGGGGAAGTCCAGCTTGTCCCAGCCGTTGGCGAAGGAGCTGACCGGCAGCGCGCCGATGAAGACCACCTGCAGCAGGACGTAGATCAGGGTGCCGATCGCGACCGAGCCGAGGACGGCGCGCGGGATGTCGCGCTTGGGGTTGCGGCTCTCGCCCGAGATCTGGATGGCCTGCTCGAAGCCGAGCAGCGCGAAGATGATGCCGCTGGAGCTGATCGCCCCGAGCACGCCCTTCATGCCGAAGGGGGCGAAGCCGTGCGAGGTGAAGTTGCTGCCGTGGAAGTTGGTCACGGCCAGCACGAAGATCGTGAGCAGCGGTACGAAGATCTTCAGCCAGGTGGCGACGCTGTTGGTGTGGGCCAGCACCCGCACACCCAGGAAGTTGACCGCGACGAAGACGCCCATCAGGAGCACCGCGACGACGAAGCCGCTGGTGGTGAGCGTGCCGTTGTCGTTCAGGAAGCTCTTGGCGAAGTCCCAGTGGCCGGCGTAGCCGATCATGGCCTCGACCTCGATCGGCGCCACGGTGGCTGCCTGCAGCCAGGAGAACCAGCCGAACGACATGCCCGCCAGACCGCCGAAGGCGTAGTGCGGGTAGCGCGCGGTTCCGCCGGCGACCGGGAAGAGCCCGCCGAGCTCGGCGTGCACCAGGGCGAGCAGCACGATGGCGACCGCTCCGATGCCCCAGGAGATGAGCGCTGCCGGCCCGGCGACGACCACGGCGTTCTTGGCGCCGAACAGCCAGCCGGAGCCGATGATCGAGCCGACGGAGGCCCACAGGAGGCCGATGAGGCCCACCTCGCGGCGGAGGGAGGGCCGGGTTCCGGGGGTGCCGGTGCCGGGCGGGGAAAGCTGATCGAGGGTTGCCATGCGCCATCTCTCTGTTGGGTGGGAAGTCGGAGAGTGGCCACACCCTAGGTGTATTCATAGGGTTATACATAGATTTCATTACTGAATATTTACCTTTCACCGCGTACATTCCCGCAGGTAGGTGGCCGGATGAGGGAGGGCTCGTTACGTGACTCGCGAGTAGTTCCACGATTTGAGCGGGAATTGAGCTTTCAATTGCCGGCCTGGCATTGTGGAGGTCCGGTCGGGTTATAGAAATTGCTCCCCGTGCATACCGATGCCCGACGTGTACGGCCAGCCCCCTGACCCGGGGGCCGTTCGTCCGCTACGGTGTCGGACACAGATCCACCTCCCGCGTGCGGGCCGGAGGGCGGTCGCGCCGGGCGGTGCTGCCCGCGCATCCCCACCCACGCTCCGGACCACGCCCGCGCGCCCGAGGCCACCCGCGGCACAGCGCTGTGTCCGCGCCCTCTGAACTCCCCCGAGGTGCGCGCAGATGAGACTCACCCCCCATGAGCAGGAGCGCCTGCTCATCCACGTCGCCGCCGACGTGGCCCGCTCCCGACGCGCCCGAGGGCTGCGGCTCAACCACCCCGAGGCGGTCGCGCTGATCACCTCGCACGTCCTGGAGGGCGCCCGGGACGGGCGCACCGTCGCGGAGCTGATGGAGTCCGGCCGCCACGTGCTGGCCCGGGCCGACGTGATGGAGGGGATCCCCGAGATGATCCCGGACGTCCAGGTCGAGGCGACCTTCCCCGACGGCACCAAGCTGGTCACCGTCCACGGGCCGATCCGATGACGCCGGGCTCCGACGTCGGCGTGATTCCCGATGACGTGATCCCCGGTGGGGCGGCCGCCGGCGGGACGGTGCTCGGTGACCCGGCGCCCGGTACGGCGCCGCTCGGTACGGCGGCGTCCGGTGAACTGGTGCCCGGTCAAGTGCTTTACGGCGAGGGTGACATCGCCCTCAACGCCGGTCGGCCGGTCACCCGGCTGATCGCGGTGAACGCCGCGGACCGGCCCGTACAGGTCGGCTCGCACTACCACTTCGCCGAGGCCAACCCGGGGCTGGAGTTCGACCGCGCCGCCGCGTACGGCCTGCGGCTGAACATCCCGGCCGGTACCGCCGTGCGCTTCGAGCCGGGCATCCCGGTCGAGATCGAACTGATCCCCATCGGCGGCCGGCGCGAGGTCGCCGGGCTGCGCGGCGAGACCGGAGGGCCCCTCGATGCCTGAATCGCACGCGCTGCGCCTCGGACGGGCCCGCTACGCCGACCTGTACGGCCCCACCACCGGCGACCGGATCCGGCTCGGTGACACCAACCTCCTGATCGAGGTGGAGGAGGACCGCAGTCGGGGCGGCGACGAGGCCGTCTTCGGCGGCGGCAAGGTGATCCGCGAGTCGATGGGCCAGGCCCGCACCAGTCGCGCCGAGGGCGCCCCCGACACCGTGATCACCGGCGCCGTGGTGCTCGACCACTGGGGTGTCGTCAAGGCCGACGTCGGCATCCGGGACGGTCGGATCACCGCCCTCGGCAAGGCCGGCAACCCGGAGACCATGGACGGGGTCCACCCCGCGCTGGTGATCGGCCCGGAGACCGAGGTGATCTCGGGCAACGGCAGGATCCTGACGGCCGGCGCGATCGACGCCCACGTCCACTTCATCTGCCCCCAACTCGCCGACGAGGCACTCTCCTCGGGCATCACCACCCTGGTCGGCGGCGGCACCGGACCGGCCGAGGGCACCAAGGCGACCACCATCACCCCCGGCGGCTGGCACCTCGCCCGGATGTTCGCCTCGATGGACGACCTGCCGCTGAACATAGGCCTCCTGGGCAAGGGCAACACCGTCAACACCGCCTCGATGCACGACCAACTGCGGGCCGGAGCACTCGGGTTCAAGATTCACGAGGACTGGGGGGCGACGCCCGCCGCGATCGACGCCTGCCTGCGGGTCTGTGAGCAGAGCGGCGCCCAACTGGCCATCCACACCGACACCCTGAACGAGGCGGGCTTCGTCGCCGACACCCTCGCGGCGATCGCCGGCCGGGGAATCCACGCCTACCACACCGAGGGCGCCGGCGGCGGGCACGCCCCCGACATCATCACCGTGGTCTCCGAGCTCAACGTCCTTCCCAGCTCGACCAACCCGACCAGGCCGCACACCGTCAACACGGTCGACGAACACCTCGACATGCTGATGGTCTGCCATCACCTCAGCCCGCACGTCGCCGAGGACCTGGCCTTCGCCGAGTCCCGGATCCGCCCCTCGACGATCGCCGCCGAGGACGTGCTGCACGACCTCGGCGCGATCTCCATCATCAGCTCCGACTCGCAGGCGATGGGCCGGATCGGCGAGGTGGTGATGCGGACCTGGCAGACCGCGCACGTGATGAAGGCCAGACGCGGCGCGCTCGCCGGCGACGGCCGGGCCGACAACCACCGCGCCCGGCGCTACGTCGCGAAGTACACCATCAACCCGGCCGTCGCCCAGGGGCTCGACCACGAGATCGGTTCGGTGGAACCGGGGAAGCTCGCCGACCTGGTGCTCTGGACGCCCGCCTTCTTCGGGGTCAAGCCCGACCTGGTGGTCAAGGGCGGCCAGATCGCCTGGGCCCAGATGGGCGACGCCAACGCCTCCATCCCCACACCCCAACCCGTGCTGCCGCGGCCGATGTTCGGGGCCAAGGGGCGGGCGCCCGCCGGCAACTCGATCAACTTCACCTCGCCGGCCGCCCTCGACGACGGCCTGCCCGAACGTCTCGGCCTGGGCAAGCAGTTCACCGCGATCAGGAACACCCGCGGCGTCACCAAGGACCACATGGTCAACAACACCGCCCGGCCCGACGTCAGGGTCGATCCCGACACCTTCACCGTCACCATCGACGGCGAGGTCGTCACCCCCGCACCCGCCACCGAACTGCCGCTCGCACAGCGGTACTTCCTGTTCTGATGAGCAGCCCCCGATGAGCCTCGCAGCCCTCCTGCTGCTGTCGGACGGGCGGTTCCCGGCCGGCGGCCACGCCCACTCCGGCGGCGCCGAGGCCGCCGTCAAGGCCGGCAGGGTCCACGACAGCGCCAGCATGGCGGCCTTCCTCACCGGCCGCCTGCACACCAGCGGCCTCACCGCGGCCGGTCTGGCGGCCGCGGCAGCCGCCGGACACGGCCACGCCGAGCTCGACGAGTCCGCCGACGCCCGCACCCCCTCACCCGCACTGCGCGCCACCAGCCGACGGCTGGGCCGCCAACTCCTCAGGGCGGCCCGGGCGGCGTGGCCGCACCCCGACCTCGAACGGCTGGGCGCCGCCCACCCCGGCGGCGCCCACCAGCCCGTGGTGCTCGGCGTCGCCGCCCGCGCGGCCGGGCTCACCCCCGAGCGGGCCGCCGCCGTCGCCGCCTACGAGAGCGTCAACGGCCCGGCCACCGCCTGCGTACGGCTGCTCGGTCTCGACCCCTACGAGGTCGCGGCCGCGCTCGCGCGCCTCGGACCGCAGCTCGACGCCGTCACCGCGGCCGCCGTCGAGGCCGCCGGCCACCCCGACCTCGACCGGCTGCCCGCCACCTCCGCACCCCTGCTCGACCTGTACGCCGAGCAGCACAGCTCCTGGAAGGTCCGTCTCTTTGCATCGTGACCACGTCGATCCCCACGACGCCCCCGTTCGCCACACCTTCGCCGCGCCGGCCGGCGCCGCCGGTACCGCCACGGTCACCGCCGGCACCGCCGTCCACGAGCCGTCCCACCCCGACGCGGTGGGGCAGGGCGCCCGCCGCGCCCTGCGGATCGGCCTGGGCGGCCCCGTCGGCTCCGGCAAGACCGCCACCGTCGCGGCGCTCTGCCGGGTCCTGCGCGAGGAGTACTCGCTGGCCGTCGTCACCAACGACATCTACACCACCGAGGACGCCGAGTTCCTCCTCCGCAACGCCGTCCTGCCGCCCGAGCGGATCACCGCCGTCGAGACCGGCTGCTGCCCGCACACCGCCATCCGCGACGACATCTCCGCCAACCTGGAGGCGGTGGAGGACCTGGAGGCGGCCCTCGGCCGGATCGACCTGATCCTGGTCGAGTCCGGCGGCGACAACCTCACCGCCACCTTCAGCCGGGGCCTGGTGGACCACCAGATCTTCGTCATCGACGTCTCCGGCGGCGACAAGGTCCCGCGCAAGGGCGGGCCCGGTGTCTCCACCTCCGACCTGCTGGTCGTCAACAAGACCGACCTCGCCCCGCTGGTCGGCGCCGACCTCGACGTGATGGCCCGCGATGCCAGGGCCCAGCGCGGCGAACTGCCCACCGTGTTCTGCGCGCTGACCGCGCCCGACGGCGTCGAGCCGGTGGCCCGGTGGGTCCGCGCCCGGCTGGCCGAGTGGCGTACGCCCCGATGAGCAGCGCCCTCGCGACCGGCGCCCCGGAGGCGGGCACCGGGGCGGGCGGCGAGCGGGCGGCCGGCACGCCCGGGCACCGCGCGCCCGGGTACCCCGTCCCTGCGGCCGCCCGCCCGCCCGCGGCCCTGACGGCGCGCGCCCGGATCACCGCCGAGCCCGACGGGCGGGGCGGCACCACCCTGCCCGTGCTGGCGGGCGCCGGGCCGCTCGCCCCCCGCCGCACCCGGGGCGAGGGGCGGACCGCCCACGTGGTCATCGTCGGGTCGATGGCCGCCCCGCTCGGCGGCGACCGGCTCGCCGTGACGGTGGACGTACGGGCGGGCGCGGCGCTGAGGGTCACCAGCGCCGCCGCCACCATCAGCCTGCCCGGCCCCGGACCGGCCCACTACGAGGTCGACCTCACCGTGGGGGAGGGGGCCCGGCTGGACTGGCTGCCCGAGCAGGTCGTCGCCGCCACCGGGAGCCACCTGGTGACGCACACCCGGATCACCCTGGCCGCCGGCGCCGAACTGCACTACCGGGAGGAGCAGATCCTCGGCCGCCACCACGACTGGGCCCGCGGGAACCCGCCCGGGCGGCTCACCTCCCGGCTCACCGTCCGCCGGGCCGGGCGGCTGCTGCTCGACCAGCAGACCGACCTCGGCCCCGGCGCCCCGGGCTGGGACGGCCCGGCCGTGCTGGCCACGTACCGCACGGCGGGCCAGGTCCTGACGGTCGCTCCCGACGGAGGGGCAGGCCCCGTCCGTCCGCCGACGGACGACTCCGCGCTGCTCGTCCTGCCCGGCGTGGCCCACCCGGGCGCGGCCCGACTGCTCACGGCGGTGGCACCGGACGCCCTGGCACTGCGCCGGGCGCTGGGCGGGTAGCTGTCGGGGTCGGTCGGTCGGTCGGTCGGACGGACGGACGGTCGTGTCGGGGGTGATGCGGGGCGCCCCGCGGCACATCCTCTTCGTCTCCTGGAGCCGGGGCCATCGTGGAGGGCTCAGATGTTCGATGCTGCGTCAGTTCTTGATTACTGGATCCGAGTTGATGCAGCCGACGACCGTCGGGTGGCGTCTTCCCAGCCACGCCTCGAACACCCCCTGAGAGCGCGAGGCTAATGTCCGCGGAGGACGAGAAACGCCGCCGTCTGCGGTCCGCAGAGCCAGTAGCTGTTGCTATCCGAATGCGTGCGCCGCTCACCGTTCGGGCGGGTTACCACGATGCACTGGTTCTCGTACGTGACCCGGTCACCCGCGGTCAGGAAGGCTGGGCGGTCCAGTTCGACGTAGAAGTCGGAGTGGAGCAGGAACTCCCTGATCACCACTGACCGGGAGACCGGGGTGACGCCGTCCAGAATTACGTCCATGCACCAAGCGTCCCGCAGCAACCGGTCTGTCCGCCAGGGGATTTCGGTTGAGTCGGCCGTCCAGGGATCCTGCCGGGAAGCTGTGGGCTGACCTCGATCCCGCGTGACGGCCCGTCGGGCGGGAATCGGCCGGCGAGCCCCGGCCCATCGCGAAGGTGAGGCCATGTCAAGCAGGATCGTGCGCCGGTCGCGCGCTGCCCATGGCCTGCGCCAGGGTGCGAGCGCCGTGGACAGCGCTTTGTCCAGGGCGATGGTGCGGGCCGTCTCCACCGGCAGGGCCGCCCCGGCCTGCGGGACAACAGCGTGACCATCACCCTGAACAAGTCCCATCGTCCCAGGTCAGTAGTGCCTCGCCTTCTGGTCGCACCTTGGACGGTTCCACTCGTGAATGCGCGAGGCTAGGCGGCGTACAGGCCGTCGAGCCAGGACTGCCAGGCCCGCTCGGCCGTTGCCGCGTCCGCGTCCTCGCCGAACAGGTGCAGGGTCACGCCGACCGGGCCGCCGAAGGCGTTGCGCCCGAAGAACCGGTACAGCCCGTCGTGCGAGCGCAGCCCCAGGAACTGCGGCGTGCGGTAGTCCACCTCGGCGTCCAGAACGCCGATCTCGGGCAGGTCCACACTCAGTCGGTCGCCGACCCGGACCTCGTTGTCGAGGTGGAGTTCGTCCAGCAGCAGTTCGAAGGCCTCCGGTCCGGCCGAGACCGGCGGGGCCTGGACGTCCACGAAGACCGCGCGGCGGCCGGCGAAGTGCCGCAGGTACTGGCCGAGGGTGTGGAGGTAGAAGTCGGTGTGCTTGACGCAGCTCTCGTACCGGGCGTCGTAGTCGTCGGCGAGGACGCCGCGGCGGGTGTGGCGCAGCACCGAGCGGGCCTCGCCACGGGGTTCGATCACGTACTCCAGCGCGTCGAGTGAGCCGGCGTCCCCCTCCGTCACGGCGGCGTACCGGGTCGGCGGCTCCCAGGCCGTCACCCCGGCGCCCTGCGGGGTCTCGTGACCGGGGGCGTGCGGGTGCACCACCGCCGGGACGTCCGCCGGGAACTCCGCGGGGGTGTCCGTCGGGAACATCCAGCCTCCGCTACCGGTCGTGACCGCCTCGAAGACGTCCTGCGGCGCTGCCGGCAGCGCGACCTCACGACGAACCTCGAATTCCCTGGCCATGCTCACTCCTCGCTCGCCGCGCGGACCCTGCGGGCCGGCGGGTGGTGATCGGCGGCCACCGGCCGCCGTCCCCCATTCTCCCGTCGGCACTCCGCTTTCCTGTCCACGGCGCCGGCCGGCGCTGCGCACCGCCGGCCGGCGCCGTTCGGGTCCGGCCCCGCTGCTCAGTGCCGGCTGCCGGCCGGGGACTTGAGCGGTTCCGCCGGCACCGCGGGGGCGGCCGCCGGGAGCGGGGTCGGAGCCCCCGCGCCCGACCGGGCGAATCCGAGCAGGGCGGTGACGGCTCCGGCCAGGGTGAGTGCGGCGCAGATCCAGGTGCCGTGGTGCATCGCGCTGGTGAACGCCTGGTCGGCCGCGGTCAGCAGTCGGTCGGCCGCCTGGGCCGGGAGGCGCCCGGCGAGCACGTGCGCCGACGTCAGGTCGTCCGCGGCGGGGGAGGGCGCGCCGGGGAGGGCGCTCTCCAGGCCGCTGCGGTAGGAGGACGAGACGACCGTGCCGACCACCGCGATGCCCAGTACGCCGCCGAGTTCGCGGACGACGCTGTTGATCGAGCCGGCCGTCGGCGCCTTCTCGCGGGGCAGCGCGTTCACTGTCGCGGCGCTGGCGGGAGCCATGATCAGACCCATGCCGGCGCCGACCACGGCCATCGCCACCGAGATCACCGCGTACGGCGTGCCGGTCTCCACCAGCGACACCCCGGCGAGGCCGAGGGACATCAGGGCGAGGCCGCCGGCGATGGTGCGGCGGGTGCCCAGCCGGGCGGTGGTGCGCGCGCTGGTGGCGGCGGTGCCCGCCATCGCCAGGGCGAACGGCACCGCTCCCAGGCCGGCCTTCAACGGGCTGTAACCGTGCACCAGTTGCAGGTACTGGGTGAAGACGAAGAGCAGGCCGAACAGGGCGAAGAAGGTGATTGCGAGCAGGATGCCGGCGAGGCTGAAGGACGGGATCGCGAAGACCCTGATGTCGACCATCGGCTCGGGGGTCCGCAGCTCCCACAGGGCGAAGGCGGCGAGCAGGAGGACGGCCGCAGCCGCCTCGGCGAGCGACCAGGCGGACAGCCAGCCGCGTTCGGGCCCCTGGACGATCGTGTCGACCAGTGCGGCCAGTCCGCCGGCCGACAGCAGCAGGCCGGCGACGTCGAGTCGACCCGACCGGCGCCCCGGCATCGGGGGGAGGAGGATCAGGACGGCGGCCAGCGCGGCGGCGACCAGCGGCACGTTGATCCAGAAGACGCTGCTCCAGCTGAAGTGCTCCAGCAGCAGGCCCCCGGCGATCGGTCCGATCACGATGCCCAGGCCGGCCGTCGCCGACCACAGGGCGATCGCCTTGGGCCGCTCGCGCGGGCCGAACAGGGTCACGATGGTGGACAGGGTGGCCGGCATGACGAACGCGGCCCCCAGCCCCATCACCGCCCGGAGCCCGATCAGCTGGCCGGGCGAGGTGGCCAGCGCGGCAGCCGCCGAGCCCGCCGCGAACACCGTCAACCCTCCTGCCAGCGCGCGGCGTTGGCCCAGACGTACGCCGAGGCTGCCGGCCGTGATCAGCATCGCCGCGAACACCAGGGTGTAGGCGTTGTTGATCCACTGCAGGTCCGCGGTGGAGGCGGGCAGCCCGGTGGCGAGCGCGGGCAGCGCGGTGTTGAGCACCGTGTTGTCGATGGTGACCACCACGAGGGACGTGCAGAGCGCGGCGAGGGCGGCCCAGCGTCGTGGATGCCCCTGGTCCTGTTCGGTCGTGCCGGCTGAGTCCATGCTTTCCTCACCCCTGTAACCTTACGTCCGTAAGCTTTCATGGGAAAGCTACTCCAATCGGCTCACAGGTGTAAAGTCACGGTCATGTCCTCCCAGCCCGCGCCCGCCGCCCAGGCCCCCGACCAGGGCGAACAGGCGCCGACCCGGCACCGCAACCGGCGTGGCCAGGGCCCCCGGCTGCGCGAGGAGATCATCCGGGCGGCGACCGCGCTCGTCGTCCGCACCGGCTCCGACCAGGCCGTGACGCTGCGATCGGTGGCCCGGGAGGTCGGCATCGCCGCCCCCTCCATCTACGCCCACTTCGCCGACCGGGACGCCATCCTCGACGCCGTCATCGTCGAGTCGCTCGCCCAGCTGCGCGAGACCGTCCTCGCCGCCTCGGCCGACCATCAGGACCCGGTGGAGGCGCTGCTCGCCGGCTGCGCCGCGTACGTCGAGTTCGGCACCCGCGAACCCGCCCGCTACCGGCTGCTGTTCGGCTCCCCGCGGCCCAAGCGGGACCAGACCCCGTGCGGCCCCGAGGAGGGGGCCGTCGCCGTCGGGCCCGAGGACGCGGACGAGAGCGCCGGCACCTCGCACGGACTGGTGGCCTTCCAGACCCTGGTCGACGGCCTGGAGCGCTGCGCGCAGGCGGGGCGTTCGGAGTCCGACGACCCGTTCGGCGACGCCGTCGCGCTCTGGACGGCCCTGCACGGCCAGGTCACGCTGCGGGCCGGCCTCCCGTACTTCCCCTGGCCGCCCACCGACACCGTGGAGCAACTGGTCCGCCGCCTCGGCCGGATCACGCCGGAGGCCTGACCCCCCGCCGGCCGGCCGAGCGGAGCACCCGGACCTTCAGCCTGCCGCCGGGGAGCCCCCGGTCGGACTCACCGGACAGAGCGACTTCACCAACAGGCCGAGTACCGCCCGTTGTTGCTCGGCGCCCTTGGTGTGGTCGAAGGGGTTGTAGGAGAGCGCGATCTGCCGCTGCCCGTCCGCGGTGCCGACCAGGGCGCTCTGGAAGCCCTCGATGCTGCCGGTGTGGCCGAACAGCGGCCCGCAGGGCGAGTCCATCCGCTGCAGGCCCAGACCGTAGCCGACGCCCGGGCGGACCTCCACCGTCCTCTGCATCTCCGCCAGTTCGGCCGGGCGCAGCAGGCGGCCGCCGAGCAGCGCGGACAGGAAGACGTCCAGGTCGGCGGCGGTGGAGATGCCGGAGCCGGCGGCGGAGGCACCCGACGGATTCCTGAGCGTGACGTCCGCCGGGCCGGTGGGGAGGCTGAAGTAGCCGTGCGCGTGCGGCGGCGGGACGAAGGGCGAGGTGCGGGGGAAGGACGTCTGCGTCAGGCCCAGCGGGCGGATGATGCGCCGCTCCACCACCTGCTCCCAGCGCTGACCGGTGGCGCGCTCGACGGCCATGGCGACCAGCAGGTAGTTGGTGTTGGAGTAGCTCCAACCCGTGCCGGGCGGGAAGGTCGGCGGCATCGCCGTGCCGATGGCGGCCAGGTCCGCGAGGCGGTAGGTGGTCCAGCGTCCGGTGGTGAGCCAGCGCCGGATGCCGGCCTCGTCCGCCGGCTCGAACCGCGGGTCGTCGGTCAGTTCGGCGATCCCGCTGGTGTGCTGGAGCAGCTGACGGAGGGTGATGAGCTCGCCGCCGGGGACGGCGCCGGGCACCAGGTGCTCCACCGTGTCGTCGAGGCGCAGCCGTCCCTCGCCGACGAGTTGGAGGGCGACGGTGGCCACGAAGGTCTTGGTGACGCTGCCGATCCGGAAGTGGCCGTCGGTGTGCACGGGGGCCAGGGTCACCAGGTCGGAGACTCCGGCGGCGCCGCGCCAGGTCGTCCGTCCGGCCTCGCGGAGCTCGGCCAGTGCGGCGGTGGAGCCGCCGGCGTCCACGATCGCGGCGAGGGCGGCCTGCAGGGCGGCGGCGTCGGGCCGGCCCCGGCCGGCTCCCGCCGCCGCGCCGCCCGCGCCCTGGGCGAGGGGCGCCGCGACGGCGGCCGGCGCCGTCGCGGCGAGCAGGGCTCCCGCGACGAGGGCCGTCGCCAACCGCAGTCCCGTCCGGTGTGCGCTGCCGAACCTGCGAACCCTCATGGCCGCTCCTCCCGTTGCTCGCCGGGCGCTCGCCCGGTACGGGAGACTCTTCCAGCCGGACCGGCCCGGGCACCTCCCGCGCGGGGTTGGTCGCGCCTCCCTCCGGAGAGGGAACGGCCCGGGGTGGCGGTCCGGCCGCAGCCGCCCGCCACCCCGCTCCGGTCACCGCGGGTGGACCTCCAGGAAGGCGCGGACCGCGGACTCCAGCGCCCCCTCGATCCAGGCCGGCTTCAGGCTGGTGTGCTCGCCCGCGAAGTGCACCCGACCCTCCACCGTGCGTGTGGCGGCGTGCAGTTCGTGCAGCTGGCCGGGCGTGAAGATGACCGCCTCGCCCAGCGCGTAACGGGCCCGCGCCCAGGACTGGGTGGCGCCGACGCCGGTGAACTCGCTCCGGACGACCGGCCCGAACATCCGCTCCATGTCGTCGAGGGCGAAGGCGTACCGCTCGCCGGGGGTCAGCGAGTCCCAGCGCATCGCGTCGTCCGACCAGCTGTAGGAGGCCAGCACGACGCCGCCCGGCGAGCCCGCCGGGGAGTGCGAGGGGAAGTACGTGAAGCGGCTGGCGCTGTCGGAGGTGCAGCCGCCGCCGGTGAAGCCGTTCGGGCCCTGCTCCCAGAAGCGGGTCTTGAACTCCAGCAGCACCTTGGTCGCGGAGTCGTAGTGCAGCTCGTTGACGGCCCGCCGCTTGGGGTAGGACATCAGCGGTTCGACCGAGCAGAAGCGCAGCGCGCTGAACGGGATGGTGACGATGGCGTAGTCGCCCTCGAACGACTCGGTGGGGGCGATCGGCGCGCCGTCGAAGGACTCCTCGTCGCCGCTCTCGGCGGTGGTGTCGATGCGCACACCGGTGTCGGTCTGGACGAGCCGGGTCATCCGCCGGCCCATCCGGATGTCGTTGCGCAGCGGCGCGGCCATCGCCTCGGTCAGCCGGTCGGAGCCGCCCTCCAGCTCCCAGTAGCGGTTGGTGGGCTTGATCACCGCGTGGTCGATGAGGGTCGGGATGAGCGAGTAGTGCAGCCGGGAGGTGAGGTTCTCCAGGGTGCCCGCGGCCTGGATCCGCGCCAGGTCCCAGCCCGCCTCCTCCACCAGGTAGCGGTGGGTCGAGTGGTCGTCGTACTTCTGGAAGATCGCGGCCCAGGCCTCGATCTGCTCGTTGATGTCCGCGTCGGTGGGGACGGTCACCGGCTTCAGCGCCTCGGTGACGGCGTCCGACATCGTCCGGCTGCCGGTGTCCGCACCGAAGGTCTTGTGCACCTTCTCCGGGGTCTGCGCGTACGCGTTCCTGCTGGTGGTCATGCCGTTGACCCGGATCAGGCGCCGGCCGTCGAGCTTGGGCGCCTTGAAGCTGAGGTCGTCCTTGCCGTTGGACCAGGTCTCACCGGTGAAGGAGCGGTAGACCACCGGCGGGACCGACCCGGTGGGCTCGGCGCCCGGGGCGACGTCGGCGTTGTAGAACAGCTGCCGCCTCAGCCCGAGCTTGTCGGCCAGGGCCTGCACCAGCGGGTGGAAGTCGGGCAGTCGCATCGCGCCCGCCTCGGCGTACAGGGCCTTGTCCTTGAAGGTGCGGAAGGTCTTCACCCGGCCGCCCACGCGGCTGGCGTTGGCCTCGATGACCACCACCTCGTGGCCGGCCTGCTTGAGCAGGCTCGCCGCGGCGAGTCCGGCCACACCGGCGCCGACGATCAGCACCTTCTTCCGCGGCGCGCGCGGGGGGAGCCGGCCGTCGATCAGGATCCGCAGGTACTGCAGGGTGAGGTCCTCGCCGTTCTCCCCGACCAGCAGCATCTTGCGGGCCAGGTCGCGGCTCACCTCCGGATCGACGCCGCGCCCGCCGGGAGCGGTCCGCGGCGCTCCCGAGGCGCGGTTCCCGGTGAGGCCGACGGCGCCGGCGACGGCCGCGGCGGCAGCGGCGGACCCGAGGAAGGTGCGGCGGAACAGTCCGGGCGAACCGACCCGTGGAGAACTGGTCACATTGTCGTGCGAGTTGGACATCCATGCTCCTGAAAAGGAATTCGCATACGTCGGACCCAACGCCAACTGAAGCGAGTTGATCAGGGGCACGCGCCGACCTGCGCATTCACCCGGCCGAGTGGCCGGCCGTCCGGGGCGACGACGAACTGGTGAACGGATGCGGGCCCGCCGCGGGCTCAGCCGAGCGGGGGCAGCGCGATCCAGTCCGACCAGGAGATGTCCCGGCCGACGTACCGGGGGGCCCGCAGGGGCCAGGCTTCCGCGATCCAGGCCGGGACGAGCGCGTCCAGCGCCTCCTCGACCTCGCCACCGGCGAGCTCGTCGACCACCCACCAGCTGATCTCGGCGTCGGATCCGGGCTTCTCCGGCGGGTCGATGTACACGCACCCCAGCAGCGCGGACTCGGCGGTGTCGAACAGCGCGTAGTTGAACGACTGGTGGGCCTCGATCTCGACCTCGTGCCGGGCCAGGTCCTCGCGGTCCTGCTCGTGGGTCATGGTGGCCGGCGGCCAGCCCCAGGCCTCGCCGTAGATCGACCACAGCCGCTCCCGCGAGCCCATCACGGCCGGGTGGTCGAGGTCCACGTCCGAGGCCCTGATCGGGCGCAGGTGGTAGCCGTCGAGCACCTCGGTGCGGACGGGATGGACGAAGTCTGCGGGCAGCCAGCTCATGCCCCGGGACGCTACACACTCACCGCCGCCGCCCCCAGCGAATATTCGTCCCGTCGCCATCGCTGAGGCCGTCGCCGCGCTGCCCTCCGTCGCCGAGCGTACGGCTCCGCCGGCCCGAACGCGCCGGAGCCCCCGCCGGGTGGCGGGGGCTCCTTCTGGCGTCGGCGGCCCGGGCCGCGCGGGGGTCGCCGTCCGTTCGCGACCGTCGTCGGTGCGGTGCCGCGGTCAGTCCGTGACCGGGGACGGCGCGGGCGCGGGCGCCGTGGCCGGGGTGGCGGAGGCGCCGGCGGCCGGCTGCCGGCCGCGCCGGTCGAGCGAGGCGAGGTAGTCGTTGTACGCGTTCAGCTCGGCGTCTCCGCTGCGGTCCTCGGCCCGGTCGCGCCGGCGGGCCTGCCGCTCCTCGGACTTCATCCACTGGAAGACCAGCGCGATCAGCACGATCGCGGTCGGGATCTCACCGAAGGCCCAGGTGATCCCGCCGGCGAGCTTCTGGTCGTCCAGCAGGTCGGTGCCGGGCGGTGCGCCCGCCGTGGTGAAGGTGGTGACCAGCTGGTGGCTCGCCATCATCACCGCCACGCCGAAGAAGGCGTGGAAGGGCATGCCCATGAACAGCTCGATGATCCGCATCACGTGGCCCGGCCGGTTCGGTCCCGGGTCCACGCCCATGATCGGCCAGAAGAAGAGCAGTCCGGCGGCCAGGAAGTGCACCATCATCGCGATGTGGCCGAGGCGGTACTGCATCAGGTAGTCGAACAGCGGGGTGAAGTACAGCCCGTACAGGCTGGCGATGAACAGCGGGATGGTGAACGCCGGGTGCGAGACCACCTTGACGTACCGGCTGTGCAGCAGCGCCACCAGCAGCTCGCGCGGCCCGCGGGGGCGGCCCTTGCCGGTCGGGCGCAGGGCGCGCAGGGCGAGGGTGATCGGGGCGCCCAGCAGCAGCAGGATCGGCACCAGCATGGAGAGCACCATGTGCTGGATCATGTGGGCGCTGAACAGCACCATGCCGTAGTCGTTCAGCCCGGTGCAGGTCACCAGGACGACCCCGCCGACGCCGGCCAGCCAGCCGACGCTCCGGCCGACCGGCCAGCGGTCGCCGCGCCGGAGCAGCCGGACGACGCCCGCGGCGTAGAGGGCCACGCCGGCCAGGGCGGCGATCAGGAACACCCAGTCGGGGGACCAGGTGAGCGCCGAGGAGAGTGAGAAGGGGCCCAGCGCCCCCGTGCCCCCGTGGTGCATCCCTGCCATACCGTCGCCCATCGGCGGGTCCTGCTTTCCATCGACGCGGTTCGCACCGGTCCGGTTCGTCCGTTTTGCTTAGGCATACAGACTAGGCGGGGCTTACACCGGGACCGCACCCGCCCCCGGCCTCCGCACCCGCCCCGGTCCCCAGGACCAGCGCCGCCCCGGCCCGCCCCGCTCAGCCGATCTCGTAGTCGAACCACATCCGGTGGGTGCCGTCGGCCTCGACCGCCAGGCCGCCGGCGCCGCTGATCCCGGCCAGCTCCCCGGTGCCGCTGGAGGGCACGATGACGAAGAACTCGTCCGTCCGGTCGGTGCCGCTGGTCGTCCCCGAGTGGGCGAAGTTGAAGGCGCCTCCCCGCCCGTTCAGCGAGCCCTCGAAGGACTCCATGGCCACGTAGGTGCCGACGCCGGTCTCCTGGTCGAAGGCGGCGGTGAACAGCGTGGTGGAGCGGCCGACGACCTCCCCCTCGAAGGCCTTCTCCAGCGTCGCGACACCGACCGGGACCCCGGTGGCCACCGCGGGGGAGGGCACCAGGTCGGCCGGGACGAAGGACTTCACGGTGAACGTTCCGGAGGCTCTCATGGCGCAGATGGTACGGCGGGGGACTGACAATCCGGTTCGGGCACGGCCGTGCCGCGGTCGGGCCCTGCCGGCATGCCGTGCCCGTCGTCCGGGGCCGCGACGGGCTGTCGCCGGCCGGGTACGGGCGGGGGGCCGCCTCCCTCCTCGCCCAGCAGGCCCTCCCGGATCAGCCGGGCGTGCTCCGGCCGGCCCGTCGCGTCGGTGATCTGGGCCACCCGGCGGGTGTAGACCTCCCGCTCGGGGGACTCCTTCGCCAGCTCGACGTCGTCCAGCAGTTGGTTCAGCGGCCCGACCACCAGCGGCCCGCGGCTCGGTCCGGACGGCCCGTCGGGATTCGACGGCCGGGCCCCGGCACCGGCCTCCCCGCCGTCGTCGCGGTGGCGCCGGAAGGGCGCCACCTCGTCCAGGAACGGGATGGCGTGCGGCCGCGTCGGCCTCGGGACGAGGTGTTCGTACAGGTCGTCCACGGCCTCGTCGTTGGCCGCGGCCGAGAGCTGCGCCAGCGGACCGATCATGTCGACCGCCTCCGTGACCTTGTCCTCGTGCCGGGCCAACCACCACACCACCGCGCTTCCGGGCGACTTCAGGACGTCGTCGCCGAGGTAGGCCCGCCTGCTCTGCTCGTGCCGCCGCTCGTGCTCCCGGACCTCCTCGGTCTTGCGTACCTCCGACAGCTTGCCCAACCTGTCCCGGTCCTCCTCCGAGAGCCTGAGTTCGACCCGGCCGCCCATGGCCTCGACGAGCCCGGACGCGTCCCGGATCTGCGTGCCGAGCACGCCGTTCAGCCGGTGCAGGACCAGGTCCAGCCGCTGCGGGACTTCGCGCTCGGTCAGCTCGCGGGCACGGGTCAGGACCGCCTCGATCGCCAGACTGGCCGGGTCCGCGTGCACCGGGCCGCTCGCCCCCGGGACCGGACGCCACCACACCGTCGCCGAGAAGTGGAAGTCGTAGTCCGGCACCCGACTGGGCAGCGCCACCACGTCCACTCTGGTCTCCGCCCACGGCGGCTCGTCCGGGTCCACCCGTTCCGGCTCGGGCTCGGGCTCGGGTTCCGGTTCCGGTGACGGCGCCGACGCGAGCAGAACCGCAAGCACCACGGAGACCACCGCCGGGGCCGCCCACAGCCAGAGCGGCCACTTCGCCGCCGCACCGAGAACCACGGTCATCAGGCCCGCTGCGAGCGCCAGGCCGACAATCGGCGTCTTCCCCGTGACCTTCACCCCGGGCTCCCCTCGGTCGCCCCGACCGGGGCCGGATCCAGCGGCTCGATGCCCTGGGCGCGGTCGATCTCGCGGCAGAAGCGCGCCGCCACGTCGGCTCGGCCGACCGGACCCGGTGCGTCGTCCGGGGCACCCGCCCAGTCGTACGCCAGCAGGTAGCAGCGGCTCAGCAGCTCGATCCCGCCGTCGGCGGCGTCGATGAGGATCCCCATCAGCCACGCGCCCCCGTCCCGCCGGTGCCGGGCGGCCGAGAGCCAGGCCCCGATCCCGGACGACCACACCTCCACCGGCGCCACCGCGAACACCCCGCGCCAGCCGCGGACCAACTCCTCGCGCCGCGCCTCGGACGGGAGCGGGGCGACCAGCCGCAGGAAGATCCCGGCATCCCGGCGCCAGGGATCCCGCCGCTCCATTCCCTCGCACACGCGACCGAGCAGCTTCTCGAACAACGGCCCCTCCCCGCCGGCGAGTTCGAGCAGGGCCTCCAGGGCGTAGCGCGGGGCGCCCGCGGACTCCCGCCGGGCAAGCTGGTGCAGGCGAACGAGTGCCTGGTCAGGGTGGTGCGGTGCCATCACGTCGGCGCAGATCCGTGCGAGGCCTCGCACCAGGTTCGGCTGTAGCCGCGTCTCCATCGACCAGTCGTAGATCCTCATCCGGAACGCCGCGCCCCACCGCTCGTCCCTGAGCCCCTGGTCCAGTACCGCCATCGCCTCGGGCAGCAACCTCGCCTCCTTCGCCCAGGACTCGACCAGCGCGGTCAGGACGTGGACGTCGCCGGCTCTCAGGGCCTGTTCGGTGAACCGGCCGACCAGATTCCGGCGTTCGGCCTGGTCCAGCCACGGTGGGCCCTTGACGGACTCGGCGACCCAGGCGCCGAACGCGGCTCGGAGGTCCGGGTAGTAGAGCCAGAAGTGGGAGCGGACGGCCTGGCCGTAGGCCAGCGCGTCGAAGTGGATCCGCCCCTGGCTCACCTTCACCCGCAGCTCCGCCAGGCGCTGGGTGAGATCGGTCCGGTCGAGCCGGGGCCGCTCGTCCTCCGGGTGGCCGAGCGTCGTCAACAGCCGGGTGGAGAGCCGGAACACCGCGTCCGCCGGCGCCTCCTCCAGCATCGCCGCGGTGAACAGCAGGGCCCGCTGGCGCCCGTCGGTGAGAGCGGCGATGTGCTCGGCCACCTCGTCGTCGCGCTGCAGCAGGGCGGCGACGGCCTTCGCGGCCCAGACGTCGAAGCGACCTCCCTGCGACCGTGCCTCGACCACCAGGTCGCAGAGCCGTTGCAGTTCCCCCATGGGCGAGCCCGCCAGGAGCCGGCCCACGGCCGACCGGTGCAGCTCCGCAGGCGACACCTTGACGTCGGCCCGGCCCAGGTGGCGGGTCAGGACCTCGCCGCCGTCGGGGCGGCCGATCCGTACCAGCAACTGGCGGAGGTCCGACTGCAGGAGGTGTTCGCGCTCCCGGGGCAGGACCACCGCGAGCCGCCCGCCGATCTGTTCGACCTTGCTCCAGTACGAGGCGATCAGGCCCTGTGCATCGACGAGTTCCTGGTCGGACGCGCTCGACAGGTCGATCAGGACGCGCTCGCCGCCCGCCAGTCGCGCGGGCTCGTCGGGTCGGTCGTCGTCCGCTGCGACCTCGCGGAACGGGTCGGTGCGCCCGCCCGCGTGATGCAGCAGGACGACGCAGGCGGTGCGACGGCCGCTGCCGGCGGCGCCGGAGACCAGAACCGCCGTACCGGGATCCTCCAGTCGCTCGGCCGCGTCCCCGTACCCGGGGGGCGGGACGAAGCGCCGGCTCAACCACACGCGCCGGTCGACCGCCATCCGCACCGGATCGCCGCCACCGCGGACGAGCCGCTCGGCCGCGAAGTAGTAGTAGTTGTTCTGCGCCCCGCTCCCCGTGTGGGTCTGTCCCGCCGCGTTGCCGATCCACGTCGTGTCCCCGCCGTCGGTCACCGCCGCCGCTCCCCACGGTCGCGCCGGTCGCCGAAGTCGTTGGTGACGGTGCCGCGTTCGACGTAGTTGCTGCCGTCACCGTGGAACTCGACGCCCCCGTTGCGGATGGTGTTGTGCTGCGTTCCGCTCCCGGTGTGCACCGGTCCGCCGGCGTGGTTGATGTACGTTCCCAGGTCGCCGCCCACGGCGCCGACGCCTCCGCTCTGCTCGTGCCGGTAGTCCCGGATCTGCACCGTGCCGCCGTCGGTCCGGCCGTCCGCGCGAAGGCTCTCGTCGCCACCGAGCTCCCGGGTGATCCGCCCTTCGGCCTCGGCCAGCCGGGGGACCGCCTCGGCGAGGTCGTCCCCGAGGCGCCTGAGTCCGGACTCCGCGTCGCGGTTGTCGAAGCGTCGGTACTGGCAGTCGGCGAGCCTGGCGAGTTCGGCGGGCAGCTCGTGCCGGTCGAGCCGCGTCGTGCGTCCGACGAGCACCGGGACGACCAGGGCGCCGCTCTCGAAGGCCTCGATGATCTCCCTGCGGGTCCAGTCCTCCGGGTCGTCGAGCGCGCGTCGCCCGTCCGCCGTCCGGGCGGCGCTCCAGTGCCGGCCGATGACGGCGAGGAGGACGCTGCTGCGGCGGACGGCGGTCAGCAACTCGCGGGGGAAGGCCTGGCCGATTCCGATGGATTTGCTGGCACGGAACACGCGGTCGGTGCCGAAACGCCGCGAGAGCTCGCGCTCGATCAGTGTGGCGGTGGTGTCCTCGTCGTCGGTGCGGTAGTTGACGAAGATGTCGGGCATGGCTGGATACCTCTCCGGTGAGTGACGGGCGGACAGCGGCCGTGGGCCGATCGGTCTTCGTACGGGCTACGGGTGCAGTGCGCCGGCGAGCAGGGGCTGGAGGTTCTGCACGCTCCGCCCCGAGCGGAACCGGTGCAGTTCGCGGGCGAGCCGCCGGACGTCGGCCTGGATGGTGGCCGACCGCAGCGCCGGAACCAGCGGCAGAAGGTCCGAGGCCAGCTCGCAGGCGCGGTCCGGTTCGCCGTCGGCGGCGTACGCGAGGGCGCGCCGGATCCCGTACCGGGCCCGGCTGCGGACGGCATGGGCGGGAATCCTCCGGCACTCGCGGTCGAGCACCTCGGCCGCCCGGTCGGCGCGACCGAGGTCGTACAGGCACCAGCCGGTGACCATGGCGGCCGGGTCGGCCAGATGGGTGGTGCCGAGGACGGGTGCGCCGGCACCGTCCTCCGTGTCGGCCCGGGCCAGGAGCTCCCGGGCACGGTCGAGGCTGCGCAGGCAGGCGTAGGAGTCCCCGGCGAGTGCGTGGCCCTGCGCCTCTCGCTGGGCGGCGAGGCCCCGAATCCGCGGCGGCAGGCCGCCGGCCTGCGCCGGTTCGACGATCTGCACGGTCCGGGCCGCGTCGCCCGCGTAGAAGGTGACCAGGGCGCGGCGGACCAGGGCGTACGAGGCGAGATGTCGGTCGCCGCCGGCCTCCGCGAGTTCCACGGCGTGGGCGGTCCAGCGAAGCGCCAGCGAGGTGTCGCCGGCCTCCTGGGCCATCCACCCCGCGTATTCCGCGTACCGGGCGGCGAGCACGAGCAGGCGGCCGCGGTTCACCGTGTCGGCCTGGCCGGCGAGCTCACCGAGGGTGCGGGTCTGGGCGGTGAGCAGGGGGAGCAGCGTGCCGGGTGCGCTGATCTGACCGAGGCGCCGCATCTGGTCGAACTGGGTTCGGAAGATCTCGACCGGTGCCGACTCCGTCGCCGGTTCGCCGCCGGCGGCGGGGGCGGGGGCGGGGGCGCCGAGGGCGGCCGGCGGAGCGGCGGCGGCGAGCCCGGCACCGAACAGCGATGTCGCCCCTGCGGCGAGCAGTTGTCGCCGTCCGAGCCCGGCGGCCCAGCCGGCTTCGCCTTCGCCCCGCCGCGGTGGTTCCTTCTCGGCGGTTCCGGTGTCTCGGTCGGGACGGGTGCGCCGGGGCTCGGTCGGCAGGAGCCGCTCCAGTTCGCCCTGGGCGCCGAGGTGCGCGTCGCAGCGGCGGGCGAGCTCGGGCGGGGGCGCCTTGTGACCGCGTTCGATCTTGCTGAGGTGCCCCTTGCTGTAGCTGAGCAGTTCGGCGAGCCGGGTGAGGGTGAGCCCGGCGGCGATCCGTCGCCTGCGGAGTTCCGGGCCGAACTCACTGGACGGCGCTATAGACGTGTGCATGCCAACCCCGTTTCTGGCTCCGACCGCCCGGACGTCCACCGTGTCGAGGGTCGGAAGCGGTCTTTCCTCGCTTCCGCCTGAATCTTGGCATGCGATCGACTGGGCAAAGCGGCGATCGGTCGGGTTTCCCGTTTCCTCTTTCTGTCCGAATAGCTTTGCGAACAAAACGAGTTGGCGATATGTCCATCAGTGCGAACGGGCAGTCCGACGGCACGTCCGGGTCGAGCGGGAGGGTCACCGCGGCAGCCTGAGGCGTTGAGGCGTTGAGGCGTCGTGGCGCGGGCGGTCGGGAGTCCGCGACCCCGGGCACCTTCGTGTTCCGTCGTGAGGCGAAGCCGGGCAGCAGGGCGTCAGATCCGTCGGTACGTCAGGAGTGGTTCGTCGAACTAGGGGAGAGGATCAGATGATGGACATCAGCATGTGGGTCACCGTGGGCACCAGTGTGGTGGCGGTGGCGGGAACCCTCGCCGGGACGTTGCTCGCCGGCTGGATGCACAGTCGTACCGCCCGTGCCGCTCAGGCGGTGGCCGACGCCAAGTCCCGCCGCAGCGAGGTCCTGAGCACCGTGACCGCGCTGGTGGCGGCGCTCGGCGACCATCGCCGCGCCCAGCTGGTGCGCGCCAGGGGGCGGGCCCGAGTCCTCGCCCTGACCGGGGACGTCGCGGCGGCCGACGAGCAGTACACCCCGGCCGTCCACCAGACCCGTAGCGCGGTCACGGGTCCGAGCATCACCCTGCGGATCATCTGTCCGGAGCTGGCGGAGGCGGCCGAGCGCGCGGTCGGGGCGACGTTCGCGATCCGGGACGCCGAGAGTCTCGCCGACGCCGAGCACCTGCGTCTCCAGTCGAAGCTCGTCTGCGACGCACTGGTCACCGAAGCCGGTCGGGTGCTCGCCCCCCGTACCTGACCGCACCTCAACGGGTACCCGTGACAATGGGGACGTGGATATCCGGGAAGACGACGCCGTGTTGGAGTGGTGGGCCAATCGATCGACCTGCCTGGGCCGGTTCGCTGTACGCGTGACGGTCCGTACGACCGGCGACGAGTGGAGATGCGACGCCGTTTTCGATCCTCCGCTGTCCGAGGCCGACCAGGAGGGATTCGACTTCCTGATGGCGCTGGAACCGCTGTTCACGCTGTACTTCGACGAGGGGAGCACGATCCTGGTCGACGTCTCCACGACGGACGTTCGGGGGCGCCTCACGCTCGCCGTCCACGAGCCGGAGACGACGGAGCCGGCCGGCACCAGGCGCGTCCGGCCCTAGCCGGCCTGTCCGGCGCCTGCGGAGCGCAACCGCGTTCGAGCCCCGGCGGGCCCCTGTCAGCTCTTGAACTCCCGTTCATCCGGGCGTTGCCCGCCATCACGTGGGCCGGGTCGATACTGCTTCCCGAAATCGGGCCACCCACCGGGAGACAACATGTTCAGCAGGATCTGTGCGGCCGCGGGCCTCACCCTCGCGATGACCGTGGTGCCGGCCACCGCCGCTACGGCGGACGACGGCCGCGCCGCGCACGGCGCCCGCGCACCGTTCACGCTGGCCGTGTTCGGCGACGCCCCGTACGGCACCTCGCCCAGCGACACGTCCGAGTTCGAGGCGACGCCGGCGTTCATCGCCTCCGTCAACGCCGACCGGGACGTCAGCACCGTGATCCACGTGGGCGACATCCACTCCGGCAAGCAGTACTGCACCGAGGCGTACGACCAGTCGATCGCCGCGCTCTGGAAGACTTTCGCCGACCCGCTGGTCTACACGCCCGGCGACAACGAGTGGTCCGACTGCCACAAGGCCGCCGAGGGCGGCGGCAAGTACAACGCCGCCACGGGCCTGATCGATCCGGTCCTCGACCCGGCCACCGGTCGGCCCGTCGACTACGCCGCCGGCAACCCCGTGCAGAACCTGGACCTGGTCCGCCGGACGTTCTTCGCCCGGCCCGGCCACACCCTCGGCAGTGACACCCTGCGCGTCCTGTCGCAGGCCCAACTGCCGCACTGGGCGCACCCCGAGGACTCCAGGTACGTGGAGAACGTGCTCTGGGTCAAGAACGGCACCCTGTTCGTCACGGTCAACCTGCCCGGCGGCTCCAACAACGACGCCGACCCGTGGTACGGGGCGCCGACCGCCTCCCAGGAGCAGCTCGACGAGGCCGCCCACCGCACCGCCGCCGACCTGCGCTGGCTGGACACCGCCTTCACCCTCGCCCGGGCCGGCGGCCTCTCCAGCGTGGTCGTCACCGCCCAGGCCGACATGTGGGACCTGGACGGCAAGCCGGCCTCGCACGTGGCCAACTACGAGCCGCTCGTTGCCAGTCTGGCTTCGCACACCACCGCCTTCGGCAAGCCGGTCCTGCTGCTGATGGGCGACTCGCACGTCTACCGCTCGGACAACCCGCTCGCCCAGGGCTCGGCCTGCACCGGCGACGAGGGTGTCTGCTCGTACGACGCCTGGAACAGCCACCCCGGCTACCAGGTGCCGAACTTCCACCGCATCGTCGTCCACGGCAGCACCGTCCCGCTGGAGTGGCTGAAGCTGACGGTGACCCCGGGCGCCCACAACCCGACCACCGCCACCTCCTTCGGCCCCTTCACCTGGACCCGCATCACCAAGGGCTGACCGCACACCCGCACGCGCGAGTGGGCCCGGCCCGGTGCCGGCCGTCGCCTGAGACGGTGGCGTCCGGCCCGGTCGCGGACCGGCGTTCCAGGAGACCCGCTGCGAACAGCCGCGCCGCCCCGAAAGGGGTGAGTTCTCCGCGAGGTCGTCTGTTCGTGCCAGTCCGAGCAAGTGTGGTCGGCCGGGTGGTTGGTTGCGCGGTCAGGTCCTTCCGGGCGCCGGGACGAGGGTGTTCTCGCCGGTGCGGCCGGCGGCGAAGTCCTCGACGTTGTGCAGGGTCGCCTCGATGATCTGGCCGACGGCGGTGCGGGTGAAGTAGGCCTGGTGGGAGGTGACCAGTACCTGGGGGAAGGTGACCAGTCGGGCGAGGACGTCGTCGTCGATGCCTTCCACGGAGCGGTCGAAGAAGAAGAGGCCGGTCTCCTCCTCGTAGACGTCCAGGCCGACGCCGGAGAGTCGGCCGGAGCGTAGGGTCTCGACCAGGGCGGCGGTGTCGATGAGGCCGCCGCGGCTGGAGTTCACCAGGATGGCGTCGTCCTTCATGGTGGCGAGGGCTTCGGCGTCGATGAGGTGGTGGGTGGCGGGCAGCAGGGGAACGTGCAGGCTGATGAGGTCGCTGCGGGCGAGCAGGTCCTCGCGTTCGACGTAGGTCATGCCGAGGTCCAGGCAGTTGGGGTTGGGGGTGATGTCCCAGCCGAGCAGGGTGGTGCCGAAGCCGTGGGCGATCCGGGCGAAGCACTCGCCGATCTTGCCGGTGCCGACCACGCCGACGGTCATGCCGTGGATGTCGCGCCCCATCAGCCCGTCGAGGCGGAAGTCGAACTCGCGGGAGCGGCCGGCGGCCCGGACGAGGCGCCGGTTGACGGCCAGGGCCAGGGTCCAGGCGTGCTCGGCCACGGCGTACGGGCTGTAGTAGGAGACCCGGGCGACGGTGAGCCCCAGTGCCGCGGCGGCTTCGAGGTCGATGTTGTTGAAACCGGTGGAGCGCTGCGCGACGAGCCTGGTCCCGCCGCCGGCGAGTACGGCGAGGGTCTCGGCGTCCAGGACGTCGTTGACGCTGCTGCTGACGACCGGGTAGCCGGCGGCCAGCGGGGCGGTGTCGTGGTTGAGGAAGACGTCGAGGCTGCGCAGGGCGTGCCGGCCCTCGAAGGCGGCGGCCAGCAGGGGCCGCTCGTCGGCCTGCACGCCGTAGGCGAGGATCTCCATGGTCGGTACCTTCCGGTCGTGGTCTGGTGCCATCGGCCACGCTATCGGCACTGCTCACCGGGCCCGCCGTGCGGCGCGCGGGCGGGCCGGGCCACGGCTTCGCGCCATCCGTGGCGGGTGAGGGCGGTCACTCCTTCGCGGTTCCACCGGAAGATCTTCACCGGATCGCCGGAGAAACCGAAGATCATCACGGTGGTCCGCCGATCGCCCGGACATTCCGAAGATCTTCCCTCCGGCGGCATTGGGCCTTCGTGTGCGGATTGTCCGGAAACCAGGGCAACCCCGTACCCCCCGCCGATCGGCCGTTACTCGGCCCCGGTCCGGCCTGTGAGGATGTGGACGGGCGGAGCGATCATGAACCTCCGCCGGGCTCGGCCGGCCGATCCGACTGCCGCCGAACCGAACTGACGATGCGTCAGACATCTCATCCGTACGTTCGCCGCGCGCATCCCGCCACCCCTGGGAGCGCGCAGGAGGGGGTCCATCCATGTCCCAGCTCAGCCATGCCTCGGAACTGACCCGAAGGCGCATGCTCCAGGGCGCGGCCGTCGCCCTGACGGCCGCCGCCGGCACCGTCGTGCTCGGCGTCACCGGACCGACCGGCGGGCAGGCCACCGCGGCCGGCCCCGAGGGGTCCGAGGTGTTCGACGAGCTCTTCCGGGGCCGCCGCATCCAGGGCCGCCCCGCTCAGGGCGGCGGCCACCACCACGACGCCGGCTACAGCGTGCGGATCGACGGCGAGGAGCTGCACATGATGCGCAACGCCGACGGCACCTGGATCAGCGTCGTCAACCACTACCAGACGTACGCCACGCCGCGCGCGCTCGCCCGCGCCGCCGTCCAGGAGCTCCAAGGCGCGGCGCTCGTCCCGCTCGTCTGAACCTCGCCGTCCGGCATGCACTCGTACCGACTCGTACCAAGGGGGGACTGATGGCAGTCCGCAAGAACCAGGCGACCCTGACGGCCAAGGAGAAGCGGGACTTCGTCAACGCCGTGCTCGCGCTCAAGCGGGCCGGGCGCTACGACGCCTTCGTCAGCACGCACAACTCGTTCATCATCAGCGACACCGACAACGGGGAGCGGGTCGGTCACCGCTCGCCCTCGTTCCTGCCCTGGCACCGCAGGTTCCTGCTCCAGTTCGAGCAGGCGCTGCAGAGCGTCGACCCGAACGTCACGCTGCCCTACTGGGACTGGACCGCCGACCGGACCGCGAGCGCCTCGCTGTGGGACGCCGGCTTCCTCGGCGGCAACGGCCGAAGCAGCGACGGCCAGGTGACCACCGGCCCGTTCGCCTTCGGCGGCGGCGGGTGGACGCTCAACGTGCGCCCGGACAGCCGCACCTACCTGCGGCGCTCGCTGGGCACTGCGGTGGCCTCGCTGCCGACCCGCGCGGAGACCGAGTCCGTGCTGGCGATCCAGGCCTACGACGCGGCGCCGTGGAACAGCTCCTCCGAGGGTTTCCGCAACAACCTGGAGGGCTGGCGCGGGGTCAACCTGCACAACCGGGTGCACGTGTGGGTGGGCGGGCACATGACCACCGGGATGTCGCCCAACGACCCGGTGTTCTGGCTGCACCACTGCTTCATCGACAAGCTCTGGGCCGAGTGGCAGCGCCGGCACCCCGGGCAGGGGTACCTCCCGGCGGCCGGCACCGCGAACGTGGTGGACCTCGGCGAGACCATGAAGCCGTGGAACGACACCACCCCGGCCGACATGCTCGACCACACCCGCCACTACACGTACGACACCGGCTTCTGACCCGTCGCTCGACCGGGGCGCCCGCCCCGGGAACGGTCGCGGCCCCGGGTGCTCACCCGGGGCCGCGACCGTTCTGCACGGGGACGTGCCCGCCGTCAGATGACGGTCTCGGCCTCCAGGTAGCGCTCCGCCGGGACGGTCTTCAGCTCGGCGACGGCCTCGGCCAGCGGCACCAGGTTGATCGCGGTGCCCTGCAGGGCCGTGATGTGGCCGAAGGCGCCCTTGTGGACGGCCTCGACGGCGTGCCAGCCGAAGCGGGTGGCGAGCACCCGGTCGTAGGCGGTGGGCGTGCCGCCGCGCTGGGTGTGGCCGAGGATGACCGGCTTGGCCTCCTTGCCCAGGCGGTGCTCCAGCTCGCGGGAGAGCTGGTTGGCGACGCCGGTGAAGCGCTCGTGGCCGTAGATGTCCTTGACGCCCTCCTCCCAGTGCATGGTGTCGGGCTCGGGCTTGGCGCCCTCGGCGCAGACCACGATCGCGAACTTCTTGTTGCGGTCGAAGCGCTCGCGGACGACCTCGGTCAGCCGGTCGATGTGGAAGGGGCGCTCGGGGACCACGATCGCGTGGGCGCCGGCGGCCATGCCCGCGTGCAGCGCGATCCAGCCGGTGTGGCGGCCCATGAGCTCGACGACCATCACGCGCTGGTGCGACTCGGCGGTGGTCTTCAGCCGGTCGAGGGCGTCGGTGGCGACCGAGACGGCCGTGTCGAAGCCGAAGGTGACGTCGGTGCAGGCGATGTCGTTGTCGATGGTCTTCGGCACGCCGACCACCGGAAGTCCGCCGTCGCTCATCAGCTTGGCGGCCTTGAGGGTGCCCTCGCCGCCGATCGGGATGACCGCGTCGATCCCGAGGTCCTCGCAGTACTTCTTGGCACGCTCGACGCCGTCGCGCAGGTGGGAGGGCTGGACTCGCGAGGAGCCGAGGATCGTCCCGCCCTGGGCGAGGATGCCGCTCACCGAGTCGAGGGTCAGGGGGCGGTGGACACCCTCCAGAAGGCCGCGCCAGCCGTCCTGGAAACCGATGATCTCGTCTCCGTGGTCGACCACCCCCCGATGGACCACGGAGCGGATCACAGCGTTCAGGCCGGGGCAGTCACCACCGCTGGTCAGCACACCAATACGCATTGCTTTGCAACTCCCGAGCAGAACCGAGGAACGGCCGGACTACCAGGCTGGGACCACGTCGACACCGTACCGGGCCGCTCCCGCGCCGGGGTGGCGGGGAGATTGCCGTCAGGTGAAGCGCTGGGCGGATCGAACACTTCTGCTCGAAACCGACCACGAGGTCGAGCATATAGCGGGCCCCTGTGTCCGGCCGGACAGGGACCGACACGGCAGCGGCACCGTCGGCGCTCCCGTGTAATGCAGCCGGCTGCCGAGGAGGGTGTGCGGCCAGCGTTCCTATTGTCGTACGTATTCGATTGTCAGTGGGCCGGGTGCGCCGCAATCGGGCCACCGGCTCCGGTACACCCCCGTGACGCCGGCGGGCGGGGGGCGGTGATCCGCTACCGCCCCACCCGCGCGGAACACGGG
>NZ_JBHUSG010000031.1:43090-115596 GCF_042673745.1 Kitasatospora sp. NPDC057015
GGGGGGGGGGTGCGCGCCCTGTGTTTTTTGTGTTTTTGTTTTTGTTGTGGCTGGGGCCGGGGGGCCCGCGTGGCGCCCCCCCGGCTCCGGACGACCGCCGTCAGGCGGGCTGGCGGGTCGCGGTGATCCGCTCCGCGCGCAGCGCGTCGTACCAGGTGGTGTCGGCCGGCGGCAGGGCGTTCACGTCCAGCGCCAGCTTGATCAGCATGTCCGCCACGGCGGGGTTGCGGGCCATCACCGGGCCGTGCAGGTAGGTGCCGAAGACGGTGTCCCGCCAGGCGCCCTCGGTGCCGTCGCCGGTGCCGTTGCCGCCGCCCACGCTCACCGTGGCGAGCGGCGAGACGCCCTCGCCGAGGTGGGTGATGCCCTGGTGGTTCTCGAAGCCGGTGAGCTGCGGCAGGGCGAGCCGCGGGTCGACGTCGGCGAGCACGTCGCCGACGTTGCGGGCGCCCTCGCCGCGGGTGCTCCAGACGTCGAGCAGGCCGAGGCCCGGCTCGCGCTCGCCGAGGTCGTTGATGAACTCGTGGCCGAGGATCTGGTAGCCGGCGCAGACCGAGAAGATGATCGCGCCGTTCTCGGAGGCCCGGACCAGGCCGGTGTCCTGGCGCAGGCGCTCGGCCGCCAGCCGCTGCGGACGGTCCTCACCGCCGCCGATCAGGTAGATGTCACCGCTGGTGGGCACCGACTGGTCGGACCGGACGTCGATCCGGGTCACGTTGAGGCCGCGCTGACGGGCCCGGCGCTCCACGACCAGGGCGTTGCCCCGGTCGCCGTAGGTGCTGAGGAGGTCCGGGTAGACCCAGACCAGCCGCAGGCTGCTCTCACTCATCCTCGAAGACCTTCCGTTGGGCGTTCCTGGAGTCGACATCAGCCCGCCACGACCTTCCTGAGCTGCTGGAAAGCGGTGTAGTTGGCGATCGCCTCGATCCGCCCGGGCGGCGCCATCCGGACGGCCTGCTCCAGCGACTCCACCACGTGGAACTGCACCCCGGCCACCTCCAGGCGCACCGCGAGGTCCAGCTTGCGCTGGCCCATCACGAACACCGGGTGCCCGGCGAGGCGCTCGTAGTCCACGTCCCACAGCCACGAGGTGTCGGTGCCGTCGGCGTCCATCGCGTTCACCGAGAGGATCACCGGTGCGGGCGGCGCGTCGATCAGCGAGAAGGTCTCCAGCCAGCCGGCCGGGTTCTTCGCCAGCAGCAGCCGGATGTCGCGGCCCTGGTACTGGACGACGTCGTAGCGCCCCGCCACCGCGGTCACCGACTGCATCCGCTCCAGCGCCACCTGCGGGGCGACCCCGAAGACGGCGGCCACGGCGGCCGAGCTGGTGGCGTTGGCCAGGTTGGCCCGGCCGGGCAGCTGCAGCTGGATCGGCCAGGCGCCGCGCTGCGGGTCCACCACGTGGGTGCCCTGCAGCGCCCAGTGCGGGTTGGGCCGGCGGAAGCCGCAGTCCTGGCAGAACCAGTCGTCCCCGGGGCGCTGCATCACGCCGCCGCAGGCGGGGCAGGACCAGGCGTCCTCCTTCCACGCCTGTCCGGCGGCCACCCAGACCACCTTCTTGCAGGAGGAGGCGGCCCAGGTCACCAGCGGGTCGTCCGCGTTGGCGATGATCACGGCCTCGGAGTCCTTGAGACCCTCGCGCCACTTCTCCGCCATCATCCGGGTCTCAGCCGCGCGGTCGAGCTGGTCGCGGGAGAGGTTGAGCAGGGCGATCGCCTTCGGCCGGGTGTCGCGGGCGACCCCGGCGAGGTACTTCTCGTCGACCTCGATCACGCCGAACCTGGCGTCCGAGCCGCCCGCGAGCGCGGAGGTGATGCCGGCGGGCATGTTGGCGCCGAGCGCGTTGGACACCACCGGGCCGGCGGCCCGCAGTGCCTCGGCGATCAGGCGGGTGGTGGTGGTCTTGCCGTTGGTCGCGCTGACCAGGATGACGTCGAGGTGGTCGGCGAGAGTGGCGAGCAGATCGGGGTCGAGCCTGAGGGCGATCTTGCCGCCGATCACCGAACCGCTGCCGCGTCCGGCCTTGCGCGAGACGGCGGCGGCCACGCGGCCGGCGGTGACGGCGATCTTGGCCCGGGCGGGCAGCGAGCCGTCGCGCGCGCCTGTGGCCTCCGTTTCGGTGCCTGCCATGCTCAGTGGTTCCTCCTTGCTGCGGCACCACCCGGGGCCGGTCAACGGACCGTCGGGCGGCGGGGACGGGGCCAGCCTACCGACTCCGCGCCCCGGGACCGAGTCGCGCACCCCGCGCTGCCTGCCGGGATTGTCGCGATGCGGCCCTGACGGGCCTTCGGAGGGTTCGGGCGGCGGGCGGCGGGACGCGCTGTCCGGTGGGCGGTACGGGGAGTTCCCCTCCCACACCAGGACGGCCCGCGCCCGGGGGCCGGTTCCCGCTCCGGCCCGCCCGGCCCGGGCGGTCGGGGCGCAGCGGTGATCTGCGTCACGGCCGGGGCAGCCCGGGGCGGAAGGCGGGCGGCCCGCCGCCCCGCCCCGGTACGGGGGCGTTGCGACGGGCCGACGGTCCGGTGCGGGCCGGGGAGCGGAGGTCAGCGGCCGGAGCGGCCGGGCCAGGGCGCCGGAAGCTCCGCGGTGGCCTCGGTGAGGTGCGCGGTGATCACCAGGGTGCCCTCCTCGACCTGGTAGTCCAGCGGTGCGGCCAGCTTGCGCATGGTCGCGATCAGCCCGGTGTTGGAGGCCTGGGTGATCGCGTACACGGAGTCGACACCGGCCTCCAGGGCCAGGGCGGACATCCGCCGCATCAGGTCGAGCCCGAGCCCCCGCCGCTGCCAGGCGTCCTCGACCAGGACGGCGACCTCGGCGCTGGCGTCGTCCCACATCAGGTGGCCGAGGGCGACGATCCGCCCGTCCGAGGCCTCCACCGTGAGGGTCTGGCCGTGCCGGGCGTCGAGCAGGTGGTCCAGGTAGCGCTCGGCGTCGCGGACCGGCCCGTGGTAGCGCTTGCGCAGGGTGTCCGTGGAGCAGCGCCGGTGCATGGCCAGCGCGGCCTCCTTGTCGGAGGCGTCGGCCCGGCGCACCGTGAGGTCGGCCCCGGCGGGCAGTGTCAGGTGGGCCTTGACCTGCGGCACGCGGGGGCCCAGCAGGGTGTCCAGCTCCACCAGGGCCTGGGCCCGGGCGAACTCGGTCGGGGTGAAGGGCAGGTGCGGGCGGGCCAGTTCGATGAGGTCGCCCGAGGGTGCGGGCAGCCGCATCACGTGGCCGTCCACCCCGGCGGTGGCGCGCTTGCCGGCGCCGGGGAACTGCCGGATGGTGCACTGCCCGAACAGCTGCCGCAGCGCGACGGGCAGCTCGGCGGCGTCCAGCGCGGTGCGGGTCGCCAGGGCGAGCACGTGGGTGGGGACGTCGACCAGGTCGTGCGCGTCCGCCGGATCGGTCCAGATGTCGTGGCCGCCGGCGGAGGCGACCGTCCGGGTCAGCTCGGCGCGGGTGAGGGAGAGCGGCGCGCGGACGAAGAACTCGTCGACGGTGGCGCCGGTGGGCAGCGGGTGGGACTGCATGGAGATGATGTTGATCCGCTGCCCGGCGAAGGCCGTGCACACCCGCGCCAGACTGCCCGGGGAGTCCTCGACGGTGGTGCGCACCCGCCAGAGCGTGGTCTCCTCGAAGTCGTGCATGGGGCCGGTCAGCTCGGGCGCGCCGGCGCCGGGCGGTGCGGGTGTGTCGGGTGACGGCGGCCCGTGCAGGTGCCGATGGGCCCACCAGGTGTGGAACAGCGCCGTGGCGAGCAGTGCGGTCGCCGAGGCGGCGAGCACCAGCGGCCCCTCGGGGCCGTGCACGACGATCTTGGCCACCAGATCGGCCGCGGTGACCGAGAGGAAGATCGCCGCGAGCTCGACGGTGTCACGGCGCCAGCGATGGATTCTGGCGCCGCGACGCTGTGCGCGGGAGGTCGAAGGGGTGAGGGATCGGCCGTTCGTCAGATCGTCCATGCCACGATGGTGCCGCGCCGGTGTTTCACGATCACGAATCCCCCGTGACCTGTGGGTTAATGTCTCGCCGAATCATTCGTACCCGCATTCCCCCCGCTCGGGCCCGCGCGGGCCCGAGCGGCACGGTCCGTCGGGCTCGCGCGACACGGTCCGTCGGGCCCGCGCGGAACGGTCCGTCAGGCCCGAGTGGCACGGTCCGTCAGCGCGGCGCCGACGGCCCGGACTTCGGCGAGCAGCAGGTCGAGGTCGGCCTCCGTGGTGGCGGCGTTGAGCAGACAGGCCCGCAGCATCTCCCGGCCCGCCAGCTGCGCCCCCGTGACGAAGACCCGGCCGCGCAGCTGGACGGCCACCGGCAGCTCGCGGTTCACGGCGTCCACCGCGGCCTCGTCCAGACCGGCCGCGCGGTGCCGGAACGCCACGATGGAGGTCTGCACCGGTGCGAGCAGCTCCAGCTCGGGGTCGGCCTCGACCAGTTCGCCGAGCCGGCGGGCCAGCGCGGTGCAGCGGGCGATGTCGTCCGAGATGCCCTGCCGGCCGCGGTGCGCGATGGTCGCCCAGACCTTCAGCGAGCGGAACGGGCGGGTCTGCTCGGTGCCGTACTCGGAGAACCAGCCGAGCGAGCCGGCGGCCTCGTCCCGCAGGTAGGAGGGGACGAGACTGAAGGTGCCGCGCAGCTCGTCGGTGTCGCGGACCAGGGCGCAGCCGCAGTCCACCGGGACGCCCAGCCACTTGTGCGGGTCCAGCGCGAGCGAGTCGGCGCGACCGAGGCCCGCGTAGCGGTGCGCGATCGCGGGGTCGAGCACGCCGAAGGCGCCGTACGCGCCGTCCACGTGCAGCCACAGCTCCTCCTCGGCGCAGAGGTCGGCGATCGGGTCGAAGGCGTCCACGGCGCCGGTGCCGACCGTGCCGGCGGAGGCGACCACCAGGAACGGCAGCAGGCCGTCCGCCCGGTCGCGGGCCACGGCGGCGCGCAGCGCGTCGATGTCGAGCTGTCCCTCGGGGCCGCTGGGGACGGTCCGCAGGTGCCTGCTGCCCAGGCCCAGCAGCTCGGCGGCCTTGCGGACGCAGGAGTGGGTCTCGCCGGTGGCGTACGCGACCAGTGGGGGCAGGCCGGCCAGGCCGTCCGCGCGGACGTCCCAGCCGGCGCGGCGGGCGGCGCGGCCCCGGGCGGCGGCCAGGCAGACGATGGTCGCCATCGAGGTGCCGGAGGTGAGCAGCCCGCCGCTGGCCGGGTGCGGGAACCCGACGAGCTCGGCGATCCAGCGCACCACCGCCCGCTCCAGGTGGACGTCCGCGTGGTCGCCGCCGGCCGAGCTGGGGTTCATCGCGGAGGCGGCGAGGGTGGCGAGCACCCCCGCGGGCGCGGGCGCGGAGTTCACCCAGCCGAAGAACCGGGGGTTGCCGTTGCCCATCGGCGCGGGCATCACCCGGGTGCCGACGAAGTCCAGCAGCTCGGCGAGCGGGACGCCGTCCTTCGGCAGCGGGGCCTCCAGCAGCGAGGTCCGGTCGGCGGGGTCCATCGGCTGCCAGACCGGGCGGCCGGGCAGCCCGCCGAGGTAGTCGGCGACCAGGTCGGCGGCGGCGTGGGCGGCGGCGCGGAAGTCGTCCGGAAGGGTGGGGGAGGAGTCCGGGACGGCGGGGGAGGAGTGGGGGCTCATGGTGCGGCTCCAGCAGGTGGGGGGCCTGACGGCGCGGCGTCCTCGGCGCACCTGGATGATCAGATCCTACGGTGCGTATGCTGAGGGGCCCGCGCCGCCCCGGTGCGGTCCGGATCTGCGGGAGGCGCAGGTCGGGACCACGGGCGGCGGGGCCCCGGGCGGGCCGGTGAGGGCCGTCAGTCGAGGGTGGCGGAGAGCCCGGCGGCGGAGCGGCAGTAGCCCTGCATCTCCTTGTTGGTGATCTTGGCGCAGAGCCGGCCGGCCGCGCCGCCGTCGGTGTAGTTGACGGTGTAGTAACTGACCAGACCCTCCGCGCAGGACTTGCGCTGCGAGGCGTCGGCCGCGGTGGCGCACTGCTGGGCGGCCCAGTCCTCCCGGTCCAGGTTGTACTTCATGGTGCGTGAGCCGACCCCCCGGCTGCAGTCGGTCGTCCCGCCGCTGGCCTTGGCGTTGAGGCACCACTTCAGGGCGTCGGCGAAGGCCTCGGGGTGGTTGGCGTAGTCGTGCGAGGAGAGGTAGAAGGTCGGCGCGTAGAAGAAGCACGCGGACTGGAACAGCGCCGGCTGCTCGGGGCACGGGTAGAGCGGCTCGGCGGCGATCTTGTCGGCGGGCAGGTTGGCCTTGGCCTTCTCGTCCTCCTCGTCCGGGCCGAAGAGCTGCATGAACAGGCCCTCGGAGCAGCGGATCTTGTTGGTGTCCCCGGAGAACTTGTTGCACAGCGTGCGGGCCGCGGCCACGTCCTGCTTGGCGACGAACATGGTGCCGTGGCCGACGCCGTGGATGCAGGCGCCCTTGTTGGCCGGCGCGCACAGCTTGAGCAGGTCCACCTCGGGCTGCTTGGAGGCGTTCAGCATCTCCTCGACCGCGCCGTGCAGGTAGCCGGCCGCACAGGTCTCGTGCGGGAAGGAGATGACCTTCTGGAAGTCCTCGTTGTAGCGCTTGACGGCCGCGTGGCCCAGCTCGTGCGCGATCGGGTGGCAGAACCGTACGGTGTACGGCTTCTCCTTGGTGATCTTGTCGAGGTCCGCCAGGGCGACACCGGGGTCGCTCTGCTCCATCTCCGCCATCATCTTGTTCCGCAGCGTGCTGCGGGTCCAGACCGCGGGGTCGCCGGTCGGGGTCGCCGCGGCCGGGGTGCCCGCGGGCGGCGCCGCGCTGCCCGGGGTCGCCGCGCCCGGCAGGCCGGCGGCGACGGTGGCCGGGGTCGGCGTCCAGTCGGTGACGGCCACCGACCCCAGGCCCAGCACCCCGAGCAGGAAGGCGGTGAGAATCGCGAAGACTCGCGGCTGCATGACGAGGATCCCCCGGCGGATCGAGACGGACGGCTTTCGCTCTCCATCCTGGGGGCAGCAGGCGGATAATCCTGGTTTCTGACCACCATTCGGGAGATGTCGGCGACGCTATCGCACATCGCACCGGCTCAACGACGCGGCTCCCGCCCGGTCACCGCAAGGGCTGTCGGCCCGTGCGGGACCCCGCCCGACCGGGCGGCGGGGGCTGGTCCGAACGGCCCTGTCCGGGCGGTTCGCCCGGCCCGCCCGACGGGGCACCCCGGTGCCGGCCCCCCGGGCGTTGAGCTGAATGTCTGAAGATCTGCCCGAATTCGGGCAGGATCTTTGATCCCGGTCCCGGTGGCCGCCTAGGCTCCTCACTCGTGCCCAGCTCGCCTCACCCTCACCCGCACCACCCTCACTCGCCCCACCCGCACGAGGACCTGCTCGCCCACCTCACCCGCATCAGCCCGCTCGGGCCGCGGGAGGCCGCGCGGGTCGTCGCGGAGGTGCTGGCGTACTTCTCGGAGAGCACCGAGGAGTACGTGCGCCGCCGCCACGGCGAGCTCCAGGCACGCGGACTCACCAACGAGAAGATCTTCGCCCGGCTGGCCGAGGAGCTGCCCGCGCGCCGGGTCGCGGCCCCCGAGCTGTCCGCCCGGCAGCTGCGCCGCATCGTCTACGGCTGAGCCCGCGCCCCACCCTGCCCCGCGCAGACTTCCTGCCCACCCACCCACACCCAAGGAGCCGGCGACCCATGTGCGGAATCGTTGCCTACATCGGACCCAAGGACGCGACCCCCTTCCTGCTGGAGGGCCTGCAGCGGCTGGAGTACCGCGGCTACGACTCGGCCGGCGTCGCCGTCAGCGGCCGCACCGGCGGCCTGAAGACCCGCAAGGTCAAGGGCCGGGTCGCCGACCTGGCCGCCGCCGTGCCCGCCCGCTTCAAGGGCACCACCGGCATCGGCCACACCCGCTGGGCCACCCACGGCGTCCCCAGCGACGCCAACGCGCACCCGCACCTGGACAACGCCGAGCGCATCGCCGTCGTCCACAACGGCATCATCGAGAACGCCGACGAGCTGCGCGCCAAGCTCACCGCCGACGGCGCCGTCTTCCTCTCCGAGACCGACACCGAGGTGCTCGCGCACCTGATCGCCGCGCACGCCACCGAGGGCACCGACCTGGAGGACGCCGTCCGCGCGGCCCTCGGCAAGGTCGTCGGCACGTACGGCATCGCCGTCCTCGACGCCGAGCAGCCCGACCGGATCGTGGTCGCCCGCAACGGCAGCCCGATCGTGCTCGGCGTCGGCGAGAAGGAGATGTTCGTCGCCTCGGACGTCTCCGCCCTGGTCCGCTACACCCGCCAGGTCGTCCACCTGGAGGACGGCGAGCTCGCCACCGTGCGCGCCGACGGGTTCCGCACCTTCACCGAGGACGCCCGCACCACCCACCGCCAGCCGTCCACCGTCGACTGGGAGATCGACTCCTACGACACGGCCGGCTACGAGCACTTCCTGCTCAAGGAGATCCACGAGCAGCCCGGCTCGGTCGAGCGCACCCTCAGCGGCCGGCTCGACGAGCGCTTCGCCACCGCGCACCTCGGCGGGCTCAACCTGGACGCCCGCGAGCTGCGCGAGATCCGCCGGGTGAAGATCCTCGGCTGCGGCTCCGCCTACTACGCCGGCGAGATGGGCGCCCAGCTGATCGAGGAGCTCTCCCGGATCCCCGCGCACAGCGAGCCGGCCTCCGAGTTCCGCTACCGCAACCCGGTGATCGAGGCCGACACGCTGTACGTCGCGGTCAGCCAGTCCGGCGAGACCTACGACACGCTGGCCGCCGTCCAGGAGATCAAGCGCAAGGGCGGCCGGGTGCTCGGCGTCGTCAACACCGTCGGCAGCGCCATCGCGCGCGAGTGCGACGGCGGCATCTACCTGCACGCCGGGCCGGAGATCTCGGTCGCCTCCACCAAGGCCTTCACCTCCACCGTCGTCGCCTTCGCCCTGCTCGCCCTGCACTTCGGGCGCATCCACGACCTCTCGCCCGCCGACGGGCGCCGGATCGTGGCCGGCCTCAAGGCCCTGCCCGGCCAGATCCGGGAGATCCTGGAGAACGACGGGCAGATCGCCGAGCTCGCGGCCGAGTACGCCAAGTGCGAGGGGATGATGTTCATCGGTCGCGTCCGCGGCTTCCCGGTCGCCCGGGAGGGTGCCCAGAAGCTGAAGGAGATCAGCTACGTCCACGCCGAGGCGTACCCCGCCAGCGAGCTCAAGCACGGCCCGCTCGCGCTGATCAACCCCGAGCTGCCGACCGTCGCCCTCGTCCCCGACGACGAGCTGCTGGACAAGAACCTCACCACCCTCGGCGAGATCAAGGCCCGCTCCGGCCGGGTCCTGGCGATCGCCCACCGCACGCCCGAGACCAAGCTCGCCGACCACTGCGTGCTCGTCCCCAAGAGCGAGCCCGAGCTCGACCCGCTGCTCCTCAACATCCCGCTGCAGCTGTTCGCCTACCACGCCGCGGTGGCCCTCGGACGGGACGTGGACAAGCCGCGCAACCTGGCCAAGAGCGTCACGGTGGAGTAGCCGCCGGCCCGGCCGCGGGTTCCGCCGCCCGGCGGGACTCGCGGCCCGGTCGCCGGGTCGGTGGTCCTACCCGTTCCGCACTGACGTATCGTCACCCTGCTGTGAGGGACGACGGACGGACAGGAGACGCACGGTGAGATTCGGCATCATCGGTACGGGCACGGTAGGGCGCACGCTGGCGGGCAAGCTGCTCTCCCTCGGGCACGAGGTGACGATCGGTTCGCGGAGCAGGGAGAGCTCGGCCGCCACCAGCTGGGCCGACGAGGCCGGCCCGCGGGGGCACGGCGGCAGCTTCGCCGACGCCGCCGCCTTCGGCGAGATGATCATCAACGCCACGGCAGGGGGCGTCTCGCTCAAGGCGCTGCACGCGGCCGGCGCCGACGCCCTGGCGGGGAAGGTCCTCATCGACGTCTCCAACCCGCTGGTCTTCTCGCCCGAGGGCGAGGTCGGCCTGGACCCGGTGAGCGACGACAGCGTCGGCGAGCGGATCCAGCGCGAGTTCCCGCAGACCCGGGTGGTCAAGGCGCTCAACACGATGAGCGCCCCGGTGATGGTCGAGCCCGGGCGGGTGCCGGGCGAGCACAACGCCTTCGTCGCCGGGAACGATGCCGAGGCCAAGGCGGAGGTCGTCGCCCTGCTCGCCCAGTTCGGCTGGCCGGCCGGGTCGGTGCTGGACCTCGGCGACATCAAGGGGGCCCGGGGGATGGAGATGCTGATGCCGTTCTGGCTCCGGCTGATGGGCCACTTCGGTACGACCGACTTCAACTACTCCCTGCGGTCGGCCGGCTGAACCCGGCCCCTGGCCCGGCTGCCGCCCGACGCCCGACCGCCCGTTCCGGGGCCCTTCCCGGGCCCTTCCCCGGGCCCTTCCCCGGAATTCCTCCCGTCCCGGGCGGCCGGTCGGCAGCACCGGCGCGACCCGCGCGGATCCCGGAGGGAAGATCGTACCCAGGGGTCCCGCAGGGGGACCCGGACGAGGGAGCCGCGCCGATGAACGACCAGCAGCCTGAACCGTTCGAACCGCTGCGCGAGGACTGGCAGACCGCACTCGCGGTCGTCGCGCACCCCGACGACATGGAGTACGGCGCCGCCTCGGCGGTCGCCCGCTGGACCTCGCAGGGCAAGCGGATCGTCTACGTGATGGTCACCAGCGGCGAGGCCGGCATCGACTCGATGAGCCCGGCCGAGTGCCGCCCCGTACGGGAGGCCGAGCAGGTCGCCTCGGCGGCGCTGGTGGGCGTCGACGTGGTGGAGTTCCTCGGGCACGCCGACGGCGTCCTGGAGTACGGCCTCACGCTGCGCCGCGACATCGCCCGGACGATCCGCCGGCACCGTCCGGAGATCGTCATCACCACCAACTTCCGCGACACCTACGGCGGGGTCATGCCCAACCAGGCCGACCACATCGCCACCGGCCGGGCCACCCTGGACGCGGTGCGCGACGCCGCCAACCGCTGGGTCTTCCCCGACCTCGTCGACGAGGGCCACCAGCCGTGGGGCGGGGTCCGGGAGCTCTGGGCGGCCGGCTCGCCCGACGCCCGGCACGCCGTGGACACCACCGAGCACTTCGACGACGGCGTCGCCTCGCTGAAGGCGCACAAGGCCTACCTGGCCGGGCTCGGCGGCGACATGGCGAACGCCGGCGAGTTCCTGGAGGCTTCGCCCGGGCCACCGGCAGCCGGCTCGGCGTCCGGTACGCCTCCTCGTTCGAGGTGCTGCAACTGTCCTTCGGCTGAGCCCCGGCGCCCCGGTGCGGCGGGCGCTCGGGGCGCCGGGCGGGAGGCCCGCCGGGAGGCCCGCGTTCAGCGTCGGGCGCGGCGGTACCGGCGGACCAGCTGGTGGAGCAGCAGGGCGAGCAGCACGGCGCCCAGCGCGACCAGCAGCCACAGCTGGTAGCGGACCGCGCGCTCGTAGACGGCGCCGATGTTGCTGCCCGCCAGGTAGCCGAAGGCGGACCAGACGCCGACCCAGAGCACCGCGCCGAGGACGTTGAAGACGGTGAAGCGGCGGGCCTCCATACCGGTCGTCCCGGCGATGATGCCGCTGGTCTGCCGCAGCCCGTCCACGAAGCGCGCCACCGTGACGACCTTGCCGCCGTGGCGGTCGAAGAAGCCCTCCGCGCGGGCCATCCGGGCGGGTGTGAGGAGGACGTACGGGCCCCAGCGGTGGACGAAGGCGCGCCCGCCCGTGCGCCCGATCAGGTAGCCGAGACTGTTGCCGAGGATCGCCGCCGCCAGGGCGATGGCGATCACGGCGGCGAGGCTGAGGTTTCCGGTGCCCGCGTACACGGCGGCCAGCACGAGCACGGTCTGGCCGGGTGCGGGGACGCCGCAGTTGTCGAGCAGCACCAGGACGGCCACCGCCAGGTAGCCGTAGTCCTCCAGGAGGGGCGCCAGGCCGGCCAGCGGGCCGGGCAGGGGCGCGGCGGACACGTCAGAGGTCCGCCCCGCGCCGGGCGGGCACGGGACGGACGGCGCGCGTCAGCTGTTCTTCTTGCTGTGCTCGACGATGCTGTCGGGGCCCGGGTAGACGAGTCCCTCGTGGCCGTCCTCGAAGCGCACCAGGTACGGCGGCTGGCCGTTGGCTCCGTGTACCTCGGTGATCTCACCCGTGCGGTCCACCATGCCAACGGACCTGCTGTGGATGTGGAGCTGGTCACCTACCGCTGCATGCACGATCTGCTCCTTAGGTAGTGACGGCTGTCGTGGTGCCGACAGGTCGGCTGCCGTGCTCCGGGCAGCTGTCCTGCTTCCACTGTGCTGCCGGGCGGGTGGGGCCGCAACGGTTCGCGGGGGCGTGTCGCGCGCGGGTCGGGTGACCGGGGCCCGGGGCTCAAGGCGCCGCCGCGCGGGGGCGGGTGCTCAGGGTGCGGCGGGCTCCGGACGGGGGTCGGGGTCCGCGGGGGAGGGCGGGACCTCGGTGAGGTAGCGGCGCAGCAGGCGCTTGCACTCGGCGATGAGCACGGGGTCCCCGTCGGGGTCGGTGCGGAAGGCCAGCTTGAGCACGGCGTCGGCGGCCTCCAGGGCGACCCTCAGCGCCAGGGTGAAGCCGGGCCGGACGGAGCTCCGGGCTTCGGGGCCCCCGGCTCCGGGGACCTGCGCTTCTTCGGGACCCTGAGCTGCACGGCCCTGAGCTGCACGGTCCTGAGGTGCAGGGCCCTGAGCTGCGAGGCCTCGGGCTCCGGGGTTCTGGGCTCCGAGGCCCTGCCTGCCGGTGAAGAGGTCACCGCCGAGGGCCTGCAGGCGCAGGGCGACCGTCGCGTTGTTGTCCAGCGCGGTGTCGAGCAGGTGCTCGCTGTCGCGGATGCCGGGCGGCGTGCGGTCGACCAGGCCGAAGTCGACCTGCCCGAACCCCGGCACGGCCCGCTTCATGGCGACGAACTCCTCCACCGCGAGGTTGACGAAGCCGGCCACCCCCGGCGGGTCCCCGGCTTCGAGTCGGCGGGCCAGGCGGTCGAGGTAGCGGTCCAGGTTCCGGGCGGCGAGGGCGGCGAGCAGGCTCTCCTTGCCGGAGAAGAACTGGTAGAGGGTCCCGATCGGGACCCGGGCGCGCTGGGCGACCGCCTTGGTCGTCAGCGCGGTGGCGCCGACCTCGTCCAACAGGGACGCGCAGGCGTCGACCAGGCGCTCGTACCGCTCCTGGCTGCGCTGCTGCACCGGCCGCCGGCGCGGTTCGCCGACCGGTCCCACCGGCTCCCGGCGCGCGATCCCCGTGCCCGCTCCCCTCCGGCCCGGTCCCGAGCTGTCGGGTCCCGCGTCGACGGGTCCCGCGTCCTTCGGTCCGGCGTCCGTCGGTCCCGCGTCGACGGGCCCTGCCTCGATGGGTCCCGCCTCCGCCTTCATGGGCCCACTCTGCCGCATCCGGCGTTCCCCCGGCGAATCACCAACATGAGCAGTACTCACACGCTCGGGGCGGCCACCGGCCGGCCCGCTCCCGTGCCACCGCCCCGTTCGGGCCGCCGACTTCCGGGCAGGCGGCGCCGTTTCCGGGCAGGTGGCGCCGTCCCGCCCCCTGCCGGTGGCGCCGTCCGAGGAGCACACTGGGAACGGCCCGTCGACGGCGGGGGCCGTCCGGGTCTCCGGGGAGAGCAGCCGTGGCGGGGAGGCCCGACATGCCCGACAGCAGACCGGTGATCGAGTGCCGGTCCCTCACCAAACGGTACGGACGCGCGGTCGGCATCGACGGGCTCGACATCGAGATCGGCGCCGGCGAGGTGTTCGGCCTGCTCGGGCCGAACGGCGCGGGGAAGACCACCACGCTGCGGTGTCTGGTCGGACTCCTGCGACCGACGTCCGGAACGGTGCGACTGCTGGGCCTGGATCCCGTCGCGGACCACGGCCGGCTGGCCCGCTCCATCGGCTACCTCCCCGGTGAGCTGCGGTTCTACCCGGAACTCACCGGGCGGCAGACCCTCGATCTGCTGGCCGCCGTCCAGGGCGCGGCCGTACCCCGGCAGTCCGAGCTCTGCGCCCGGCTGGACCTCTCGCCGAACGACCTGGGCCGGGCGGTGGGGGAGTACTCCCGCGGCATGAAGCAGAAGCTGGGCCTCGTCCAGGCGTTCCAGCACCGGCCCGCGCTGGCGGTGCTCGACGAACCGACCGAGGGCCTGGACCCGCTCGTCCAGGAGGCGTTCTTCGAGCTGCTCGCCGAGGAGACGGCCGCCGGCCGTACCGTCCTGCTCTCCAGCCACGTGCTGCCCGAGGTCCAACGGGCCTGCGCCCGGGTGGCGATCGTCCGGCAGGGGCGGCTGGTCACCGTACGGTCCGTGGCCGGACTGCGGCAGGACCGGGCCCGCAGGGTCCGGCTGACCTTCGGCGACGGTCGGGGTGCCCGGCCGCTGGGTCCGGCGCAGCGCTGGTCGCCCCGGTGGGAGGGCGGGCGGGTCGAACTGCTGGTGCCGCCGGACGAGGTGGTGGCCGCCGTGCGCGGCCTGCTCGCCGACCACCCGGTCACCGACCTGACCGTCGAGGAGGCGGGGCTGGACGAGGCGTTCCTCGACCTCTACCGGACCTCCGGTGACGGGTCGGCCGGTGACGGGACTTCCAGCGACGGGTCGGCTGGCGACGGGTCGGCCGGCCACCGGACATCCGACCACCGGACATCCGGCCACCGGGCATCCGGCGGAGCGGGCCCGGACTCCGGAGCGGAGGTCCGGCCGTGAGCCGGGGCACGGTGAGCCGCCGCCTCCCGCTGGCCTGGCTCGCGCTGCACCGCCGCCGCAGGATGCTGCTCGCGCTGACCCTCGGCATGGTCGTCTTCGAGACCCTGATCGTGGTGATCACCAGCACCATCCCGCCCACCCAGATCTTCGGAGCGGAGGGCCGGACCCCGCCCGGTGCCTTCCGGGCGTTCAGCGGCTCCAACGGGGACGTCTCCATCGCCAGCTACCCCGGACTGCTCGGCGCCGGTCTGACCCACCCGTTCTGGATCGCGATGCAGCTCACCCTGATCGGCTCGCTGGGCGCGGCAGCCGTCGCGGCCGACGTCGAGTCCGGCACCATCGAACTGCTGATGACCCGCCCGATCACCCGCACCCGCCTGCTGGCCGAACGGACCGCGGCCCTCGCCGCAGCCGCGGTGCTGCTCAACGCCGCCGCCACCCTCACCATCGCCACCGGCGTGGCCCTGTCGCCGAAACTGCGCGACGCCGTCCCGATCGGCGGGGTCCTCGCCGCCGGCCTGCTGGGCTGCGCCTTCGCGCTCTGCCTGATCGGGCCGGTGCTGGCCCTCTCGGCGGCGGGCCGCCACCGGGCCCCGGTGATCGGCGCGACGGTCGCCCTCGGCGCGGTCGGCTTCGCGCTGAACTTCGTCGCCCTCGCCTGGTCACCGGCCGCGCCGCTGCGCTTCCTCAGCCCGTTCCACTACTACGCACCCGGCGACGCCCTCGCCCACGGCAGCGTGCCGTGGACGTCGTTCGCCGTGCTCACGGCCGTCGGCCTGGCCGGAATCGCCGCCGCCTTCCGGCTGCTCGCCCACCGCGACCTGGCTCCCTGACCTCCTCTCCCGAAGAACCGGAGCTTTGGGGATCACCTCTGGTGTTTCGGCGACGGCGCACTAACATGAGTTCTCCTCACGTTTTTGGGCTCGTCCATCGCCGTCGTCAGCTGGGAGTCAGGCCATGCCGAACCGACTCGACCTCCCCGCGGGCTTCCGCTGGGGTGTCTCCACCGCCTCCTACCAGATCGAGGGGGCGGTCGAGGAGGACGGCCGCGGCCCCTCGATCTGGGACACGTTCGCCGCACGCCCCGGCGCCGTCCGCGACGGCCACACGGGCGCCGTGGCCTGCGACCACTACCACCGCTACGCCGAGGACGTCGCCCTGATGCAGGGCCTCGGGCTGGACGGCTACCGGTTCTCGATCGCCTGGCCCCGCATCCAGCCCACCGGCGCCGGCCCCGCCAACCCCGCCGGCCTCGACTTCTACGACCGCCTGGTGGACGCCCTGCTCACCGCCGGGATCACCCCGCTGCCCACCCTCTTCCACTGGGACCTCCCACAGGCCCTGGAAGACGCGGGCGGCTGGCTGAACCGGGACACCGCGTACCGCTTCGCCGAGTACACGGCCGTGGTCGCGGACCGGCTGGGCGACCGCGTCCCCGCCTGGATCACGCTCAACGAGCCCTTCGTGCACATGGTCTACGGCTACGCCCTGGGCATCCACGCCCCAGGCCGCGCCCTGATGCTCGACGCCCTGCCCGCCGCCCACCACCAGCTGCTGGGCCACGGGCTGGCGGCATCCGTGCTGCGCGAGCGCGGGCTCGACGTGATGATCGCCAACAACCTCACCCCGGTCCGCCCGGCGAGCTCCTCGGAAGCCGACCGGGCTGCCGCGGCGGCCTACGACGCCCTGCACAACCGGCTGTTCACCGACCCGATCCTGCTCGGGAACTACCCCGACCTGTCGGCCTTCGGCGTCGGCCCCGACCTCGGCGGCAGCGTCCGCGACGGCGACCTCAAACTCATCGCCGCCACGCCGCTCGACGGCCTCGGCGTCAACTACTACAACCCCACCCGCATCGCCGCCCCCACCGACCCCGCCCTCCCCTTCACCGAAGCCCCGATCGAGGGCGTCCCCCGCACCGCCTTCGACTGGCCCGTCGTCCCCGACGGCCTGCGCGAACTCCTCACCGGCCTCCGCGACCGCTACGGCGCCGCCCTCCCGCCCGTCACCATCACCGAGAACGGCTGCTCGGTCGCCGACGAACCCGCCGCCGACGGCACCGTCGCCGACCCGGACCGGATCGCCTACCTCGCCGGCCACCTCGACGCACTCGCCACCGCCGTCGCCGAAGGCGTCGACGTCCGCGGCTACTTCACCTGGTCGTTGCTCGACAACTTCGAGTGGGCCGAAGCCCGTCGAACGTACTGTCATTCGACGGCCGCGCCCAATCGCGGTCCTCCCGGAGGATCCGGTCCATGCCTACGTACAACTACGAACCACCCGTCAAGAGCTCGTCGGAGGACCCTGCCGACTGGCCCGAGGCAGATCTCTACCTTCGCAAGTCCAAGGTCGTACGGGATGGCGACAAGCGGGACATCACGTCGATCCGTGCGCAGGAGGCGGAGGGCCGGGAGTGGGCAGCGAGGAACCACTACCGTGTCCGGAGGGTCTGGGTCGACAACCTGTCCGCCTGGTCCGACGTAGCCCGACCCGGATTCGACAGCGCCCTCGCCGCGGTGCTCGACGATCAGGTCCCCGCGCTGTGGTGTTTCGCGCTCGACCGCTTCACTCGTAAAGGCATCGACGACATCGGGCCGGTACTGGGCAAGGCCCGGGTCATCTTCCACTGGGAGAGGCTCGACAGCTCCGACCCCAACGACCGCCGGTGGATTATCGACCGGGCCGAGCAGGCGCGGGAGTACTCAGAGCGGCTCAGCTACAACATCCGCGTCACGAAGAAGAACCAGCTGAAGAACGGCCAGTGGTCGAGCCGGCCGCCGTACGGCACCGAGGCGACCAAGGACCGCAAGCTGACGAACGGGACCTACTGGCCGGTCGTCCTGCACATCTTCCGAAGCCTGGCCGACGGCATCAGCGCGCGACTGCTCTGCAAGGCGCTGAACTCCGGTCCGAGGCCGGTCCTGTCACCCAAGGGTGGTGAGTGGGGTGTATCGACGATCTCCTACATGATCCACAACCCCGTCTACGAGGGCTGGCAGACGGTAAAGCACCCGAACGATCCCCGAAGCCCCATCCCATACCGGGATCAGAACGGGGATCGCGTGGGAGTCTGGGTCGGCAGCGCCGAGCCCGTCCCACGCGAACTGGCGGAGAGGGCACGGCGGATGCTCACCGCGGGCAACTTCCCGAACCGGGATGCCGTTGACAATCGCAAGCGCCACCTGCTAACCGACATTACACGGTGCGCCGGCTGCCGTGGGGCCGCTTCGGCGGACGGTCGGAACCATCTCTGCAACCGCCACAAGGCCGGGCAGAGCTGCCCAGAGCCGGTCTCCGCGAGTCGACAGCTCCTGGAGGAGTGGGTCGTGGAGGCCTGGTTCTCCAGGCTGAACGGTGCCGACATCGACGACCCTCTGTTGGTCATCGCGGCCGAGCGGTGGTCTGGTTATCAGCAGCCGGACAATGCCACGAAGCTTGCTGACGCCGTCGCTGGCCTCGCGGCGGCGGAGGGCGCCGTCCGCCGCCTGGCCAAGCAGCAGGCCGACGGATTCTTCGATCCGCCCTTCGACGCTCACCTTCCCAAGCTGCAGGCGGAGGCCAGGGCAGCACTCCTCACGGCAAAGGAGAAGGTGGCCGCGGCCACACCGAAGCAGCTCGACGTCACCTGGCTGCTCGAAGACGCAAGCATCCGTGAAGCCTGGCAAGCCGCCGGCCACGAGCTACGCAGGGAGTTGATCAGGCTTCTCGTGCGACGCGTGGTTGTGTCGAAGGGGTATCGAGGAGGCCAGTTCGACGGCGGGGCCCGCATCGAGACCCACTGGCTGGATGAACCGGACCCCTGGGCAGTCGAGGACGAGACGCCTTCGAGTGTTGGGGCAGACGGCAGTCATGTCATTCCTGACCAGGAGGCCGACAGGGTGCCTGGCCATGGTGGCGGTGATCGCGTTGCTCTGCGGTCTGAACTTGACTCTGTCGGGGATCTTGGTAGTTGGCTGCCCTGCGACCGTGATGGTGCGTCAGTCTTGCAAGTGTAGAGACCCGTGTGACTGGCGAGGAGTGGGTGATATCGGTACGTCCCCGTCCGGGTGCCGAGGTGCCGGAGCTGACCGCGAGGATGGCGCGTGCCAGTAACCCCGTTGGCACGACGGCGATGTGGGTGCGGGACCACCTCGACGGTCTGTGGAGCGACGAGGACTTCGCCGACTGGTACTCGCGTGATGGACGTCCCGGGCTTTCGCCCGCACAGTTGGCTACGGTGAGCGTGCTGCAGTTCCTGCTCGGGCTCTCCGATCGCGACGCCGCCGAGGCCGTGCACTGCCGCATCGACTTCAAGTACTCGCGTCTCGACCTCGACGACCCCGGCTTCCACCACAGCGTGCTCACCGACTTCCGTGACCGCCTGCTGGATGACGGCCGGGCGGACCGCCTCCTCGACCTCGCCCTGGCCCGTCTGAAAGCCGCCGGACTGGTCCGCGAGCGCACCACCCAGCGCACCGACTCCACCCACGTCCTGGCTGCCGTGCGCGACCTGACCCGCCTGGAGCTGGTCACCGAGGCCGTGCGCGCGGCCCTGGAGGAACTCGCCCGCACCGCCGGCCACGCGCTGGCCGACGTGGTCGAGGAGGACAGGGGCCGCCGCTACGGCCGCCCCGTGCGCCTGGGCAAGAACCCCACCCGGCCCAAGACCAGGATCAACACCACTGGGGCATATGCCCGCCGACTGCTCGAACACCTCGCCCAGAACCATCCCGGCCTGCTGAACAGCCCCCAGGTGCGGGCCCTGCGGCAGATCCTCGTTCAGAACTACCACTGGGACACCGCCGGCCGCCTGCGCTGGCGTGACGATGCCGACGACAGCGGCTTGCCGCCCTCCGCGCGCCGAATCGTCCCGCCCTACGATCCGACAGCCCGACATGCCCGCCGAGGACAGGTCACCCGCTGGACGGGATCCCTCGCGCACGTGACCGAGACCTGCTCCGACGACGGCCCCAACGTGATCACTGACGTGGCCACCATGCCGTCCGCCAGCGCCGACACCGAAGTCCTGCCCGGCATCCACACCCGCCTGGAACACCGGGAACTGCGGCCCGACCAGCACCTGGTTGACGGCGGTTACACCTCCCTGCCCCACCTGGAGCAGGCCGAGCGCGAGCACCGGATCACCGTCGTCGGACCACTGCCGGGCAACCCCACCCACCAACACCGCCGGGGCGAGGGCTTCGCCCGCGACGACTTCCGCATCGACTTCGACCGCCAGGAGGTCACCTGCCCGCAGGGCCAGGTAAGCAGCGGCTGGCACGGCCCGTACCCGAACTCCTCACCGACCGCCCCACTGATCGTGGCCCGCTTCACCAGGAGCCAGCCCCGTCCAGCCCAGCCCGAACCAAGTGCACCACTGCTCGTGACGCCGGGCGCAACGTGGGTTTCCCACCACGTGAGCTGCTCGACCTGCAGATACGCAACCGTGCCGACCAGCAGGAACCCGACTGGCACAAGCGCTACGCGGTCCGGTCCGGCATCGAGGGCACCACCTGCGAGGTCCCCCATGGCCACGGCATGCGCCACTGCCGATAGCGCGGGCAGGCCAAAACCCACCTGCAGCACGTACTCACCGCCATCGCCGTCAACATCGAACGCCTCAGCCGACAGTCGCCGGGCAAACGCACGCCCCTACGACCACCGACAGCCTTTCAGGACCACCTCGACCAGCAAGGCATCCGGTGCCTGCGTTCCTGGCGAGCTGTCAGCTGACGCCGGAGCGAACAAGATCCCCGAAAGGGTCAACTGACTGTCGGTCGGGGCAGGGCTGATCTACCAGTGAAATCCGGTCACGCCAAGATCCGGATTCTCCGGATCATGCGGGAGCCCTATTTCGCGGATCCTCGGAGGTCTCAGTGTCTGGTGCTCCCTCGGCTATACAGGCAGTTCCTGGCATGGTTGGCACAGGCGATGCCGACACTCACAGCCTTGGACCCGCCATCGGGCGGTTCCACTTGGGTGGACCGGCACGCAACCTGGCCGCCGCCGTAGAGGAAGGTTGGCGAGTCTCCACAGCGTCATTGGAGATAGCAATGATCTTGGGGCGGCTGTTCGACGCAGACCCGGTGGGGACCTTGTCGAGCGTTGAGGAGCCCTATGAGGTATTCACCCGTCAGGGCGAGCTCCCAATCTTGCTCATCGGACCTCAGGCCCTGTCCTTGAAGTTGGTCAGGTGCGGGCGCGATGCGTCGCATGCTTGTGATGGGGCACGTCTCATGGATGCGGCGTGCGGCTGCCCGTCCACGTGGAGGCAACGCCGTGCAGCATCTGGGGCGGGACGGGGGCCGAAGCCGGAGGTCAGTGTGAGGTTCCGATTGGCAGCTGCGCCGACAGTCGGGCTATTTGACCTGTTGTCGTCTTCTTGGACGTTGATGGAGGACGTTGCGGCGATTGCCGACAGGCTGAGTGTGGGCGGTCGGTCGGCGATGGGTTGCCTGCGGGTGGAGCGATTGGCGTTCACTACAGCGAAGGGCGTGGGCGTCACTGGCCGGCGCCCCAGGCTCGATCTACTGCACCTGGCTTCGTGATGTCCGGAGGTCGGCGGCGCAGGCGGCTTCACGATCCTAGAGGTTCAGCCACTGTTCTCCACGATTCGCATGTCTCATGAGACGTCGTCCTCGTGGCTGGCTCCGGCATCGTTGACGCTTCTAGGCCCTCTCCCGGCCGTCCTGAGACATCCATCTGTTGGCAACGGGTGAAACGAGGTTCTGGATCACTTTCCCAGAACCCGTTTTCAGCCGTCGCCGACAGGCATCCCCGTCTGCGCGGGGACGAGCCGCAGTAGTCGACGGCCACAAACTCTGGGTCCGGAGCATCCCCGTCTGCGCGGGGAGGACCTCGCGGGCGACTTCCGTGTGCTTACTCACCACGGAGTAACCCTGTCTGCGCAGGGAGGACTTCGCCCCCGCCTTCGCCACCCTCAGCGACACCGGAGGATCCCCGTCTGCGTGGGGAGGACGACAGTGCCTTGTCACCCGCGAAGGTCTCCAGCGGAGCATCCCCGTCTGTACGGGGAGGAGTCGGCCACGGTCGCCGCCCAGACCATGAACACCGGAGCATCCCCGTCTGCGCGGGGAGGACTGATGCACGTCGTCCGCCTCGACTACGGGCCACGGAGCATCCCCGTCTGCGCGGGGAGGACATTGTGGGCCCGGCCGGGATCGTCCAGTCAGCCGGGGCAGCCCCGGCTGCGCGGGGAGCACTTCGGCAGTGGCGTGGTGGCCACGGTCAAGGGCGGAGCATCCCCGGCCGTGCGGGGAGGACTTCGTCTGCCCCGGTCCAGTCGTCGCGCCAGAGCGGAGCATCCCCGTCTGTGCGGGGAGGACGCCATCAAGGCCGCCGTCGAGGGCAACCCCAACGGAGCATCCTCGTCTGCGCGGGGAGGAGCGGTCGACCCCATCGCAGGGCAGAGCCTGGGCCAGAGCATCCCCGTCTGCGCAGGGAGGAGGACGGCGTACCAGCGAGGTAAACGGTGTCGGCCGGAGCATCCCCGTCTGCGCGGGGAGGACAAGCACATGATCCTCGACCAGATGCTGGCCGACGGAGCATCCCCGTCTGCGCGGGGAGGACGTCTGGGCGGTCGCGGCGAGGGCGTCCTGGTACGGAGCATCCCCGTCTGCGCGGGGAGGACAGGCGCACTGTGGTGCTGGTCAGCACCGCGACCGGAGCATCCCCGTCTGCGCGGGGAGGACTTCGCGAGCTCGTCCGCGAAGATCGCGGCCAGCGGAGCATCCCCGTCTGCGCGGGGAGGACACGGGGTCATGAAGGTGGCGAGCGCCGGGAGCTGGAGCATCCCCGTCTGCGCGGGGAGGACGTCTCCGCGCGGGCCTCCAGACTCTGGCGGACCGGAGCATCCCCGTCTGCGCGGGGAGGACCCTTTCCGACCTGGGGTGATTCGGGGGCTTTGCGGTTTCTTTGCTGTTGTCAAGGAGCTTTTGACTGGGTGGGGTTACAGGGTAGCGGCGATGGTGAGGAGGCCGGCGCCGAAGGCTTTGCCACGGCCGATGCCGGTGAGCATGGCGGTGCGGAGAGCGTCGGGGTTGGTGATGGTGGCGGTGCCGTCGTAGCGGGTGAGGACGAGGCGGAAGCCGGGCTTGCGTTCGCGGGTTCCGGTGATGGCGGGAAGTTGGAGGGTAGCTGTGGTGTCGATGTCGAGTCCGGTGTCGGGGGCGCGGCGGGTCCACCAGGTGGTGATCTCCTCGCCCTTGCAGGGGATGCGGTTGGGCAGGGGCAGGCCGGTGATCTCGTCGAAGGCGAAGCGGACGGAGTTGCCGGCGAGGCGGTAGCGGACCTTCTGGCCGGTGGTGAGCCGGTCGAGGTGCTTGTCGAGGGGGAGGGTGCGGGTGGGGCCGTAGTGGTCGGGGAGGGTGGTGGGGTCAGGCTTGTCGGCGGACTGGATGAGAAGGCGCAGGCCGTTGTTGAAGGTGTCGAGTCGCCACAGGAGGCGGGAGTCGCCGCTGCTGGTGTCGGTGTTGGTGAGGCGTGCGGTGCGGTGGTGGAAGCCGTAGCCGCCGTTCCTGAGGTCGGCCTGGACCTCGCGGGATCGGGTGTTGAGGCGGATTTCGGTGAAGTAGGCGCTGGTCATCGGTTTTCCTTCGCGGCCCCGGCGTGCGGGGATTCATTGGCTAATTGGTCTGGTTGTAGCGGTAGTTGTGGAGCTGTTCGTAGCGCAGGTTGGGGTCGTTGCCGAGGCAGAGGCTGGCGGGGAGGGTGAGGGTGCTGCGGGCCAGGGTGCGTTGGCTGAACCGGCGCTGGCCGTGGGGGTTGTCGTTGATGGTGTGGGTTGCTGTGGGGTCGTCGTGGGTGACGGTGGTGATGGTGTCGACGGTGATAGTGGTTTTGCCGGTGGGGGCGGTGCGGTCGAGTGGTGCGGTGGCGAGTGCTGTGGTGGTGTCGCCGAGGTGGATGCCGAGGTTGTAGGGGGCGGCGGGTGGGCAGGCCCGCCGGCCGAGGTAGGGGGTGTAGGCGGGCTGGTCGAGGGCGTCGCTGGCTTGTTGCAGGAGGCTGCTGGGGCCGGTGAGGGCGATGGTGAAGGCGGCGTCGGCAAGGTAGGCGCGGCGGGTGAGGATGGCTCCGCGGCGTCGGCTGCCATCGGCGGAGGGGACTACCTGGGTGGCGGACTGGCCGCCGATGGTGTGGAAGTCCTCCATGGGCGTGCCTGGCCTGTCGATGCGGATGGCGAGGTCGAGTTGGGTGAGGTCGCCGGGTTCGGAGCCGCGGGGGTGGCCGAGGGCGCAGGCGAGCAGGCCCAGCACGCCGGAGCGGGTGGGGTGGTCGGTGCTGTCGCGGTAGTCGTTGAATGCTGCGCGGGTGCCCCACGACTGCATGGGCGCGGCTAGGCGCAGGACGAGGGTGTGGCCGGTCATTGCTGGGTTCCGAAGGCGGCGTCGAGGATGGTGTCGGTGGCCTGCTCGTAGCTGTCGGCAGGCTTGCCGAGGCCGGGCAGCTTGTCGGTGCCGGTGTGGGCGTGGACGGCGTGGACGAGGCCGCGGCCGGCGGTGAGGCGCTGGATGGTGGCGGCGTATTCGGCCAGGCGCTCGGTGGAGGGGGTGGCGTGGCCGGTGTGGCCGCCGCGGATCGGTTTGTCGAAGGCGGTGGACAGGTTGACGGGCCGGTCGCTGCGGGCGGCGAGGTGGACGAGGTCGGGGAGGGTCCAGGCGGCGGCGTTGGTCTGGCCGGAGTTGGGCAGGGTGTTGATGAAGCCGTCGATGAAGGCTCGGGTGAGTCGGCGGGAGAGGTCGGTGTCGCCGTTGTTGGCGGTGATGAGGGCCTGCAGGTTGATGGTGGCGTAGCGGTAGAAGGTGCCGGCGGTGTGTTGGCTGTCGCCCATCTGTCCGACGTCGGGGATGCCGGGGGTGGCGGCGGCGTAGTCGTCGACGGCCACGAAGAAGTCGACTTCGATGACGGCTTCGTGGGTGGTGAAGGCGGAGGACACCTGGACGCAGGCGTCGCGTTCGGCGCCGTCGACCTCCATGAGGGTGCGGCCGAGCAGGGCGATGGAGCCGTTCGCTTCGGCGAGCCAGCCCTTCATGTCCTTCGGGTCGGCGAGTGTGGTGGGCTCGTCCTTCTTGGCTTTCCCGCGGGCCTTGGGCTTCCCGCCGTTGCCGGAGACTTCCTTGTACGCCGTCTCGTACTCGGCCTTCAGGTCGGCTGCCACTTCGGCGAGACGGGAGGCGGTGCTCGCGGGGGTGTAGATCAGGGCGGCGGTGGCGAGGGGGTCCTTGGCCTTGGCGCCCTCGGCGGCTTCCTCGACGCTGCCGACCTTCATGCCGCCGGAGGCGGCGGCGAAGACGTCCAGGGCGGCGAAGGTCGCGAGCTCTTCCTCGTCGGGGGTTGGCAGGTCGGGCTCTTCCGGCGTCCAGTGGTCGCGCAGGAGGATGTCGCGGATCTCGTGGACGAGTCGGCGGGTACGGACGGCGGCTTCCTCGGGGAGGGCCTTCTCGATGTGCAGGCGTACGGGGCGTTTGACGGCCTGGGGGCTGATCCTGGCGCGGGTGACGCCGCCGATCACCACGGACTTGGGGTTGCCGTCCCCGTCACGGTTGAGTGCCGAGAGGGGGAGGGTCTGGATGATGTGCAGGTCCAGGAAGGTGGCGGGGATGGTGGTGGTCATGGCTCACTCGCTGTCGTTCGTGGTGTTGGTGGGGCGGGGCTGGGTCGTGCGGTAGTAGTCCTGTTGCCACTGGGTGCAGGTGCGGCGGCCGGTGAAGTACCAGGAGTCGAGTTCACGCAGCAGCCGCTCCCAGTCCAGGACGGCGCCGCCAGCGCCGGTCAGTCGTACGGCGCCACGCAGGTGGGTGTAGGGGCCGGCGGTGGTGTAGGTGGTCAGGCGTCGCAGGGAGGATTCGGTGGTGGTGGCCGATACGGTGCGGGACGCATGCGCGAGCGCGTCGCCGATGCTGGCGCCTGTGCCGATGCCTGTGCGGCTGGTTGTGGTCATCAGCGCAGCGACGGTGTAGAACGCGCGTTCGCGTTGCGGGTGTAGGCCGCCGGGCAGCCAGGGCGCGACGAAGGGGTGCATGCCGCTTTGGGGCTCACCGTTCCAGGGGCGCAGGCCGGTGGCCAGGGCTCGGCGGGCGGCGCCGTTGTCGCGCAGGAGCGAGTCGATGCGTTCGACGAAGCGGCGGGCGTGGGATTGCGGCCCGTCCTGCGGGCTGGTGGTGAGGTCGGTCACGGGGTGGATTCCTTGCGGGGCAGAGGGAGCAGCGCGCGGGCCTGTGCGACTCGGCGGGTCGAGGAGGGGCTGCGGGCCAGGGCGGTGGTGAGGTGGTCGAAGGCGTCCAGGGCCGCGTGGCGCATGCGGGGTTGGGCGTCGGTGAGCCGACCGGTGTTGTAGAGCTGCCAGAAGGCGGTGTCGGCGCGGGGCCAGTAGTGGACGGCGGTGCGGGTCTTGCGGTTGGCGGTGTCGGTCTTGTCCTTGGGGCGGTCGTTGAACGCGGCTGCGAGGGCGAGGTCGAGCCGCCAGGCGGCGGTGTCTGCTTCCTTGACTGCGTTCTCGACGAACTCGGCGGTGTCCGGGTCGTGCTGGGCGCTGTGGGCGAGCAGTGGGGGCGTGGTGGTGGTCCACCACTGGCTGTCCCTGTTCTGGGCGCGGTCCTGTTGGGCGCCGACGACGCGCAGGCGCAGGGTGTCCAGGACTTGGTCCGGCAGCTTGTCGCAGCCGGCCAGGACGAGCGGGCGGGTGGGGGCGTTGCGCCTGGTGTCGGGGCGGTTGTCGGGGTCGCGCAGGAGGACGTCGAGGTCGCGGAACAGGTGCCTTCCGCCGTCGGCCTCCACGGCGGCGCCGGGGCGCTGGGTCTTGGGCGAGCGCCGGTAGGACAGGTAGGGGTCGGGGTGGGCTTCGACGAACTCGGTCTTCTCACCGCCGGGTGTTTTCGGAGGGTTGCGGGCGCCCCAGGTGATGGTGCAGTCGATGGCCCACCGGGCGTCGGGGCTGGGGGTCAGCAGGATGGCGTGGCGCATGCGGCCGGCCAGCAGGGAGACGGGGCCGTCCGGCTCGGGGGCCGTCCGGGTGGGGTCGGGGCGCCGGTCGCGTTCCCACATCGCCTCGTCGGGGCGGTCCTCGCCCTCGGGCGTGTCGGGTGGGGTGAGGTGGGCGAGGAGCGTGGTGTGCAGGGTGTCACCGAGGGGGTGGTAGCCGACGGTGCCGCGGGCCGGTGCGGCCTGGCAGCCGGTCTGAGTGGTGATGCCACCGTGGGAGCGGGTGGTCACCGTGCCGCCGGAGCCGTAGTAGGCCCACATCGCCAGTTGCAGGGCTGCGTCTGCGGAGGGCAGGGGCCGCTGGGTGCGGTCGCCGTGTTTGCCGGCGAACCAGGGCCGGGCGCTGCCGGATGCTCCGCCGATGACCAGCTTGTTGATGCCGGAGGTGTCTTTGCAGTCCGTGGCCAGGCGCGGGTCCTGCAGGAACGGCCGGACTGGGTGGTAAAGGCCGAAGCGGTCGTGGCGTTCCGTGAAGTACTGCTGTGTGGCGGCGGGGTCGAAGGCTGTGCCGAAGTGGCGGTTGCGGCGCCGGTGCCAGCCTTCGGCGCTCTCGGCGTCCTGTCGCCGGTCGAGGCCGGTGATGCGGTAGGCCATGGCGGCGAGCAGCCGGTAGAGCGCGCCGTAGGCCGCAGGGTAGGGCAGGGCGAGGTCGACGATCCGGTGCGCATCCAGGATGGCCTGCTGGAATCCGGTGCGGCGTACGGAGCCGTCGGTGTAGAGGCAGTCGATCCATGGTTCGCGGGCCAGGCTGAAGTCGGTTGAGGCGTTCACATTTTACTCCTGGGCAACGGGCGCCTGGACGATGAGGCCCAGGCGGCTGTCGTAGGACACTGTGAACCCTCCCACTGACAATTCCCCTTGACCGCAAGGATGTTCGAGAATTAGGACGTCGTGGAGCCTGCGGTCGCCTGCCCAGTCGGGCAGGCGTTCGGCCAGGGTTGGAAGTGTGCGCTGCCAGGGCTCGCGCCGTACGGACAGCAGGCGCTCGCGGATCGGGCGTAGGTCGGCGTGCGGCTGCTCGGGAAGAACGAGGCCGCCGTGGCTCTCCAGGCCAAGGCCGCCGCCGGGCAGTTCCCAGACGGGCAGCACGGTGATGCTGTCGAGGTTGTAGCGGGTCGCGGCCTGCTCCTCGGTCATGGACAGGTCGGTGAGGTCGAACAGGTCGACCACGTCACGCGGGTGGGGGATCATGACCGGTTTCGCAGCGTTCTCCATCGCCTGCTCCCCCGCGAGGTGGGCGCGGATGTCCCGGTCCGGCATGTCGGTGTCCCAGCCGGCGCAGACCGCGTCCACGAGCTTCTGAACGTCCCCGGGAACGGCGATCGGGCCGTGACCGGTGAGGAGTTCACGGGTGGAGCGCATCAGAGCCCGCCCGTAGATCGTCTTCCAGCGGCCGTCGTCCGGCCTGCAGTCCTTTCCGTGGGGCACGAGGACGGAAACAGGTACACGGACATCCTCGCCCTGGTCATGGCGGCGACCCCGGCCCGCGCGCTGGATGAGCTGCGCGATCGGCGCGAGGTCGGTCACCACGTGGTCCAGGCTCAGGTCCAGCGACTGCTCGCACACCTGCGTGCTGACCAGCACGGCGCGAGCAGGCCGCTTGGCCCGGTTCTTGCCGAACGCTTCCTCGACACGAACCGTGTGTCCCCGCCGGTCCAGGACCCGGTAGCGGGCATGGACCAGGAACACCTCCACACCCTCGTCGAGGAGCCGGTCCAGGGCGGTGACGGTGTGTTGCGCGGAGCGGACCGTGTTGCACACCACCAGCGTGCAGAAGTCGCCGCTCTGCTTGCGCATCAGCTCGGTGACGAGCCGGGCACGGGCCTCGTCCGCCGCCGGGATGCCACCGGCCCGCTCCGGCTTGTTCGAACCGTGGAGCGCCACCAGGTTGACGTCCAGCGCGCGGGGCCGGCTCGTCGTAATCCGGCCGGACATCGTCGCCTCGCCGGTCCTCCCGTTCACATACAGCCATCCCGGGTACACCGGCTCGATCTCGGGCACCGACACGCTCGGGGCCGATCCGGAGAGGTAGGCGACAGCCAGTGAACGGGCCACCGCGGCCGGCACGGTCGCCGACATCAACACCACCGGCACACCCATGGCACCCCACCACGCCAAGGCGCGGCGCAGCAGCGACTGCATGTACGGGTCGTAGGCGTGGCACTCGTCCACGAGCAGCACCTTCCGGGTCAGACCCCCGATCCGCAGGGCGTTGTGGCGAACCCTCAGGACTGCCGTGAGAATCTGGTCGATCGTGGAGACGCTGACCCCTGCGAGAATCGCCCGGCCGCGGCCTTCCAGCCACGCCGAGGAGGAAGTGTCCGTCCCGCTCTCATGGGTCAGCACGCGCGATGCATCACGGTTCCAGCCGGCCTGGCTGTGTACCAGTGTGACCGGGGAGGATGCGGCCAAGGCCCGTCCGGCCCATGCTTCGACGCGGCGGTGTGAGGCGTCCGTCGTGGCCATGGTCGGCAGTGCGACCTGCACCCCGATGCCGGGGCCGCCCAGCCATCTCGCACCCCACAGGCCGCCTTCGGTCTTGCCGCTGCCGGTCTCCGACATGATGATCAACAGCCCGGCGGCGCCGGGCTCGGCGCAGCGCGGCAAGCCTTTGAGAAGTGAAGCCTGCATCGGGTTGGGGTCGAATCCGAACCAGTCCCGGAACGTCACGTGAGCGGGGTTTCCTTCCACTGCGGCGCTTCCAGGCCGGCATCGCCGATCAGCGCGGGTGCGGCTTTCAGTGCACGGCCCCATTGGCCTGCCAGGGGACCCGCTCCGGCGGCTTTCATCGCGCGCAGCTGGGCTTCGACATGGTGTTCCTGGGATGCCAGCCAGTCGGAGAGCACCACCACCTCGGTCGCCAAGACCGCCGCCTCGACCGAGAACATCGGCGGCGCCACGGCACAACCCGTTGCTTCGGCCACCACCGCCAGGTGCAGCAGACGCTGCCTCTCCCACTCACCGCCACCCAGTTCCCGGTCCCGGATCGCTGCGGAACGCAAGGCACGACGGGAAGGCGGCGCCGGGTAGCGGCCGTGGTGGCCGGCAAGCATCTGCGCGACCCTGCGGGCTGGCGACGCCAACGCCAGACCATCGCCATCGGCCTCGTAGCCAAGGCCAGGCAGCGCATGGGCGAGGAAGAGATGGGTCACATGGCTGTGCGACGACACCACGCCAGCATCAAGCGGGTCGTACCCGCGAAGGAGCTCGTACGCGGCGGAGTCCTTGCACTGGAAGCCGCCGATCTTCCCCACGTCGTGCCAGCCGGCCCAACAGGCAATCAACGCCCGAGCGCGCTCACGGTCCTCGACGTTGCCAGGGTCCAGCCCCATACCGGACACGAGAGCACGGCGCTGCAGTTCCACTAGGTGAAGGTCCCAGGCCCACCAGGCCACCGCGGCCACATCCAGCAGATGACCCATCAGTGGATACACCACCCCGGGCGGAAGGCCGTCCGATTTCCCCCACAACGCACAATCAAGGCCGCTGCACAGCTGAGACCCGAGCAAGGCAGTAAGGTCAACTTCCACGCGGCGGATCCTAGACCAAGCCGCCGACAGTAGTCCGAAGCAGCAATATTGACTGACTATCACATGGCAGCAGGGCAAAGATCTTTCCGGGTTGCAGGGCGGCTGGGCAACGCAGCCTCTACCCTGTACTCCAACGCATGTGCAGCTCCTTGACAAGGTAAAGTAAAAGCAAAGCTGCCACAGCGCCGCAGGTCACAAAGTCTCCTCCCCGCGCAGACGGGGATGCTCCGGCCGACGGCCGGCTGCTGATCACGTGCCGTGCCTCCTCCCCGCGCAGACGGGGATGCTCCGGAGGACGTCGAGATCGACGGCCTCGGACTCCTCTCCTCCCCGCGCAGACGGGGATGCTCCGAACGAGCCGATCACGCTTGCGGTCTGCCGGCCCTCCTCCCCGCGCAGACGGGGATGCTCCGACGCAGACGTCCTACCAGTTCAGCAACGTGTCCTCCCTCCCCGCGCAGTCGGGGATGCTCCGACCATCGGGCTGAAGCCGTGCTCGCCCCTTTTGCCGAAGGATGGCCGCGCCTGAGGGATCATGGTTAGCGGCGCGGGGGCGTGCTGCTTGAAGGAGCCGCGCCCATGGCCCGCCCCACCCGGGCGCAGCGTGCTGCCATCGCGCGCCGCCGCGCTGACGCCGTCGAGCTGAGGCTTGCCGGAGCTGACCCGCTGGCGGTCGGCCGGAAGCTCGCTGCCGATCCCTCGTGGGACCGCGTACCCCTGCGGGTACGGCCACGAGCTGTACGCAAAGGGCCGTCCCGCGCCGGATGCCGAAGTGCTGGTTCGCCAGGTCAACCGAGACGTTGCCGAGGCGCTGGAACATCGCATTAACGTCTCCCCGGCTGATTTCGAGGAGCTGCGGGCGCTGGAGGATGCCCGGCTCGACTGCATGTTCACCGTGGCCTACCGGCGGGCAATCCGCACCGAGATCACCGGTCACGACGGCGGTCCGCTCGAGGTCGACACCACCGCCGACGAGCTGGCCACGCTCATCGCGACCACCGACCCGGCCGGCGCGGCGGCCGGCGGTGAGCGGTGACCGGGCCGGGTGACCTGGTTGAGCAGTATCGCCGGCTGCCCGCCGAGCGGCGCCGCGAGATCGCCGAGCGGGCGTCCCCGAAGCTGCGGATCAAGCTGGCGGGGGTGGAGCGGGACATCGCTCTGCGGCATTCGCCGGGTTCCCTGGCGGCGCTGCTCACCGGCGGCCGGGAGATGCAGGCCGGGCACCTGGACCTGATCGACGACGCATTCCGCCGGATCGCGGCGGGGGAGACGGTCCGGCTGCTGCTGACCATGCCGCCGCGGCAAGGCAAGAGCCGGCGGGCCGCCCGGTGGGCGCCGCTGTGGTATCTGCTCCAGCGGCCGGATCACCGGATCATGATCGCGTCGTACTCGGCGGACCTCGCCGACGATCACGGCCGGTGGATCCGGGATGCGATCACGACGTGGGGCGAGCAGCTGGGCCTCCAGCTGCACCCGGGCAGCAAGGCAGCGAATCGCTTCGACATCCTCGGCCGGGAGGGCGGCCTGATCGCGGCTGGCGTCGGTGGTGGCCTGACCGGTAAGGGCGCCCACTTGGCGATCGTCGACGACCCGATCAAGGACGATGCCGACGCCCAGTCGCCGACCATGCAACGGCGACTGTGGGAGTGGTGGCAGTCCGTGCTGCTGACCCGCGTCGAGCCGAGCGGCTCGGTGATCGTCATCCAGACCCGATGGCACGAAGATGATCTCGCCGGTCGTCTCCTCGTCGGGGAGACGGCCTCCGACTGGACGATCATTGACCTGCTCGCCATCGCGGACAACGAGACGACGCGCTCGGCCGGGAGGCCGGTGAGCCGCTGTGGCCGGCCCGGTACGGGAGGAAGGCCCTTGCCGCGCTGCGCCGTGCCGTTGGCGAGCGGGTGTGGTGGTCGCTGTACATGCAGAAGCCGCGGCCGGTCGAGGGCGGGGTGTGGCGACGCGCGTGGATCGACGCCGGCCGCATCACCCCGGTCCAGTTCAGCGGCCTCGACATGGCCAGGACCGTCGTCGCGGTTGACCCCTCGGTGGCGGCTCCGAGATCAACGACGAGACCGGCATCGTCGGGCTCGCCCGCGGCTACGACGATCGCTTGTACGTCCTGGCGGACTCCTCCGGCACGCGCGGCCCGAACGACTGGGGTTTGTGGGCCTGACAGTTGGCCCTGGACCTGATAGCCGACGCGATCGTGGTCGAGGCCAACTACGGCGGGGCAATGGCCAGCCAGATCGTCAGCCAGGCGTGGGAGCAGATGTCCCGCGACGGGAAGACGCGGGGCGTGCTGATGCCGATGATCGTGGAGGTCAACGCGAAGGTCGGCAAGTGGTTGTGCGCGGAGCCGGTGGCGCAGCTGTACGAGCAGGGCCTGGTCCACCACGTCGGGAACTACCCGGAGCTGGAGGGGCAGATGGGACCTGGGTGGCCATGATGGACAGCCTGGATTGTCGTCAGCGCAGCAAGGCGAAGCACAGGGCCGCGGTGCCGCCCAGTGCGGTACCCGCGAGAACCTGTCCGATCGTGTGGGCCTTGAGGACGATTCGCGACCAGCCGATCGCGGCGGCGCCGAGGACGGTGGGGAGCATCCACGGGCCGAAGACCAGGAGGAGGATCATGACGCTGCCTCCTGCGACGGAGTTGTGGATGGAGATCTGCCATCCGATCGTGACGAGCAGGGACGACACGAGGCCGACGAGCATGGCGACCACGAGGGCGGAGACGTCGGCGGGGGCGCCCAGGACGTACAGCAGGGTGATGCCGGCGGCCACCGAGACCAGGCTCAGGGACATCGGTACGACGCGCTGACGTCGCACCCGGATGTGCTTGTCGGTCAGTTCACCGCGCTTCACGCCGAACAGGACGATGCTGATGGGAATGACACCGCAGAAGAGTGCGGCCAGCAGGCCCCAGCCAAGGCCGGACCAGGACCGTGTGCTGTGCCAGCCGACGAGCAGCAGCAGAGCGATCACGAGGTTCGCCGGCGCCAGGACGTCCGTGGTGATTCTGGCGGCCTTCTGCGCCGGGGTGCAGTCGGCGAGGGCGGGCGGTGCGGGCGGGGAGAACGTCATGAGGTGGCTCCGGAGACAGAATTGGTGAGTCGTTCGAGGTGGGCCTGGGCGAAGGAAGTCGCGAGGTCGGAGAAGTAGGCGTCGGACAGTTGCAGCAGGAGGGCGGCCTCCGAATCGAGGTCGGCGCCGGACTGCGCCGGTGGCTCGGGGCTGCCAGCAGTCGTGAGTCCTGCCGAGTGGGCCCCGCGGGCGGCTCTGATCCAGCAGGCTTCGGTGGCGGTGACGGCGGCCGGCCCGGTGAGCCCGGCGTCCTCCACGAAGTCGGCCGCGCGCAGGCGGACCGATACAGGGGCGTCCCCGTTGAGGATGAGGATCGCGTCGCGGATCTCGATCGACCGTCGGTAGAGGCGGTCACGGGACCCGCGGACGCTGAGGAACTCCCTGAACGGGTGTGGCTTGTGGCCGTAGCGGATGTGTGGGGCGGCCTCACTCAGGTGGTCCCACAAGGGGTAGAGCTTGACCAGGTAGCGGTGGTACCGCAGGGCGGTGCGGGCCTTCGGGTAGGCCGGCATGGTGCTGCCGACCGAGATGAGCAGGAGCGAGACGAGGGCCAGCAGGCCGTTGAGCACCGTGTCTGTCTCGGGTGAGACCGCCTGGACGTCGAATCGGCCGAGGAAGATCATCGAGGCGCGATGGATCGTGTAGACAAGGCCGATGCTCGTTCCCGCGCAGATCAGCGTCAGTCCACGGCGAAGCGAGGCAGGCCCTGGGCGCCGCGACCACTGCCACGAGAGCCTTGACACCGTCACCATGGCCCAGCCGAAGTAGGTCGTCCAGACAAGTGCGTAGGCGAGGATCCAGGGGTCGTTCGGCGAGGCGAGAAGTAGATCGACGGCCTCGTGGGGGCGGTCGGCGATCACGAAGAGGGTGATCATCACGGCGATGGTGGCCACCGGGACGAACACCCTGGTAGGCCGTGGTGCCTTGCCCGACGGAGCCGCCGCCGAAGTCGCCACGGTGTCGGCGAGGAATGCCAGCACGAAGGCGGCTGCCGTCACGGCTGAGATGTGCTTGAGGAGCGCAGCGACACTGTTTATTCCGGTGGTGTGGTCGATCCACCTGGTCGCAGGGTCGTTGGAAAAGCACATTTCCACGGCCAGCACGAAGAAGGCCGCCCACAGCGAACGCTTCTCCTTGTGTCGCCAAGCGCCGGGCGCCCGCCAGACTGTGATGGCCCATAGCGCGATGCAGACGGTCAGATTGATTATGGGCATTTCGTCTACTCGGTCAGGGCGTTCATGAGATGACTGGACAGCGGATCTGCGGGGCGTCTCGCGGCTTCCTCGGCGTCGCGGATACGTCGCGCGATGAGACCGGCAAGTCCTTCGGCGGATTTCTCGTCGGCATGGGTGTAGCTGGTGCGGCCGAGAAGGCTGACGATCCGGTTCAGCGGGAATCCGGCCCACTCCTCGGCGCTGAGCACCTCCGCGAGGGCACGGCGTCGTCCGTCGCCGGTCGCGAGCGGCTCGTGCTCGTCCGTGGGGAGGCATGAATGCCCGAGGAGCATGTGGCACAGCTCGTGCAGGATGATGTGGGAGCGATGCAGCGGGCTGGTCGCGTCTTCCACGAAGATGTGGTCGGACAGCTCAAGGGCTATCCATGCGCCGCACGGTGCCCCGTTGGAAGAGCCGCTGTGCTCCATGGAATGGATGTGAATCGGCCGACCGCGCATCTCGGCAATCCTTGCGCACAACTGCTCAATGCTGAAGGGGACCGGAATGTCGAGATCTTCCAGTATGGCGGCAGAATCGTCCCCCTGGCCCTTCCTGCGCCAGCTATGCATGCTTCTTTCCCGTTCCGAAATGCCTTTCATGGCCCCTGATCACGAGGTCAAAGCATAGGACAGTCGCGGGCGAGGGGGAGGAGTCGAGTTAACCGGTGCCACTGGCGGGACTGCGGAGAGTTAGCGCTTGCGCGTGCAGCACCGGGGGAGCGGTCCCTCCTGGCATCCGCAGGATTACTTAAGGTGACTTTCGACGTTATCGAAAGTTGATCTGACTACGAATGAGATGATCACGCGGGCATGGCTTGTCCAGTGCTCAACTATTCGGGCGTGGGGCCTTCTCCGAGTCCTTCGAGGTCCCGGGCCCGCTCGATGAGGATGGCGATCGTCTCGAGAGTCGCCTGGGACAGTCCGTCGGCGCGCAGGGCAAGGTTTCGGACGGCCGCGTCCTTGACGAGCCGTTCGAGGTCCTCGGGGGCAGCTGGCGCGGAGGGTGCCGGGCCAGGCGTCGGCTCGTCGTCGATGAAGTAGCTGGCGCGCACCTCGAAGGCCTTGGCGAGCGCCTTGAGGGTCGACGCCGTTGGGTTGTCCTTTGCGCCACTGCGGAGCTTCTGGATCAGGCTGGCGCTGACCCCCGACGCAGGGTCGCCCGAATCGGCGGCCTGCCTGAGTGTCCTGTCGGCCACCTCTTGGTTCGTCAGCTGCCGTCCCGAAGGATGCGGACAGGTGTCGAAGAGGTGGTTGAGTCTGAGCTGGATGGCTCCCATGGTTGCTCCATCAAGGGTGCGGCGATCTGCACACTCTAGTCCGTCGCGATCGCCGAACGGGACGCCCGGCGGACTCTGGTCTCCTCGTCTGGCGTACTTTGGTGTACGTTGATCGCGATCGGGATGCACACCAAAGTCCGTCCGTCCTGGTCAGGGGGATGAACGGGGTGGAGAAGCAGCCCCTGCTAGCCCCATGGTCCTGGTCCGCCGAGACAGCCGGCGGCAGCGAGAGGGGAGACGACTGCTGGTACGCGCAACGGCTTGAAACGAGACCGGCGCCCCGGAGCTACCAACTCCTGGACGCCGGGCGGGCGCCTTGAGGGGCGCCGATTCACAACCACGCGAGCGGCGGGACTTCCTTGCACGAGAGACCACCGCGCGCGCTCCTACGAATCACGGAGTATCGCATGCCCACCATGCCGGAAGAAACCCGCAACGGCCCGAGGTGCCACTGCCCGCACTCCTGTGCGGCCGTGGCGAACGCCGAAATCGAACGGACCCAGGCGAACCGGACGGTCAGGAGCGGGGGCCGACGGGTGCGCGTTCTCGGCGACGGCCCCGCCGCCGGCCGCGGGGGACGCTGACGTGTCGCGGATCCGACCGGTCAAGCCGGAGGCCTACACGTCCGAGACGCTCGCCGAGCTGACCATCTACGCCGAGCGCACCTTCTTCGGCCTGGCCACCGAGTGCGACGACCGAGGCCGCCACAAGGACCACGCGGCCATCATCTACGGGAAGCTCTGGGTGGTGCGCGCCGACCAGTCCCCTGTCGACGTGGAGGACCACCTCATGCAGATGGAGCGGTCCGGCCTGATCCACCGATACACCGGCTGCGACGGCAAGCGGTACCTCCACTACATCACCTGGGACCGCCACCAGAAGATCGACAAGCCGAGCCTGTCCCGGCTGCCCTCCTGCCCGCACTGCGTGCCGGAGCGATGCGGCCCCTGCAAGGGCCCGTGCATCCAGCAGGCCGTCGCTTCCCCCGGCGGCCCCGCCGGCATCGGGGCCCCATCGGCGCACTACCCCCGAGGATTCGACGAGGCTTCGGCGAACACTCCGGGAGCCCTCACCCGATCCGTCGAGCCCGCATCCGAGCCCTCCATCCCCACCCCGGGTGCTGCTGAGGCCGCACCCGAAACCCTGATCACCCGCCGAGGCGAGTCCGTCGGCACCCAGGAGAAAATCGCAGGTCAGGCGACAATCGCCGAGGATTCGCCGAAGGATCCCCGAACCCTCCTGGAGCCCTCGGGCCCTGGATCTAGGATCTTGGATCCTGGATCTTCCTTCCCTACGGGGCGCGAGGCGCCCGACGCCACCGTCTCGGCCAACCAGCTCGTCGGCGAGTACGTCGCCGCCTGCTCGGAACGGCCCCCCGGGACCGTGATCGGCCACCTCGGCAAGGTCACCAAGGCGCTGCTCGCCGAGGGCATCTCACCGGATCACGTCCGGGCCGGGCTGCGGCGGTTCGCCGAGATCCAGGGTCACCCCTCCCGGCTGCCGAGCCTCGTCAACGACGCCATGAACTCACGGTCCGCCGGTTTGGTGCGGCCGGGACTGCGGCCTAACGTGCCCGCCCACCAGGCGTGGACCAACCCGGTCGACGCCGCCACCGCCTACGCCGAGGAGCTGTGATGCGCTCCAGTCGTGACCCGCAGACCCTCGCCGACGGCACCACGGTCCTCGACCGGATGGCCCGGATCCTCGCCACCCGGGGCATCGACCAGTCCGCCGTCGATGCTCTGCCCGACAACGTCGAGCCGAACTCGGCGCTGGAGGCCCTGTCCACCGGGATGCTGCCGCGCTACCGGGATGCCGTGGCCCAGCACCCGCAGGTCCTTGCCTGGGTACGGCAGGTTGCCGGGCAGTCCGTAGCCCCGAGCATCGGGGCCCGCCGACAACTGGCCACCGGCCCGAGCCTGCTGATGGCCGGCGTCGTCGGCGCTGGCAAGACGCACGAGGCCTATGGTGCGGTTCGCGCCCTGGTACAGGCCGGCATCGGTGTGCGCTGGCGCGCCACCACCGCCGCCGACCTCTACGCCGAACTCCGGCCCAGCTCCGGCACCGACAGCGAACGAGTGCTGGCGGCCTACGGCCGGGTGCCCCTGCTGATCCTCGACGACCTCGGCGCGGCCAAGTCGAGCGAGTTCGTCGAAGAGCAGACCTACCGGCTGATCAACCGCCGGTACAACCACATGCTCCCGACCTTGATCACCACCAACCTGCCGATCGGTGCACTCCGTGCCTACCTCGGCGACCGTGTCGCCTCCCGCCTCCGGCAGATGACCACGCGGGTCGAGTTCGAACCGGTCGACCGCAGACGTCTCCAGCACGCCGCCTGACCCTTCGTCGGCCCGCTCGCGCGCCCCGGTGCGCCGCCTCACCTTCACTGACCCAGCGCACCTCTCCGCCGACGCCGCCCTGCGCGCGGAGAGCGATCGGAGTATCCGCATGACCACCACGACCACCCCCGCCCGCTACCGGTCGCTCGGCGACCACACCTGGCAGGACCAGGCAGTCTGCCACCCGAGTGAGTACAACCCCGTCGACCCGGAGGTGTTCTTCCCGGGGCCCGACGAGACCGAGAAGATCGCCACCGCGCTGACGCTGTGTGGGCAGTGCCCCGTCCGTCTCGCGTGCCTCGACGCCGCCCTGGAAGGCGGCGAGACCCACGGGATCCGGGGTGGCCTGACACAGGAGGAACGAGCACCCCTGCACGAGAAGATCGCCAAGCGCCTGGACTACGCCCGCGTCAACGCGACCCTGGCGGGGCGGGACATCCACCTCACCAACGCCGAGCGCCGTGCCGTGGTCCTTGCCGGATACCGCCAGGGCATCACGGTCGAGCGCCTTGCCCGACTCCTGAAGATCACTGAGGAACATGCACTGAAGCTGTACCGGGAGACCCGCCGCGCCATCCGCAACCGCGAGCTGCACCAGACGGCGCGTACGGCACGGAGGCCATGGACGGACGAGGACGGCCTGGGCCGCGATGCCTTCGGGACAGCCGCATGAGTCCGGTCACCACACCGGCCACCGCGCGAGTCACCCCCTGGGACCGGGGCGTCGTGATCGCCCTCGGTGGTGCCGGGTGCGCGCTGTCCTACGACGCACTGCAGCAGATGGCTGTCGCCATCCACGTCAGAGGCCTTCTCACCTACCTCTTCCCGCTGGTGATCGACGGGTTCATCGCCTACGGGGTGCGCGCCCTGCTGGTGATGCGCGACGCACCCTACCGGGCGCGGGCCTACTGCTGGACGCTCTTCGGTGCGGCCACCGCCGCGAGCCTGTGGGCGAACGCCCTGCACGCGGTCAGGCTCAACCAGCAGGGCGCAACTGCCGGCGGACTGCGGTTGGGCGACACCGTGGTGGCGGTCCTGTCCACCATCGCCCCACTCGCACTGGCCGGCGCCGTCCACCTCTACATCCTCATTGCCCGGGAGCCGGTCACCCAGGCTGACCGGGACAGCTGCGCCGACCAGGACAGCCGAGGCGACCTCGGTCAGGTCAGCATTCCCGCTGACCGCGGTGAGCGGGTGACCGCGCTGACCGGCGGGCCGGACAAGGGGCAGGTGACCGCCGGTCACCCCGGCGCCGGCAAGCCGGTCAGCTATCCGGTCACCTCCTGGACTGACCGACCGCGGCCGACCCTGACCAAGCTGGCCCCCGCGACACAACGCGCTGACCTGGGCGGTCAGCCGGACAGTCCGTCGAAGGGCAGTGACCGACCGGCCGGAAGGATGCAGGCCGCTGTCCTACCGGGTAGACCTGCGGCCACCTCGGCCACCTCGGTCAGTGACTGTCCTGACCGGGTGACCGGTCATCGGCGAGCTGACCCGGACACCGAGGAGCTGCTGCAGATCGCCCGCGAGGCGGTCAAGGCGGAGGGGAAGCTGGCCCGCCGGGTGGTCGCCCAGGCGATCCGCGGTCAGAGGATCCCGCTGTCCAGCGACACCCTGACCCAGCTGATGACCCAGCTCCGCGAACCGCACGGTCACTCGGTCACCGCCGACCGAAGGTGACCAGAACCGATTGGCCGGGGTGGCCGGGCCAGGTCACCCCGGCCGGTCACCCACCCACCTTCGACGCCCCATCCAATACCCCTGCGAACGGGAGACCCCGCCATGCGCAGCACCCCCGCCACCTGGACCGAGGCGGACTCCTGGCTGGCCGTCCTGCACAGGCACGGGCACGTCCACCACATCGAAAGCAGCCTTGACGGCACCCGGACCGTTCAGCGAAGCCGCCACAGCCGTCCATGGACCCTCCATCACCCGGTCCTTGCCATCGACTGGATCGAGGATCTCGTCCGCGACATCCAGCAGCGGGACACGGAGACGAGCCGGTGACCGGCACCGACTGTGCGGCGAGCACCCCCGGACCGGAGAGCGACCGCGATCAGGCTCCTGGCGGAGCAAGTTGTGGGGTAAGGAGTCCTTACCCCGTCTCCGCCCCGAGCGGGGCGGAGACCCCCCGGTCGTCGGCAGACCCAGGGGGGCCTGCCGACGACCGGGGAGTCGGCCCGGGGGTGCCGGCGACGGGGGAGAAGCAGCAGAACCCGCCGGCCGCCGAAGCCGTCCGCGCAGCCACCCGGCGCCGCCTGCGCCACAGCGTGCCGCGCACCAACCGCGTCTGCCCCCGTTTCAGCGACACCGAGTGGACGCTCCTCCAGCGCGCCGCCGACGAGGCCGGCCTTGCCCCCGGCGGCTACACCGCCGCCGCCACCCTGGCTGCCGCCACGAGCACCGACCCCAACGCCGCCATCGCCGACTACCGGCGTGGCATCCAGGAACTCATGGAGTCCAACCGGCAGCTCGGCGCCGTCGGCAACAACCTCAACCAGGTGGCCCACTTCCTCAACTCGGGCGGCCAGCCCGCCGCCGACCTACGCCGGCTCCTGCACCAGATCGAAGCCTCCATCGGCGCGGTCGACGAGGCGGTCACCTGGATGGTCCGCCGGTGATCCCCAAGATCCGCACCGGCACCGGCGGTACCTACGGCCTCATCCGCTACCTGTTCGGACCGGGCAAGCACGACGAACACACCGACCAGCACCTCGTGGCCAGTTGGAACAGCTTCGCCCCCGACCCGGGCCGCAACCCCCGCCACACCATCGCCCAGCTCGCCGCCCAGCTCGACCAGCCCGTCAAGGCCGTCGGCGACCGCGCCCCGGCCACCACCATCTGGCACTGCTCGGTACGCGCCGACCCCGGCGACCGCCACCTCGACGACAAGGAGTGGGCCGTCATCGCCCGCCGCATCGTCCACGCCACCGGCATCGCCCCCGAAGGCGACACCACCGCCTGCCGCTGGGTCGCCGTCCGCCACGCCGACGATCACATCCACATCGCCGCCACCCTGGTCCGCCAGGACGGCCGCCTCGCAGGCCTCAGCTTCGACCGCCGTAAGGCCCAGGCCGAGGCCCGCCTCATCGAGAAGGAGTATGGCCTGCGACAACTCACCCCCGGCGACGGCACCGCCGCAAAGACCCCCACCAGCCAGGAACGCTTCAAGGCCGAGCGCACCGGCCGCACCGAGACCCCGCGCGAGACCCTGCGCGAGGCCGTCCGCCGAGCCGTCGCCGGAGCCGCAAGCGAGCAGGAGTTCCTCACCCGCCTGCACGAGGCCGGCCTTCGGGTGAAGCTCCGTCACGCCCCCTCCGGCGACATCCTCGGCTACAACGTCGCCCTCCCCGGCGACCGGAACCGCGACCGGGAACCCGTCTGGTTCGCCGGGAGCACCCTCGCCCCCGACCTCTCCCTCCCGCGGATCCGCCGCCGGCTCGAAACCGGACCCGCCACCGACAGCCCTGAGCCCGACGGCCGGACCGCGCGGGCCGACCGCTCCGCACCCGCGCGTCGCCGGCGCGATGCCGCCAGCACGGCCGAACGCGCCGCGGCCGTCCTCGACCAGGACGACGACGAGGCCGCCGGCCAGCTCGTCGGCGCGGGCGAACTCCTCGACGCCCTGGCCCAGACCTCCCCGGCCGCCACCCGCGCCGAACTGCGAGAAGCCGCCCGCGCCTTCGAACGCGCCACCCGCAGCCACGTCCGCGCGGAGAACGCCGACATCCGGGCCCTGCGCTCGGCCGCCCGCGGCATCGTCCACGCCGGCGGCGCGCTCGGCCGGGGCGAGGACGGTGGTGCCACCGCCATGCTCCTGTCCACCCTCGTGCTGGTCGCCCTGGCCGCCGCCCGCTGGCACTCCGCCCGAAGCCACACCCAGCAGGCCGCCGCCTCCCGCCAGGCCGCCGAACATCTGCGTGCCGCCTACCAGCAGGCCGCGGCCGCACCGATGCGAGCGATGCGCGAGGCGGGGCGAGCCCTGCCGGTGGACGAGCGTCGCCGCTACGACACCGCAATCCGCACCGTCCTCGCCAGCAAGCAGGTGTCGCCAGCAGCGAGCCGTGAGCACGATGCCCTGGCTGCTGTGCTGGCCGAAGCGGAGAAGGCCGGCCACAACCCGAAGGCCCTCCTTGGAGAAGCTTCCTCATGGCGGGAACTCGATACGGCGCGCAACGCAGATGACGTCCTGGTGTGGCGTATCCGCCGCATCGCCGATCTACCCGCCAATCCCCAATCGCCGCGAACGAGTTCGGCCACTGTCAGTAGGAGCGGTACGAAGCCGGGCCGAGCGCTGCCGGGCGTTGACCAGCCCGCGACCGAAAGGCGCCGTCCGGGCCCGCGCCGCTGACGAACCGACCGGCGAGCACTGGCAGAGCCCAAGCCTCAGCACGCGAAACCACTCGACAGCCGTGTCCACCAGGCGTTACGCAAGAACCCGAGCAAGCGAAAGAGAGCCCGTGACCAGAATCGCAGAGCAGATCAGCACCCATGCCCCCACCACCAAGCAGACGCCTGAGGCCTCCGACCCCCTCCTGCAACTGGAGTACCTGACGCAGCCACCAAGCGGCCCGGACGCGGTACGCCTTGCAGGATGCCCCACCGAACTGGCACTACGCGGCATCCCAGTGACTTGCTCCGCCTGCCGGGCCCGCCGCGACTGGCTGCTGATCAACCACCGCCGCCATGTCTGGATCGGCTGCCGCTGCGGGGCCGAGTGGCTGGAGCCGGAGATCACCCGTGGTGACCTCGACGCCATGCTCGCCAACCCGACCTGGACGCACTACCGCAGCCTTGACGAGGCCCAGGTCGCCCTGGGGTTCGACGGAATCTTTGCCGGGCTCTACTTCGCCTGACGAGCGATATTGCATCCGATGCATCATTCACCGGATGCCGCGAACGGCCTTGACCTGGAACTTCATCAAGGGGGGCTGGCTGAAGCCAGCCCCCCTTGTCGCGTTCTCCACCTGGAGAGGCACATCCAGTGCAACGGCGTTGCGCTGGTGTGACTGAGCGTTTTAGTTGGCGGGTGAGCGCTGTACTTATCGAGTTGAGCACTGGCGGCCGAGGTCGGCTTCCCGGCTGAGGCCGATACGCCTACGTCGGTTCGCGGAATTCACGAACCAGTAACCGTGGCAGTGGACACCGCTGAAAGGCAAGCCGTTCCTCAACGCCCAGACCGAGGCGGACGCCCAGTGGTACCCGGCCCGCGCCGGACCAAGGGCGGCGTCCTCCAGCTTGGCGCTGAGGAGCCTGGGTGGCCCAGGCTGTTCGGCACCTGCGCCGAGGACGACGGCCAGGAGCAGGAAGATCCTGAGCTCTGGTGCTGAGCATCACTGGGCCGGACGGCGCGCGTCCCTGCGAGCGTGGCCCGGATCCGCTACTGCGCGAACTGCGGCGCCCGATTCCCTCTTCGCGCGTCGGCCTGGCGCCGGTACTGCGACGACGCCTGCCGCTCAGCCAGCGGGCGAGCGCCGGATTCAAGACCTTTCTGCGCCTCTACGCCCTCCCAGCGCAGTTTGCCGATCCGCTCGCCGGGAAAAGTCACCGAGAGTTCACAATCTCCGAAGTCACCGCATCCCTTTCTGAACGTGCGTCCATATGTGGATCGCGCGCGAGTTCCTCGCCTGTTGGGTGTCGCTGCCGAAATGACAAACCGCTGGAGGATTGATGATTCAGATCTACCTCAAGAGCATCCACTGCCATGAGGAGACGGACGGCCTTCTGGAGGGTCCGGACGAGCCGTATGTCCTGGTGACTTCGGTCGACCTGGCGTCCAAGGCCCCGGCGTTCGATGTGACGCTCTACGAGTTCCGAGACGTGGAGGAGGGGGAGACCCACGAGGCTCCGGGCCCGTCCCAGTCGTTCTGGGGGGTGAACGGAGCCCCGGCCCCTCTTGTTGATCCCGGCAGTGCGATCTTCGTGGCGACCTTGATGGAGAACGACGACGGCAACCAATCCGCGCTACGTGGCCTGGTCAAGGGGATCGCCAGCAGTTCACTGCTCGGCACGCTCTCGGCGACGCGGGCCGACAGGATTGCAGCGCTGATCCGGGACATCGACTCCACGACGGGCACCCCAATCGGATTTCCCAATCTAGACCAGGAGATCGGCGGCTCGCAGGAACTCGCTTTCACCAGAACGGAACTGGCACGGGTCGAATCTGGCGGGATTGTCTCGAAATCCCTCAATTTCCAAGGGGACGGCGGTCGCTATGAGCTGACGTTCGCGGCGAAGAAGGCATTCCCTGCGGTGGCGGCCAACCCGGTGGACCGGTGGGTCTTTCTGATGGGTGACCGCATCGTCGTGATCACCAACGACGGCCGGGTGTACGCCCACCAGGTGACCGGCAGCGCCATCAAGCCCGCCTACCAGCTGGCGGGTCCTGCGGTGGCGGCCAACCCGGTGGACCGGTGGGTCCTTCCGGAGGGCGACCGCATCGTCGTGATCACCAACGACGGCCGGGTGTACGCTCACCAGGTGACGGCGACCGGCAACACCATCAACCCCGCCTACCAGTTGACCTGAGCCGGACTACCGTCCCCGCTACTGCTGGTCGGAATCCTTTCCTATCGGTCCCGCAGATGGAGGGCCCCGCCCACTCCAGCTCCCGGGCACGCCTCTGGGGGACTTGATGTGACTGAGCGTTTAGTTGGCGGGTGAGCGCCGTACTTGGCGGGTTGAGCACTGGCGGTCGAGGGCGGCCTCCAGTCGTCGGGCGTAGGCGTCGAGTTGCTTCTTGAGCACGATGTAGTGCGGACGGTACTGTGTCTGTTTGATGTAGCTGCAGACGTTCACGAGGCCCTCTCTCCAGACTGCTTGCCGCCTGTCGTCGTTGCTGATCTCGGCGGGCACGGGAGCGAAGATGTGCTCACCGTGCGTGACCTTGGCCCAGGCGTAGGCTGAGGCCGCGAGTCGCTTTCGGTCGCCTACTGAGCCGCGGTTGAGTTCTGGGCAGAGGATCTCTGTCTGCCCGGTCTGCGGCGGGATGGTCCAGTTGCTCAGCAGTCTTCGCCGTTGGTGGTAGTCGGTGTGATGGTGGCTGAGTTCCTCGTGTTCGATGGAGTCCAGTGCGCTGTCGAACGCGAGGTTCAGTCCTCTGTCTCACAGACGGTTGGCGAGGATTCCGTTGAAGCGCGTGGAAACGCGGGGCCGGATGCCGAGGTAGTGTGCGGCGTCGATCATGGACCCGCCCAGGGCTCGCCTGACAAGGACGACGGCCCCACCGCGTCGAAGCGGCCAGGTAGGGATGCCTGAGAACGCGGACAAGTGGCGTTCGACCCAGTCCTCACGCAGGATCGCGGGAACGACTATTCCGCGCCCCGCGATCAGGCAGTCCGGACACAGCGGCCAGCCTTGGGCATCGCGGGTGGCGGGCTCGCGCCGGGCGCCGCAACATGAGCCTTCTTCAATACGGGACTTGGGGCTGCAGTTGCGGGAGACCTACTGGCCGTTGAGGGGTGTGTCGATCCGGACGACGCGTCGGCAGCGGGGGCAGGGCGGCTGGACGACGGCCGCGCCTCGGGACTGCCTTCGTAGTCCTGCAGGTGCGGATGGTGTTCCACTCGTGGAGGATCGCCAGGGGGAAGCGCCGAAGGCCGGTCTGTTTTGGGGGAACTGCGGGAATGGATCGGTGCACCCTGTTGCTACAGCAGGGTTACGGCAGCGGGGCCGTACAGAGGCATGAGGGGGACGGCGTTGGAGCCGAGCAGAAGTTGGGACCTGGCCGCGCTGGAGCACAAGATTCGAAGCACGGGTCGGGCATGGGCGATAGGTGACGTCGTGATGATCAGCGACGGCCAATGGGCCGTGCACTCGACGAGTCACGTCGAGCGGACACAGGACGAGTTGGCCGAGAGTCGGTTGGTGGACGGTCAGCGGGTGGAGCTGACCTTGGAGGAGTTGGCCCGAACGGTGGGTGCCACCGATCCCGGCATCTGCGGCGACCAGGCTGCGGACTGAGTGGCCGCTACGGTCGATTCGCCGCCGCCAACGATGCGCGATTCGCTGCCGCCGACGGTGCGGGAGGGGCAGTGGGCAGGTCCAACGGGCGGCGAGTCTGAGCGGGGCGGGCCGTGGCAGCCCGGACCTGAACGGCGCGAGGACCTGGCCCGGCTGGGGGCTTCGCGGGCGCTGATGACATGGCGGATCGCTTGCAGGGCAGTGTTGCTTTCGGCATAGGCGGTCCGCAGGGCGCTCGCGGTGTCGGTGATCCGGTCAAGGTCGTAGAACGCGGGGGTGTGGCCCGGCCGGCTGAGGGCGTGCAACCGGGCCTGGTGCACGGCGACGGCATTGCACACCACGACCAGGTGCCTCCTCGTCTGCATGGCCGCGTCCAGCAGCGGGTCCTCGACGGATCGGCGGACCGTGGCCTTCTCCAGTTCGGCCATAGGGAGGCCCCAGGCCTTCTCGATCATCGCGTCCACGTTGTCGAGGGCGGTGGTGTCGGGCACGGCGTCCTCCAAGTTGTGGGTGGGCGCGTTCAGTGTGGGCGGCGGGGGAGTGTCGGCTGGGGGAGCGTTGCTGGCCGGGTCGCGGTGGTGTAGGCGAGTGCGGAGGCAGTGGTACCGGTCGGCGAAGCCGAGCGGGAGGTCGCCGCATGGACACGCGCCACCTCCAGGGGGGTCGGTGCCGTCGGCGTCGCGGTGGCTGCGGCAGGAAGGTGTTCCAGGTCGATGCGTCGCAGGTGACGGTGGACCGGGGCCGGGTTGATGACGGCGGCGGTCATGGCCTTGAGCAGGTGCTCGGGCACGAACGTGGAGGCGGTGGCGTACCAGACACCTCGGGGCGGCCCGACCTCGAACAGCCAGCGCTCGGTGTCGCCGGCCATCTCGTCCGTGTGCTTGAGGGGGTTGTCCCGGCGATGGAGCCGGATGTGGCCGTCAGGGGACTGGTGGGTGAGGAAGGGCTTGGTGGGACCGAGGTTCCAGCCGTCGGCGAGGAGTTGGAGGGTCACGTCCACGCCGCCGCTCCGGCGGCCGCCGTTCAGGTAGGCATCGGGACCGCGGGTGCAGGCGGCGGCGAGTGCGGTGGTGAAGTCGGTGACGATTTCCGGCGGGGTGTGGTGGTCGAAGGTCACCAGCCAGTCCGGTGGCGCGAAGGCATCCGGACCTGCACTGATCTTCCAGAGCGTGGAGTCTTCGCCTTCCGGCAGAAAGGCCAGGCGGGCCCGGAGATCCGGAGCGACGACGAAGGTGTTCGCCAGTTCGTCGCGGCTGAGAGCCCAGCCCACGTCCAGCAGCTGCCGGATAGCGGGGGACACATCGGCGTCGGAGTTGGCGAGGTAGCGGGGCGTGATCCGGTACTCACGAGGCTTCTCAGGGCTGTTCGGCATCGGCGGTCCTGGGGAGATCAGCGGTGGTGCGGCGGCATGGACGGTTCGGGAAACGGCAGGGCGGCGGACTGGGCCCCGACGATGCCGGAGACGACCCGGGATGCTTCAACGAACAGTCAGGCGAGCTCGGAGCTCGGAGAGAGTGGTGCGGCGGTCGTCATCGCGCCTTTCGTGGGGCGATGTTGGGGGTGTAGGCGGCTGAGGAGGCGGTGTAGGTGACCCCGGTGCGGGCAGCGGATGTGGGGCGGACGGAGCGGGCGCGAGCGGCTTGGACGCGTGCTTCCTCGATGGGGCCGGCACTCGGCGCTACGTTGAGACCGATGCGGCCGAGACGGTTCTGGGCCGAGCGGTAGACCTGGTAGTCGAGCCGAGGGCCGGCCGCGACGAGGTAGACCTCGCGTGAGAACTTCGAGGCGGCCGGAGCGTCGCGGAACTGCACGACCAGGCGGTGGCTGGCCCACTGATCCCCGACACCGAGGTAGATCTTGTGGCAGCCCTCCAGCCGGCCTTCGAGGCGCTTGGCGACGCGCTCGCCGTGGACGATGTCCTGGAGGTGCAGCAGGGCCTGGTCGCGAATGGCGTCGGGCAACTGCCGCAGGTCGGCGATGGCGTCAGGGTGGGAAGCGAAGCCGAACTTGGCGCGGGTCATCGGGTCTGCCCCCGATCGGACTGCGCGGAGAGGGCCACTGTGGGTGCGGCGGCCAGGACGGTGGAGGCATCGGGAGCGACCCGTATGGTGATGAGGGCGACCACGGCACAGGTGTGGGTGGTCCCCGGGACGAGCTCCTGAGGCGCTATCGGTGGCGGGCCGGACCGCCTGTGCAGCCACTCATCAGCGGCGTCCGCGGTAGAGAAGGCGCCCTCGCGCAGGGAGCAGGTGTCTTGGTCGGGCTGGATGTCTGCGAGGAACAGGTGCAGGGGCAGCACGTCGGCGTTCAAGCGGTCGAACTGGACGTCGAGCTCGGGCATCACGTGGCGAGTCCCAGCATGTCAGGAGTGGTCAGGAGGCGGTGGGCGGGCCGACCTGGACTTGTGGTGCAAGCGGCAAACGGGCCGTCCGGCGCCCGGAGTTGGAGGAGGGTGTGGTCGAGGTGATCGCGATGCCACGTCGAGGGACCGGCGTGACCGGCCTCGGCAACGGTGAGCTGCTGCCAGGCGAGCCACAGGCCGTGGAGGCGCGCGACGGCCTCGGGGTGCTCGTGCCACTTCGCGCACCACGGGCGGATGGAGCCGATCTCCCGGCCGTAGATGGGCAGCAGGATGTGGGTGACCCAGAACGACAGCTCTGCCAGCTCGGCTTCGTACTGCGCGCCACCCATCGCGAGGATGAACATCGGTGCAACGGCATCGGGTTCGTCAGTGGGCTCGGTGGGTGGAGCCGCGGAGCCGCCCTCCGGCTCGTGTCCGGTGTCGGAACCGAGGCGGTCGAGGATGACGCCGTGCTGGCGGACCTCGGCCATGGTTGCGTGGAGGGCACTGACGAGGTCGTCGAGGTCGTCGTCAGGAATGCGGATCGGCTCGGGCTCGGGGGCGCCCGGGATCGGGTTGGACATCGCACATCCAGGAGATTGAGGCGGACGGAGACAGGGCGGTGGGTCCTGGTCGAGTCACGACAGGGCTCCCGTGAAGCCGGCTGGGTGTAGAGGATCCGCAGGATCGGCGGCTTGGTAGGGCCGCCAACTCCTGCTAGAGGCGGCTCGGATGGTGGGTTCGAAACGTATTAACGGGCCCGGTGTGCAGCACCTCTGGTTGCCAAAGACCAGATCAAGGCTCGCTGGGGCGGGGGCGCACCGGCGCCACGCCAGAGCTGCTCTCCGGTAAGGAGCGGGCGACTCTTGGGCTGGGTCGCCTCGATGTGCTGTGTCGCGACCGAGTGGGTGATGTGCTTACGGATGGTTCCTGGGTGAGGCAGTGGCGGGGCCGCGGCCCTGGTGTGGTGCCGCCTCGGTGGCCATGGCGGACCGCAATGAAGGCAGGGCGCGGATGGTTGCTTGTGCTGTGCTGCGGGTGAGCGCGGCGTGGACCCGGGTGGAGTGGTCGGGTTCGGGCTGCGACTCTGGCGTTGGCTGGCGTACGGCCCTGCTCCAGCGGGCTCGTACGTCGTCGACAGGGCCAAGGGCGTGCAGTGCCTGGTTGATCAGCTGGCCGGGAGCCAGTCGGTCATCGTCAGTCTGGGCGACGATCTGCTGGGCGGCAGCGGAGGCGGTGCGGTTGACGGACCCGCTCAGGACCTGCTCGCCGAGCCACTCGGCCGAGCCGGCCACGCCGCTGCCGAGTACGAACGCGAGGTGTTCCTCGGTGAGGGCGCCTTGGGCGAGCAGCCCCCGTCGTTGCACCTCCCACAGCGTGGTGACCGGGTCGATCGGCTCGCCCCGGTGGTGTAGCGCCCCGAGGCAGCGGTAGAGCTGGCCGTGGCGAGGGTCGGCGAAGTCGCCGGGCCGCAGCCAGTCGAAGACCCCTTCGATCGCCCCGTCCTGGTGGACGAGCAGCGCCAGCAGGAACTGTTCGTCCTCCTGAGCCGGCGTCGGTGGGGGAGCGATGACGGCCGGCGGAGAGGCGGGGGGCGCCTGTGGTCGGGGGTGGGTGCCCCAGCGTCGGGCGAGGTCAGCCAGGACGCCCGCCAGGATGTCGGCTTGGGCGATGGTGCCCTCTGCTGTGTGCTGCCGGGCGCCTTCGTCGGCGACCGAGAGCAGGCGGGTGGCGTGCTCGGCGACGGTGCGGTGGATGGAGCCTTCGAGCACCATCCGGCCGTAGATGGGCGCGCGGGCGGGTTGGGGGCAGGCCGCGATCAGGGTGTGCTGGTAGGAGGCGGTGAGCCCGCGCACGTGCTTGCCGGCCTCGGTGAACGTGTCGGTCAGCCAGGCCAGCGGCACCTCCCCCTCGGCGGTGAGCGTCGGGAGCCCGACGGCGCGGAGGGTGCGCATCGCTGCGAAGATCGCCTGGTGGGCGGGGCGGTAGAAGTCACGGGGCTCCAGCCAGTCGAGGTACCCCAGCTGGGGAGGGTCTAGCAGGACGGCGCCGAGTACAGCCTGCTCTCCCCTGAGCAGCGGGTCCATCAGGCCTTTCCGTTGCGCCGGGCCCGCAGGTGTGCGACGTCGCGGTCGGCGGCGGCCCTGGCGGCGGCGAAGCGGTCCAGCTCGCCGGTGAAGGTGGGGTCGGTGGCGAGGAAAGATCCGTCACCGGCGACCAGCCACCAGTGACTGCCGCGGCGGACCACCGGTGTGCCGGGCAACGGGGTGATCGCGCGCATGCGCTTGGACAGGTTCAGATCGGGCATACAGAACTCCCTTGAAAAGATGGTCACTTACGCGGTCAGGTCGAATTCGGAGGCGACGGGTGCGCCGGAGCGGCAGGACCAGGGCGAGCAGCCGTCGGGGTCGCCGGACTCCAGCTCGGCATCGGCGAGGGCGTCGAAGACGTCGATCTGTCGGCTTGCCCACTCGTGGGCGGTGACGCGGTCGATCGGTGCCTCGTCCAGCGGGCGCCGGCTTCGGTGCAGGTACACCTGACCGAGGAGCGGCGTGCCCTCCACGGTCGCCCGAGCATTGCCGCTGCGAATCGCGCGGTCGAATGCGACGACGTCCGCCCACTCCCCGGGTGAGCCGTCCCGCAGCGCTCGCCATTGGCTGTTGCCGTGGCAGGGGCGTCCCAGGCAACTGGACTTGGGGGTGCGGTCCAGGCCGCGCGAGCGCAGCAGCCGTAGGCAGTTCGTACGGGAGAAGCCCTTTTCGATCAGGGGGAATCGGTTCGTCATGTAGGCGTCGTCGGCGTCCTTCGCTCGGTGGACCTCGTCCGTGGAGATGCCGATCCACTGCTCGACGAAGATGCCGGAGGCTACCGGCTGCGGGTGGGGGTGGCCGAGGAGCTCGCGGACTTTTGCTTGATCGGTCGGATCTTGTATTGGCCCGTGCTTCTCTGTACTTCACCCGATCGGGGTGATCGGAGTCGCTAGGGTCGATGTACCGTCGGCCGTGAAACCCTGTGGATCGGTGACTGGTGCCCGTGATCGACTGAGGGCATGAGCTTGTCAGTGAAGGCGTTCGTCGTTGGTGAAGACGGCAAGAGGAATCTGTTGGATGTTCCGGAGGGCAGTGCCGACCTCGCGGGCTTCGAGCGCTGGCGTACTTCCGTATGGGGGTCCGAGTCTGTGCGCTCGTTGGGCGCGACCTTCTTCCCGGTCCTGGCCAGCAGTGACCTCACGGTGATGCCGGACCAGGTGGCGGACTTCCTGGACGAATGTGCCTTGATCCGGAGCAACCTCGGACTCGTCGCGCCCAGCGCCGACCCGGCGAAGTCGCATGCGGAGTACGTTCGGCAGATCTCCGAGCGCCTGCGGAACGTCGAGGACGCCGCCGCGCGTGCGCAGGGGGTCATGGGCGGTGTGATCATCTGGTAGGACGTCCGTTCTGGACTAATCCGGTAGGAGGGAAGGCCGCGGTCGACAGTCGCCTTGTCGCGGCCGGGCCGTGTGGTCAAGCCGAGCGAGTGAAGTCGTCGCTGCCGGCCTCGGTTTTTGCGATCGCCCGCTCGGTGATGGCCTTGGCGGCGCGGGCGGAAGCCGGGCCGATCTCCTTGGCGGAGCGCTCCTTGTACCAGGGCCTGAGGTCGAGCATGGCCACCCGCATGCCGGTGGCGAAGAGGAGGATCTTCCCCTTGGGGAGTGCACGGATCTGGTCTGGGGGCAGGATCCGCTCGGTGCGCATCGAGACCGAAGTTGACTTGCCACTGTCGGAGTTGGAGACGGAGACGGTCTGCACGTCGTGCTCGCCGATCTGTCGGGAGAGCCGGTCGGCGAAGTCGGCGTCGTCGATTCCGCTTCCGATCACCTTGACGGTGGCCGCGGACCAGAGTGCGTCCATTCCGGCTTCGCCCCAGCAGCGCTGTCCCTGCCGGTACGACTGCAGGATCGTGATCGGGATGACCCCTCGGCTGCCCAGGTGCGAGTAGAGATCGGGTAGGTCGGAGATTCGGCAGACGTTTGCCGCTTCGTCGAGGACGCACAGGGCCGGCGGGTCGAGCCGGCCGCCGCTGCGCTCGGCGACGATGACGGCGGCGCGCATCACCGCATCGGCGGCCGCCGCGATGATTGCCGATGCGGAGCCGCCGCCGTCCTTGCTGAGCAGGAACAGCGTGTCCCGGGACGAGGCGAAGTCGAACGGCTTGAACTCCGGCAGGCCAGGTGCAGGGGTGACCCACGCGGCGATCTCCGGGTCCAGCAGACAGCTGGCGTACTGCCTCGCTGTCTCGTAGATGCCGTCCCGGGTTTCGGTGGCGCCGGTGACGGTGCCCTGGAGCTGGGCGGCGACGGCGTCATGGCCGGCGTCGGCGAGCAGGTCGACGGGAGTGCGGTCGGCCGGGGAGGCGAGCCAGGCGAGCACCTCGGTGATCGGACGGTGGTGGCTCGCAGCTGCCAGGAACAGAGCGCCGAGTGTGTTGCTGGCCGCGGTCGACCAGAAGTCGCTGCCGCTGGACTCGTCCACGGACGCCGCGACGAAGTGCCCGGCGAGGCGCTTGGCTCCGGCGAGGTCGCGGGCGTCGGCGAGGATGTCCCACCACATTTCGCGCGGGTGGTGGGCGATCTGCTGCGGATCCAGGGTCCAGGTCTTCCCGACCTTCGCGCGAGCGTCGATGCAGGTGGTGAAGGCGTCGTTCGCTGCCTTGTTGGAGGTCAGCAGGACGGGGCCGGGGGCGGCGAGGATCGCCGGGATGGCGATGCCGGAGGTTTTCCCGGACCGGGGTGCCATGATCGCGACCATCACGTCCTCCCAGGAGGCACGGACTTCGGCTCGGCCGGGGGACAGCGTGCCGACGAGGATGCCGCGGTCGGCCGGACCGATCTCCTTCTGCTCCTGGAGGCTCGGGCGCAGGCTTCGGGCCTTGGCGGTGATCTGCTTGTCGAGCAGCGGGGCGAGTTCCGCTTTGCCTGCCAGACCGCTCCTGGATCCGGCTCGATGGCGCAGCCACAGGGTGAGCAGGGTGGTGGCGAGGGCGAGCGTGAGTGCGCCGGGCAGGATGCGAGCGCTGACCAGGAGGGCCGACGGGCTCAGTGCCGGCCACAGCTGTTCGGGGTGGAGCAAGGCGGCAGTGGGCTGGAACGGCGCCCAGGATCCGGAGCCAACGAACGAGTTGGTGAGGTTGCCGGTCAGCCAGGCGAGGGTGCCGAAGCCCAGGCCGACGCCGAGGACGCCGAAGAGGAGGTGGAGGAGCGCGTCGGACCCGCTGGTCGTCGACGGTGCGTTGGGGCGGGGGGAGGGCAAAGGAGAGTCCCAAAGGGTGCGGGCGGGTGAGGGAGGGGCGCGCTCGGCTCTGCTGCGGGTCATGGGGCGGCTCTCTGGCGAGGGGAGGGCGAGACGTTCAGCGAGTCCGGCCGTCCGGCCGTGCCGGGGTCTTGGGAGCAGGCAGCTGGGTGGAGGCGGTGGTGTCGGCGCGCAGGCCGAGAGCCTGCACGGCGGGTGAGACGGCGCGGGCTGCGCTGGTCGCGGCCGTCGAGTAGAAGGCGGCGATCTGCGCCTGGTAACTGTGCGCGGGCAGCTCGGGCGCTGGGCCGACCGCGCGGAGGTGGACCACGGCGTCTTCGAGCTCGGACTCGGCGTTGCTGATCCACTCGGTGGCCGCGGAGAAGCGGTCGGAGAGCTCGTGCTGGTCCGGGTCCAGGTCGGTCACTTGCTCGGCCGCTGCCTCCAAGGCCTCGCGCAGCCGGGGGATGACCCCGTCCTCGGGGGCGAGCAGTTGGTCGAGGGCATCGGCGGCCTGGGCACCGGTACTGGCGCCACGGATGTGGTCGGTCAGCCGAAGGACCTGCTGGCCGATGACGCGCAAGCCGTGGGGGTCAGTCGGGGTGGTCAGGCGGTCGGTGTCGAGGTCCGGGTCGAGGTCGACGGTGAACCCGGCGGTCCGCAGCATCGTCGCCGCGTGGGTGGCTCGATCGGCGCGCTCGCGGGGCGGGGTGGTGCTCGGCAGCCGGTGTCGGCGTCCGTACCAGTCCTGGATCTGCTGGAATCCGGCGATCTTGAGCAGACCGGCGGTGAGGTCGTCGTCGACACCTCGGGCGGTGACGGCGCCGCTGGGCTCGATGCCGATGGTGATGAAGGGGACGGGCATCTGGCGCTCCTCGTGAAGGGGGTGGTGGTGGGTGGCAGCTGAGCTGCGCAACACGCGAGCTGGCGAAGAGGATCTGATGGATCAGGGGTTTGGCCTCGCCGCGTCCTCGTGGTACGGATCCGCCGCCGGGCCTCCCCGTGCGGTCAGGGCGGTCGGGACCGTCCGAGGGCAGCGGGCAAGAAGCCCGGCGGTGGGGAGTGGTCCGGCTCAGACGAAGGGGTTCTCGGTGGGCCGGTCGCTCTCGGTGGCCGCGTCGAGAAGCTCAGCCAGATCTTCCGGGGCGGAGGCACGTTGGTCGATCCACCACCCGGCACGGCTGACGGAGCGAGCCGCCTCCACGAGCTGCTCCCACTCGGCCTCGGACATCGTGCCCTCCAGAACCAGCACGGTGTAGGCAGCAGCGAGGACCTGGTGGCGGCAGCGTACGCCCCAGGCGGTACCTCGCTCGGTACCCGCCAGCGGCGGCATTCGGTACTGGTCTGACCAGGCTTCCGACTCGGCCTGCTCGGTGGCGCGCTTGGCCTCAAGCCAAGCTGCCCGGTCCGTCTCGTCGTCCTGGGCTGCACGCCAGCAGTCGGTGCATTCCTGCTTGGCGAGCCACTCGGCGAAGCCTGCGCGGCGGTCGGCAGGGCGGTTGCTGAGGTCGCGTTCCGCCTCGTGGCCGCAGGCGTGGGTGATCGTCCAGACCTTCTTCACAGCCATGTCGTCTGCTCCTCGATCGTGGGGGTGGCTCAGCGGTGGTGGGTGCCATAGATGTAGGTGGGCGTTGGTGCGGCGGCCGGCCGGGGAGCGTGCCCCCGATCGTCGGTGGCCGGGAACACCGGGGCGCTTGTGTGCTCGCGGGTGTGCAGGCGGCGAGTCAGGACGGCGGTCGCGAGGGCTGGTTCCACGGCGACGACGTACCGGTCCTGACGGAGGAGGACGGTCGCCTCTGCGACGGCGTCGAGGCCGCCGGGGGGAGCGGCGTAGACGTCGAGGTGCGGGAGGTGTTGCCACCCGGCCTTGGTGAGGAACCCTGCCGGGTCGGTGGGCAGGTGGTCGGTGACGGCGGCGAGGATCCCCAGTTGCGGGTGGACGGCGAAGGCCACGTCCGGCTGCCCGGAGTGGGGAAGAGTTCCGGGCGCATCGGGATGTTCGAGGCGGCGGAAGGTTGTCACGTCGCCGCTCTGGGGGACCACAGTAGACAAGGGGACGCTCCTTAACGTGTTCTGCTTGCAAGGGGGTTGGTCAACGGACGCGGGCGAAGGCGATGCGGGGGTCGACGGCCGTCGGCGGCCGGCTGTCGACGAGCGCGGTGGATGCCGTGTCAGGAACGGGATGGCGGGCCGGTTCCTTGGCGATTGCTGTCTCGTCGACGCTGAACTTGCGGGTGGTGAACGCCGAGTCGTTCGACGCGTAGTGGGTGGCGATCTCGTCTGCGAGCTGGGGCTCTACTGCCACCTGGTAGTTCGCCCGCTGCAATGCCGCGGTGGTCCGGGCGACCGCGTCCAGTGACTCCGTCCGGGTGGCGGCCGCCGGGAAGTAGACGTCAAGGGCCGGGTGGTGACGCCAGCCGTCGGTCTCCAGGGCCACGGCTGGGCCGAGTGGAGCGGCGCCGCCGAGAGCGGCGATCAGCCCCAGCCGGGGGTGTTCGGCGAAGACGACGTCCGGATCCAGCTCGCGGTCCGGGCCGCGCTCCGGCGGTGAGGCGGCGGCCGACCGGACGGGTGCCTGCTCGGCGGCAGGGGCGGAGGTCAGGGACAGGTCGGCATCGACGCGGTAGCCACCGCCGGTGAGGAGCTTGACGGCCCAGGCGGCGCGGGCGGATGCCTCGCGGTGCTGGTCGGTGAGTGCGTAGAGGCTAGGCGGGCCGGGGAGGCGCTCGAATTCGAGGTGCTCCAGCATCCATTGAGCGGCAGCGGACTGGGTGGGCAGAGATGCCACGATGCCGTGGTCGGGGTGGTGCCCGATCACGACCTCGGGCAGCGGGAAGGTGTCGGTGGCCGACATGGCGGAGCTCCGATCCGGAAATGGGGTTGGTACACGACCGCGGGGGCGAGCCCGGTCTGGGCGTGGTGGGCATGGGCGAGTCCTCTCTGGCCGCGGGGTGAGCCCGCGGGGCGGCGGCGGTGAGTACGAATTCCCGGAGGTGGATTGGTCAGGCGGTCATGCGGAAGTCCGTGTCGTACAGCGGCTTCTCCCGCGGGTGGAGAAGGTGCTGCACGATGAAGGAGAGGCCCGCCACCTTCCACAGGCCGCGTCCGCGGGTGAGCGCGCCAATCGCCTGCGCCTCGACGCCGGTGAGGCCGAGCAGGGACATGGACACCTGGACCTGGTCGGGTTCCTGCCGGTAGATGATCCGCGTTGAGCAGTCTGCGAGGAGGCCCTCAGCGAGTACGCGCCCCCGCGACCCGGCGTCGCCCGCGGACAGCAGGTCGCTCAACCGGTGGAGGATCACGAGGTTGGCGATGCCCAGGCCCCGGCTGAGCTTGAACTGCTGTTGCATCCGCTCCAGGAGGCCGACGTGCCGCATGATCCGCCATGCCTCGTCGTATATGACCCATCGCCGACCACCGGCCGGGTCCGCGAGGGCCGCCTCCATCCATGCACTCGCGCAGGTCATCGCCAGCACCAGCGCGGTGTCGTCGCCGCTGCTGCCGAGGCGGGAGAGGTCGATGGAGAGCATCGGCGCGGCCGGGTCGAAGGCCACGGTGGACGGCGCGTCGAACATGCCGCTCAGGTCACCGTGGACGAGTCGCCGAAAGGCGTGAGCGAGGTCGTCGGCGGCCCGTCCGAGGCCGCCGGCCTGGTCGCCGAGCGCTGCATCGAGCCGCTCGGGGTTGCCGAGTACGTGGGCGATGTCGCCGAGCAGCGGCACGGTTTCTGTCGCCTCGGCGTCGGCGACGACCAGGTCCAGGGCGACGTCGAGGCCGGTGTGCTCCATGGGGAGCAGGTCCCGCTTGAGGACGGTGGCGGCCAGGCTCGCGAGCAGGAGGAGGCGGCGCTTGCGGACCTCGTTCGTCCAGTCCTCCTCGCTCACCCCGGTCGGGCGACCGGGCGCGTCCAGCGGGTTCAACTTCCCCGGCAGGCCGGGGCCGAGGGCGATGGTCTGTCCGCCGAGGGCTTCGGCCAGCCCGGTCCACTCGCCCTTGGGATCGGACGGAACGTAGATCTTGTAGCCGTGGGCGATGGCCCGGGTGGCGATGCTCTTGGCGAGGGCGGACTTGCCCATGCCGATTACGCCGCACAGGATCGCGTTCGGGTTGGTGAAGCCCTCGATCCGGCCGGAGTTGTAGAGGGCGAAAGGGTCGTAGCAGAAGCTGCCCTCCGCGTGGAGGTCGCGGCCGATGAAAATCCCCTCGGCGCCGAGGCCGGCCTCCGCCAGAAAGGGGTAGGCGCCGCCCGCCACGGCGGTGGTCATGCGGTGCTTCGGCAGTCGGAGTCGGCCGCCGCGGGCTGAGGCCGGGCCCGGCCGACCCGAGGCGGGGTAGCTGGGCTGCAGTTCCGGGTCGGCGCCCTCGTGCTCGCGGCGCCTGGAAGGGGCTTGGGCTGCTCGGGCCTTGGTACGGGCCTTGGCGAACTCAGCGCGGGCGACGCGCTGCTGGGTGCGGGTGGCCTTGCGCGGGACGAAGAGGGGGGAGGCGGTGGCGCGGTTCCTGGGCATGATCACGGATCCCGGTGGTCGGTTCAGCGGCGGACGAGGCCGGTGAACGGGGTGCGGAGGTCGGCGGCGGTGGTGCGGCGGCGCACGAGACGGGCGGTCTGCTGGTGGCGGCGGCAGAGCGTCAGCTTCGGGGCACCTTCGGGAAGGCGGGCCCGGCAATCGTCCGGACCGGGGACCTCACCACTGCCCGACCGCGGCGAGGCGTGGTAGGCGGCGTGGAGGTGGTCGGCGGCCTGCCACAGGCGGGTTCGGGCGGCCCGGAGGTGGTCGCCCTCGGCCGGCAACAACGGCAGGGTGCGTTCGGTGTGCGCATCGAGGAGGCCGTGGAGGGACACCAAGTGTTCATGCAGGGAGTCGAGTTCGGCCCTGGACGTGACCAGTGGGCCGCCCGGGACGTTGAGAGAGCGGTGGAAGTCGATCGCCGCAGTGGCGTAGGGGACAAAGTCCGGTGCGGTGGAAGTACTTGCCGGCATCGGGGTGCTCCTTCGAGGGGAGGGAGGGCTGGCCGGCGTCAGACTGCGAGGGCGAACGGCAGGGCGGCGGCGGAGAAGGCCTCGGCCTGCTGCCAGGTCAGCGGGCGCAGGTCGAGCTGGGCGCCGACGGCGGCGGCCTCCACCACGGCGCAGGCGGAGCGCAGTTCGTCCTCCGTGTCGGCGCTGACGGTGAGGAGCCCGGTCAGGGCGACATCGGAGTGTCCGGCGATCAGCTGGCGTTCGCGATTCTGGATGTCCTGGTACTCCACCGAGTCGGCTTCGGAGGACACCTGGCCCTTGCGGGCGCGCTCGGCCGAGTCGGCAATGACCGACGCCTTCTTGCGGCGGACGTCGCGCATCGCGGAGCCCAGGTCCTTCGGCTCGTAGGCGAGGGAGACGGTGCGCCGGACACCGGAGGCGAACAGCACCTGGTGCAGGAATCCGGGGTTGGTCTCGGTGCGTGGCCAGTTTTCCACCCAGTAGGTGGAGTGATGGGCGGAGTCGGTCGAGATGTGGTCGGACTTCTCCACCACGACCACAGGGCCGGCAGCAGCGGGGTCGGCCGCCGGGCGGCCGTCCTCGGACCAGCGGTCCAGCGCAGCCAGGGACTTGGGATCGTAGGCGGTGCGGGCGACGGCGGCGATCTCGGTGGCGGACAGCCAGCCGGTCGGGTTGAGGCCTGCTGTGCGGGCGGACGCTTCGAAGGAGCTGGTCAGCTGAGCCAGCACGCTGAAGCCGCCCGCCAGGCCGCCGCCGGCCTGGTTGATCAGGCGCCGAGCCGCCTTGACGTCCAGCGCGACGGCGACGTACGCCTCGTGCGGGGCGGCAGCCGGGCCCGCACCCTGGATCAGCTCCCCGTACAGGCCACCCGCCAGCGGGGCATCGGGCTTACCGTGCTCCTCCCAGTACCGGCGCAGCGCATCACCGGAGTCCGGGACGGTCCGTTCGATCACCTGGATCCGGGCGGCGTGGCCGGTGCGGGCGAGCGCCGCCAGGCACCGTCCCCAGCCGCTCACGTTGGCGTTCTGCGTGCCGGGGTCGAGCAGCGCGTAGGCGCGGGAGGAGACCTTGACGATCGCGGTGAGGGTGCCGGCGTGAGCGTCGTGGACGGCGCCGTAGCGGCGGTCCGGGGCGGTGACCACGCGCAGGCTGGCCGCGCTGCCGGGCAGGTGGAGCAGTCCCTCGCGGACCGGGCGCCGGGAGGGGCGGGCGAGCCAGATCAGCTGGCCCCGGAGGTGGCGAAGCGCGTAGCGGACGGCGACCGGGGCCCAGTCGGCGAGGGTGCGGCCCCGGTAGCGGATGAACACGAACGCGGCGACACTCGCCCACGCGGGGGTGAGCTGCAGCATGCCGGTGACTCCGCGGGCGGTGAGGACGGCGAGCAGGAGCAGGCCGGTGGCTGCAGCGGTGACCAGCTGCGCGGCGCTGAGGCCGAGGAGGATGCCGCGCTTCGAGCGGTGGGGGAACTTTACGGACGCAGAGGCGGAGTCGGGCAGCGGGGTGGAGGACACGGGCGTTCCAGGGTGCGAGGGGGCGGGCGGTGGACGGGGCGTGGTGCTCTTCCGGAGGTCATCGTGGAGAGTCACTCCTTGATCGTTGGCGGGCCCTGGGGCGGGCGACGGGTTGTCGCCCGCCCCAGGCGGGGGAGCCGGTCAGGTACCGGGTCCTGTGGGTCGGTGCGGGTAGACGAACCGGACCGGATCCGTTGCCCCGGTCGGGGACGGGCCGTCGGCGGCCGGCGTGGGCGGCAGGGGAGCTTCCGGTGCCGAGGGCGTCGGGGCACTCGGAGCAGACGGCGTGCCCGGGGCAGGGGAACCACCGGAAGCGGACGGGGTGACCGATCCCGCCCATGCGGCGCCTCGGGTACGTGGGGCGGCCGGGGTCTCCGCGTTGCCGTCGGCCGGCGGCTTCTCCTCGCCGCTGTTGTCGGACGGCCGGCTGATCAGGGCCGGGATGCCGGGCCGTGTGACCAGGGCGCGTCCGCGGTCGCCACCGGTGCTCGGGTCCTCGCCGAAGCGGAACGTTGACGGCTGCTGTGCGGGGCCGGCGTCGATACCTTCCTTGCTGACCTGCCCGGTCGGGTCGATGCCGGAGGCCACACCGGGGACCTGGCTGGGGCCCTGCGGTGCCGGTACGCCGGTGCCCATCTGCATGGCCAGACTGCCCGCCGTCTTGGCAGCGCCCGCCGCGACCGCCATCCCGGCGACGCCGGTGCGGTGCAGGTCGTCGTGGCCGCCGCCCTCGGTCGCCCAGTGGACGAACTTGTAGACCGTATAGGGGCACAACAGCACCAGGGCCATGATCACGATTCCGGCCATGGCGTCGGACAGGGCGCCGAGCCCGTCCTTGGCGTCCGTCTTGCCGATCGCCGAGACGCCGACGAGGAAGACCACCGTCATCAGCAGCTTGCTGACGACCAGAGTGGCGGTGGCCTCGATCCAGCCGCGTCGCCAGCGCTTGGCGACCTCCCAGCCGCCGCCGGCCCCGGCGAACGTGGCGAGCGCGACGAGGACCAGGACACCGACCTTCCGGGCGACCATCACCCCCCAGTAGAGGAACGCGCCGACGGCGCATCCGATGGCGACGATGGTGGGGATGGCCCAGCCGAGCGGGAACATCGCACCGAGCTCCGACACCTTCACCAGGCGTCGGATCGCGTCGTCCACGCTGGTGTTCGCGGCTTTGAACAGCCCGGCTGACAGGGCGTCGGTCGCTGTGACGGCCACGGTGGTGAAGCTGATCGCGCCGAAGCTGAACAGGACACCGGTCATGGTGCCCCAGGCCGCACGGGCGAGGGCCCGCTCGTCGCGGCGCCAGGCAGCCAGGATCAGCTGCGCGCAGAACGTGCCGACGGTGAGGACGAGGCCGATCGGCAGGATGAGCTGGTAGTTGTCCCGGAACCATGGGGTGCTCAGGTCGATGGCCGTGGTCTGGTCGACGGCCCGCGAGGCGAGGTCGACGGCGCTGGCCGCCAGCTCGCCCATGCTCTTGGCGATCCACGCACCGATGCCGTCCGTGATCGACTTGCCGGGGTTGGAGGCGAAGCTGACCGCGTCGACCATGGTGCAGACCTGACTCATCAGGGGTATGTCGCAGACACCCACGAGGGGAACCTCCTTTCTAGGGGCGGGGTTACGGGGCGACGGACGGCATCACGCCGACCAGGGCGCAGGGGCGGTCGGGACGGCACTGCAGGGCGAGGGTGGCCGATCGGTCCTCGGCCCCGCCTTCGGGTGCGCCGTTCCAGGCGATCGTCTGCTTGCCGGTGACGGTGACCGCGTAGACGTAGGCCTGCGTGATCGCCCCGGGGTCGGCCTGCAGGGCTCGGGTGAAGGACTCCGGGAAGTGCGCCTCGGCAGCCGTGGCGGTGGCGAACTGGCCCGAGTCGGCCATCCGGCCCCACATCACCGGGGAGGGCACCAGGCGCTCCACCGAATCCGCGTCGACGTACTGGCTCTCGGTGGTCAGCCATCGGTGGAACGCGGCGACCAGCTCAGGCTGCGAGTACTTCCTGGTGTCGTACGACCACAGCGCCACGGCGGCCGCCTTCGCGAAGGCGATCGGATCGTGCGTGTCTGGCGGGCCCGGCAGCGACTCCGGGTGCTGGGCGGCCGGCGCCGACGGCGGCGAGGTGGCCGTCGAGCGGGCGGGCCCCGGTGAACTGGCCGCCGAGGAGGGGAGGTTCGAATCGGATCGGTTGTCGCGGGTGACGTACGCCAGCAGTCCGGCGAGCGCAACGAGCGCGATCAGGACGGCGGTTCCCAGCAGCGCCCGGCGGCGCACGAGCGCGCCGCCGGACTTCCCGCTGAGGGAGGCGGAGGAGGGGAAGTAGCTTTTCCTCATGGTTACTTGATCTGGGTGCCGAGGGCGGAGAAGAACGCGACCACTCCGTTGGCCGCGCCCAGCAGTAGGGCCGCGCCGGCCGAGACGAGCACGCCCTTCTTGCCGTTGGCCTCGGCCTGGTGGCCGCCCGAGTGGTGGCCCCAGGCCCACACTCCGGCGCTCACCGCGAGGGCTCCGACGACCGCGATGATGCCGAACAGGTTGAGGGAGCCCATCACCTGCTTGAGCACGGCCAGGCCCGGCAGGCCTCCTTCGTTCGGGGCGATGCCCGGGTCGTACGCGAGCTGGACGATGGTGTCGGCGAGAAACATGGGGGACCTCAGTTCGGATGTGGGCGTGCGAAGGCACGCCGAAGGGGTGGCGTGGGGGTGCGGAGGTGGCGAGAAGAGGCGGTCAGGCGATTCGGCGGGCCGCGAGAATCTGCGGCTTCCACTCGGCGAGGGTCGAGACCTTGACCACGTCACCGGTCTTGGGAGCGTGCAGCACGAGCCCGCCGCCGATGAACATCCCGACGTGTTCGGGGCGCAGGGCGCTGCCTCGGGTGAACAGCAGGTCACCGGGCTTGAGGGCGCCGGCTGAGACGGCGGTGCCCTCCGTGACCTGGGTGTAGGTGGTGCGGGTCAGGGTGATCCCGGCGGCCTTGTAGGCCATCTGCATCAGGGAGGAGCAGTCGCAGCGGCCCATCGGGTCGGCGCCGTGCGGGTCGGTGCAACTGCCGCCCCACTGGTAGCCGGTGCCGAGTTGGCCGAGCGCCCACCGGATCGCTGTCTGCACCTGGGCCGGGGCGTCGGCGGGGATCGCATACCCCTCCGGCATTGATCCGGCGGGGATGCTGCCGAAGCCGCTGCCGTCCTCACCCGCTGTCGGGCAACCGCTGCCGCCCGAAGCGGGGCCAGCGCTGCTTGGGTCGCTCGGATTCGGGCTTGGGGCCGGCGCCGGCGAGGCGGTCGTACTGCCACCTGAGTCGGCCAGCAGCGGTGCGATCGCCTGCTGGAGCGCGGTCGCCAACGGCTCCCACTTGGCGTAGGCGTCCGGGAAGCCGGAGCGCTGCACCGCCTGGGCGGCCTGGGTGACGGTCATCGACTCCCAGCCGTTGACCTTCTTCAGCGACTCGTAGAACTTCGTCGAGGCGTAGACCGGCTGCATGATCTGTTCCGGCGTCCCCCAGCCCTGCGACGGCCGCTGCTGGAACAGGCCCAGCGAGTCGCGGTCGCCGTAGCCGATGTTGTGCAGCCCGCTCTCCTGGAGGGCCGTCGCCAGGGCGACGACCTGCCCGCGGACGGGGATGCGCATCGCGACACCGGTGGCCTGGATCGCCTTCGCGTTGGGGATCTGCTCCTCCGGAGCGTCCAGTCCGGACACGGCAGGAGAGTTGAGCGGACTGGAACCGTTCAGGATCGCCTTCACCTGTGAGGCGACGGCGGAGACATCCACAGCCTGTCCTTCGGGGCCCGGCTGGCAGACGGCAGCGGCGTTGCCCGCCGAGGCGACCACGATAGGTAGGGCCAGCAGCAGGGGGCCCGCGGCGAGGAGCCCCGCGAACGCGCCGACGGTCTTCTTCACGACGGCCGCCGATCACCGTTCCAGTCCCGGACGGGCGGTGGTGGTCGATCGGGGCACAGGTGTGCCAGGGCATGGTGCATCGCAGGGGCTCCTTGCGAGGTGCGTAGGGGGAGCGGTGCCGGCCTCTCGTGCAAGAAGTCGCCGGCACCGCGGGGTGGTGAATCCGCCGCTCAGGGCGGCCCCGGGTCGGGGGAGTTGGTAGCTCCCGGACGCCGGTCTCGGTGGTGCGCGGCAGCCGGCCGCGCTCGTAATCTCACCCGGAACACGGGGGCACTCCTCGGGGACACAGGGGAAGGATTGGGTACCGCGCCGTGTGCTCCTGCCTGGACGGGACAAGCACGCGCCGGGCCCGGCCATCTGGCCCGCTGCCCGGTTGGCATGGCGAGACAGTAGACGCGAAGTCCGGCCGCACCAAACCACTCCCGACCAGCCGCGATGCTCCTGGTCGTCCGTTAGGTACGGCTGCCGATCGCGGTTACCTTCCCCTGCATCCCCGCTTCCGGAGGCGGCTGCAGTGCGCCGCCCGGAGCTGGCACACCCTGCCCGAGAGAGGCCCCATGAGCAGCTTCACCCTCCACCGAGGCGACGCCCTCACCGTCCTGAAGTCCCTCCCCGACGAGTCCGTCAACGCTGTCATCACCGACCCGCCGTACAACTCCGGCGGGCGGACTAGCTCGGAGCGCACCGGCCGCGACGCCCGCGCCAAGTACGTGACGTCCAACTCCGCCCACGACCTGAAGACCTTCCCGGGCGAGAACCGCGACCAGCGCTCCTACCGCTCCTGGCTCACCGAACTGCTCACCGAGGCGTACCGGGTGAGCACCGAGCGCTCGGTCGCGATGGTTTTCTCGGACTGGAGGCAGGAGCCCACCACGAGCGACGCGCTCCAGATGGCCGGGTGGACCTGGCAGGGCACCATCCCGTGGATCAAGCCTGCCAGCCGACCGAGGAAGGGGGGCTTCAAGCAGTCCGCGGAGTTCGTCACCTGGGGTGTGAAGGGCACCCTCGACAGCAGCCGGAGCCTGTACCTGCCTGGCCACTTCATCGCCTCCCAGCCCCGCAAGGACCGGGTGCACATCACCCAGAAGCCGCTGGAGATCATGCAGCAGCTCGTCCGGATCTGCCCTGACGATGGTGTCGTCCTCGACCCCTTCACCGGCAGCGGCTCGACCGGCGTCGCCGCCCTGCGCGAGGGCCGGCGCTTCGTGGGCGTCGAACTCTCCCCGCACTACGCCGAGATCGCCGAGCAGCGACTCCGAGGCGAGCTGACCCAGAACGACTTCGGCCTCGCCGGACCGGAGGCGTGATCGTCAGAACAAGCAGGTCAACTGGGCTGCGGACATCAGAGGGTGGCTGGAGCAGTGAGAAGCTCCAGCCACCCTCTCATGTCCGTGAGGCGGTCCCACTGCACGGTGGATCAGTGGAAGCGACGTTGCGGACCCACCTGAACCCGACGTAGACCTAGAACCGCCCTGACAACTTCCTTGATGTTGCCTTTGGCAGCGCACCCGGGTGCGAGGCACCCCGAGCGGCCATCGCGCGGGGCTTAGGAACGCGGCGCCACCTGCGCTGCTGGACTGGCTCGATGCCACCCAGGAGGACCTGCGCGTCCGCCCCGACGGACCAACGGGACGGGGGCCTGCGCCACCAGTATCAACATGATGATGACGTTGGTGATGGTCTGGCGGACTGGGGGCTGGTCGACCAGCTGCCCCGGACGTCCTCCGGCCGTGCTGTTCAGCAGTAGTTCGACCAGGCCCTGCACAAGGTGGGCGCCTCGCTGTCCAGGTGGGCCAGGATGAAATGGCCTCCCATCTGGTCGCGGACAGCAGCGGTCTCGCGCGGCAGCTGGGCTATCACCTTCTGGAGGGCTACAGCAGCCCCGGCCTCCTGCGGTTGGACTGGGTGGCGGGCTGCTGGCACAGTCTGGAGGAGGGCTGCGCGCGGCTTGAGGACGCCGTCCCCGACCTGACCACGCTCGCCGTGGAGGCGGCACTCACCTTGGGGCAGCTGGCCGCGGCCCGGGTCAGTGGCGGAGCGCCCTGGACCAGCTCGACCAAGTGGCCTGGGTCATCGCCCGGTCCGACGAAAGCAAGTGGATGTCTCGGTCGGCCATGATCGCCGCGCGGGTCGACCCCGGTCCGCGAGCAGCCGGCCACCTGGTCCGCCGTCGCACCGGCCCTGCCGAAGCCGCCCGGCCCAGCAGCCAGACGACACGTCACACCGGGGCGAACGTTGCCTGAAGTGACATTCGGAGGCGGCCGACCGATTTCGGAGTTCGGCCCGTCAGCTGCTCGGCTCGGAGGCAGAGCCCTTTAGCCCGTACCGGCGCTGGAAGCGTTCGACGCGGCCGGCGGTGTCCATGACTCGCGCGTTGCCGGTGTAGAAGGGGTGGCTGGCCGAGGAAACCTCGACGTCGACGACGGGGTAGGTGTTGCCGTCCTCCCACTTGATGGTCTGGTTGCTGGTCATGGTCGAACGGGTGAGGAAGGCGAGGCCGCCGGCCTTGTCCCGGAAGACGATGGGGCGGTAGGAGGGGTGGATGTCGGGCTTCATGGTGGTCTCCGAGTATGGGATGGGACGGGTCAGCGTTCTTCGCGGAACGGCACGTGCTTGCGGGCGACCGGGTCGTACTTACGCAGGACGAGCCGGTCGGGGTCGTTGCGCCGGTTCTTGCGGGTGACGTACGTGTAGCCGGTTCCCGCGGTGGAGCGGAGCTTGATGATCGGGCGCAATTCGTTGCGGGCCACGGGTGTCCTCCTCGATGGGGCATGGGCTTTCAACAACCATAGCGTAATGGTTGTCGTTTTCATTTAGTGTATGGTCAACTCACCGCCCAGGGCTGCCCCGGCACTTTGGTCTGCCATGCCGTGCGCGCCGCAGCCTTCGCCGCCCTGCCTCTGGTCCCGCCGGCCGGCGGGGCGCCTCCATCCCGACGGAGTCACCATGTCCGCCCACTGCCAGCTCACCGGCCGCAAGCCCGGGTTCGGCAACGCCATCTCCCACTCGCACCGACGTACCCGCCGCCGGTTCGACCCCAACATCCAGACCAAGCGCTACTGGCTCCCCAGCGAGGGCCGGTTCGTCTGCCTGACCCTCAGCACCAAGGGCATCAAGACCGTCGACAAGCTCGGCATCGAGAAGACCGTTGCCCGCCTGCGCGCCCGCGGGGAGAAGGTCTGATGGCCAAGCGAAGCAAGATCGCCAAGAACGAGCAGCGGCGCCTCGTCGTCGCCCGCCACGCCGAACGTCGCGCCGAACTCAAGCGACTCATCGCCGCCCCGGCCACCCCGCCCGAGGACCGCTCCGCAGCCCAGGCCGAACTCGGCCGCCAGCCACGCGACGCCAGCCCCACCCGTGTGCGCAACCGCGACAGCGTCGACGGCCGCCCCCGCGGTTACCTCCGCGTCTTCGGTCTCTCCCGGATCAACCTGCGCCAGCAGGCCCACGCCGGATTCCTCCCCGGGGTGCGCAAGGCCAGCTGGTAGCCGCCCCAACCAGCCGGGCGTGCCCTGAGCAACGTGGAATCTCCCGGGCCCACCGGCTCGGGGCGCGCCCCACCCACCCTCGCGCCCTACCCACCCTCGGCCCAGGCCGGAACCGAAATACCGAGAGGAAGAATTCCGTGTCCCACCCCAACCCGCTGCCCGTGGTGGTGGTCGCAGGGCTGCACGAGGCTGAGCGCCGCCAGGCCGTCCTGGAAATCCTCGGGACCTGCAAGGGCGCCGTCGTCCTGCACCACGACCTGACCCTGGCCGGCGAGCGCCGTGTCCACCGCGCGATCTGGGACGCGAACGGCCCACTGAGCGACGCCCACCTCCCGCTCACCAATGACTGCCCCTGCTGCGTACTGCGCGAGGACCTTCTCCCCGAGCTGCTCAGGATCGCCGACTCCGGTACCCACCGCCTCGCCGTGGTGGAACTTTGGGGCGGAAGCGACCCCCACCCGCTGGTCGAGATGATCGCGTGCGGCGAGGTGGACGGACGTTGCATGCACGATGCCGTCACGGTCACCGCGGTGGACCCGCTGCGCCTGATTGCACAGCTCTCCGTCTCGGACGAGCTCAGCGAACACCACCTGCACACCGGCCCCGACGACGAGCGCTCCCTCGCCGAAGCCCTCGCCCACCAGATCGAGTACGCCAACGTCCTGGCCGTCGCCCACCCGCGCGCCGCCGTCGGCAGCCCCGAGCTCCACACAGGCCTGGCGATGTTGCGCCAGCTACACCCCACCGCCCGCTGCGTCAGGCTCGGCACGAGGGAACTCGCCACTTTCGTGCTTGCGGGCTTCGACGTCGCGCAGGCCCGCGACCGGGTCAACCCGGCGATGGCTCTGCTGCCGCAGGACGCGGACGAGGTCGGGGTGCGCACGATGGTGTGGGAGCGGCGCGCACCGCTGCATCCGGAGCGGCTGCACGAGGCGATGGAGCAGCTTGTCCCGGCCGCACAGCGCAGCCGGGGCCGGTTCTGGCTCGCCAACCGGCCCGACCTGATGCTCGCCTGGGACGCTGCGGGTGCGAACCTCGCGGTCGAGGAGTGTGGTCCCTGGCTCGCGGCGCTGCCCGACGCGGCGTGGGAGCTCTACCCGCCGTCCCGCCGTGCCGCGGCGGCGCTGGACTGGGACCCGCTGCACGGCGACCGGATCCAGCAACTCAGCTTCACCGCCGAGGGCCTGGACATCGACGGGATCACCGAACTTCTCGACTCCTGCCTGCTCACCGAGGCGGAACAGGCTGCGGGGGAGCCCGGCTGGAAGGCCCTGCCGGACGCCTTCGGCTACCTGCTCGACCCGGTCTCCTGATCCGGCCCCGCCACCCCACCGCCCGCACGCCCCGACGCCCGAGGCCGAAACCCGAGGAGATCCGACCGTGATCAAGGTCGTCCCCGCCCGCAAAAACCGCAAGCCCCGCCCCAACCCGCTGCACGCCGCTCGCATCACTTACATCGACTACAAGGACACCAATCTGCTGCGGGCGTTCATCTCCGACCGGGGCAAGATCCGCAGCCGCCGGGTCACCCGCCTGACCGTCCAGCAGCAACGCGCGATGGCCCGCGCAATAAAGAACGCTCGCGAGATGGCCCTGCTGCCCTACACGGTTCCCACCAGCGGTGCCAAGGCCGGCCGATGACGGAAGAGTCCGACGCGCGGCTGCCGGTCACCGTCCTGTCCGGCTTCCTCGGCGCGGGCAAGACCACGCTGCTCAACCACTTGCTGAATAACCGTCAGGGTCTGCGGGTCGCGGTCATCGTCAACGACATGAGCGAGATCAACATCGACGCCGCGCTCGTCAGGGACGGCGGCGCCCTGTCGAGGACGGATGAGCGGTTGGTCGAGATGACCAACGGCTGCATCTGCTGCACCCTGCGCGACGACCTACTGGAGGAGGTCGACCGCCTCGCGCGAGCCGGCCGCTTCGACTACCTGCTGATCGAATCCAGCGGCATATCCGAGCCGATGCCGGTCGCCGCGACGTTCGCCTTCGCGCGCGACGACGGCGCCACGCTCGGCGACCTGGCCCGCCTGGACACCATGGCCACTGTCGTCGACGCCGCCAACTTCCTGCGAGAGCTGAGCGGCGGTGACGAGCTCGCCGCACGCGGCCTCGACCAGTACGAGGAGGACGAACGCACGGTCAGCGATCTGCTGATGGACCAGGTGGAGTTCGCGGACGTCATCGTCCTCAACAAGACCGACCTGGTGAGCGAAGGTGAGGCGGATCAGCTCGCCGCAGCCTTGAGTCGTCTCAACCCCGCGGCGCGGATCGTGCGCTCGGTCGCGGGCCGGGTCGATCCCGCCGAACTACTGGGGACGGGATGCTTCGACCTGGCCCGTGCCCAGGAGGCGCCGGGCTGGGTGGCCGAGCTCAACGGCGACCACGTTCCGGAGACCGAGGAGTACGGCATCAGCAGCCTGGTCTTTCGCTCGGAGCGTCCTTTCCATCCGGGCCGGCTGTGGGAGCTGGTCGCCGACCGGCTGGACACCGGGGAGTTCGGCCAGGTGCTTCGCTCCAAGGGATTCTTCTGGCTCGCCACCCGTCCGACCGTCACCGGCCTGTGGTCGCAGGCGGGCTCCGTCGCCCGGTTCGAACCTGCCGGGATGCGTGCCGCAGCGGCCAGCAGTCCGGTTCTGGCCGCGCAGACGGGCGTCGTCGAGGCGGTCGGCCACGTCACCTGGGCCGACACGCTCGGCCACGTCCGGCCCGAGGGCCAGGAATTGGTCTTCATCGGCACCGGACTGCGCGCGCACGAACTGAGTGCGGCACTGACGCACTGCCTGCTGGACGACGCCGAGTGCGCGACCCGCCAGGCCGCCTGGCGGGACCTGGAGGACCCGTTCCCCGGATGGGACGAGTACGACCTGCCGCATCCTCACGACCACGGCCGACTGGCCAGCCCGGTGTGAGCCCGGCCACCACCCCTGAACCGGCGGACCCACCGCCCGCTCCCGAGGAGGAGAACCCATATGGCCGTTCCCAAACGGAAGATGTCCCGCAGCAACACCCGGCACCGACGAGCACAGTGGAAGGCGAGCCCGCCGCAACTCGTACCGGTCACCGTCGACGGCCGCGAGCACCTGGTCCCGCGCCGCCTCGTGCGCGCCTACGAGCGTGGATTGCTGACGCCCGAGTCCTGAGCCGCGACAGACCCAAGGGGGCGGCCTCGAAGAGAGAGTCCGACCTTCCGAGGCCGCCCCGTACGGGAGGCGGTCCGGGGAAACCCACCGACGGGAACGTCGGCAGGGCGTCCGGGACCGACCTCACACGGTGGCCGAGGAGGCCGGCCATGCCGGCCCGGCCCGGATCCAGCGGCTGCTGAACCGGCTCGACTGGGACGCGGACGCGGTGCTCGACGGCATACGCGAGTACGTGGTGGAGCACTTGGCCGACCAGGGCGGCGTGCTGATCGTCGACGACACCGGCTGTGCGCCACGAGGCGCTGAGGATCGAGTGGGAGGAGGAGCCCACCGCTGGTCATCGCAGTGACCGGTTGAAGCTGGAGACAGGCTGGACCCCAGGTCGGGGGCGAGGCCGGAAGCAGTCTCGACAACGTAGGGGCGGATCGAGACCACCAGACGGTCCGTGCCCGCAAGCGAAGACGGAATGGGTGTAAGGAAACTGAACCAGTGGTTGAAGCCCCGTGAGTCGTCAGCGGCCTGCCGAACCTGGTGGATGGGCCGCGCCGTGGTGCTGGAGAGTGCTCTATCCGGTGGCCTCTCCTCTCCTGTCGCCTCTATCCCGTGGGCGCCGGGAGGCCCGGACCAAGACTGCGATGTGCGGCCCGTGGCGATGCCGCCGGGGTAAAGCTGGGCACCGAAGCCGTTGCAGAGATCCTCAGTGAACGTGGGAAGCGACCTGGCATCGCCCTCCCCGCCCGGCAGCCGGCCGGGCGGCGGGCAGGCGCGACGCTCGCCGATGATGCCGGGTCGTGGCGGAGTCGCCGTAGTACTCCGAGGACGGGAAAGCCGTCCGCATGGGGAAGGGCGACAGCGTGATGGCAGCAGGAGTGCTGTCGGGGAGGGACGTTGTTGAACAACGACGCGCCGCCGCAGGCGTGGCCGAGCATCTTCGCGGCCGAGCGGCGGGTACTCGATCATCAACTCAAGCTGCACCGATGGGCAAGGAGCGATCCGGATCGCCGGTTCGCTGACGTATTCAACTTGATCTGCGACCGGGCCACGTTGTTGGTGGCCTGGGAGCGGGTGTCCGGCAACCGGGGTGCCAGGACAGCGGGCGTGGACGCGGTCACCCGCTACCACGTCGAGGAACGCCTGGGAGTGATCCCGTTCCTGGAGGAGCTCTGTTCCTCACTCAAGGACGGGTCGTTCACTGCGCTGCCGGTCAAGCAGGCGGTGATCCCCAAGAAGAACGGCAAGGTCCGTTATCTAGGGATTCCGACTCTGCGTGACCGGGTCGCGCAGATGGCGCTCAAGCTGGTCCTGGAACCGATCTTCGAGGCTGATTTCTACCCGTCCAGCTACGGGTATCGGCCCGGCCGTCGGGCCCAGGACGCCATCGCCGAGATCCACCATCTCACCAGCAGGCCGTCGAACTACGAATGGGTCGTCGAGGGCGACATCAAGGCCTGCTTCGACAATGTCGATCACCACGTCCTGATGGGCCTGGTGGCCGAGCGCATCAAGGATCGCAAGGTCCTGCGACTGGTCCGCGCGTTTCTGCGGGCCGGGGTTGTCGAACTGCACGGTGGGCTCGCGGAGACCCTCACCGGGACTCCGCAGGGCGGGGTCGCCTCCCCGCTGCTGGCCAACATCTACCTCTCCGTCCTGGACCGGCACTTCGCCCGGATCTGGGACGAGGAGATGTCCCCGGCCTGGCGTCGGCAACACCGGCGCCGGCGTGGACTGCCGAACTTCCGGCTGGCCCGATACGCAGACTTATGCCGAGTTCCGCATAAGTCGGCTTATGCCGATGTGCGGGTTATGCCGACCGGGGTGGTGAAGGTGCTGGTGACGGGCCTGCGAACGCTGGGCTGACCGGCATAATCCGAGT
>NZ_JBHUSG010000032.1:0-115270 GCF_042673745.1 Kitasatospora sp. NPDC057015
GATCCGGGGGACATCCCGGTCCACCGGGGCGGCGCCGTGCACAGGCACCTGCTGGACTCGGTGGACCGCGGCGCGCGGGGCGCCGCGCACGGCCCCGGCCCGCCCGGCGGTGGCGACGCTCACGCCATGGTGTCGAGGATCTCCCTGACCATCTCCATCGTGGTGCCCGGGTGCAGGAAGGCGAACCGGGCGACGGTCTCGCCGTCCCAGCCGGTCGGGGTGACGAAGCCGATCTGGTCCTCCAGCAGCTGCCGCGACCACCGGTAGTAGTCGTCGTTGGTCCAGCCCTTGCGGCGGAAGCAGACGGCGGACAGCTGCGGGTCGTGCAGCAGTTCCAGGTGCTCCGTCCCGCGGATCAGCTCGGCGCTCTCCCGGGCGAGCCGGAGGCCCTCCTCGATCGCGTCGGTGTACGCCTGGGTGCCGTGCACCGCGAGCGAGAACCAGAGCGGCAGGCCGCGGGCGCGGCGGGTGAGGTGGTAGGCGTAGTCGGTGGGGTTCCACTCGTCGCCCTCGGTGTGCAGGACGTCCAGGTACGAGGCGTCCTGGGTGTGCACGGCGCGGGCGAGCTGCGGGTTGCGGTAGACCAGCGCGGCGCAGTCGAACGGCGCGAACAGCCACTTGTGCGGGTCCACCACGAACGAGTCGGCGTGCTCGATGCCGTTGTAGCGCTCGCGGACGGAGGGCGCGAACAGCCCGGCGCCGCCGTAGGCGCCGTCCACGTGGAACCAGAGACCGCGCTCGCGGGTGACCTCGGACAGGCCCTGGAGGTCGTCGACGATGCCCTCGTTGGTGGTGCCGGCCGTGCCCACGACCGCTATCACGGTCTCCGGGTGCGGGTCGGCGGCGAGCGCGGCGCGCAGGGCCTCGCCGGTGAAGCGGCGGTCCACGGTCGGGACGACGAAGGCCTCGACGCCGATGATGTTGAAGGTGTTCTTGACCGAGGAGTGCACCTGGTCCGCCACCGCGATCCGCAGCGTGGTCTCCCGGCCCACGCCGAGCGTGCGTCGCGCGGTGTCGCGGGCGACGACGAGGGCGGAGAGGTTGCCGGCCGAGCCGCCGGAGACGAAGGTGCCGCCGGCCGACTGGGGCAGGCCCGCGCGGTCGGCGATCAGGCGCAGCACCTGGTTCTCGGCGGCGATCGCGCCGGCCGCCTCCAGCCAGGAGATGCCCTGCAGGGAGGCGCAGGAGACCACCATGTCGAAGAGCAGCGCGGCCTTGGTCGGCGCGCAGGGGATGAAGGAGAGGTAGCGCGGGCTGTCGGCGGAGATGACCGCGCGGGACAGCTCGTGGTCGTACAGCTTCAGGACGTCGGCGGGGTCGTTGCCGGTGGCGTTGAGGATCCCGGCCAGGCTGGCGCACAGGTGGTCGCCGTCGCCGGGGTGGTCGAGCGGCACGGGGTCGTACTGCAGCCGCTCGCGCATGTAGTCGAATACCAGGTCGACCAGCTCGCTGTCGGGCCGGTGCATGCGGTTGGGGGCTGCGGACACGGGTGTCCCTCTCGGCTTCGGGTGTCGGGGGGACCGGGCCGCGCGGCGGGGAGGGCGGGGCGGACCGGCATGATCAGCCTAGGCAGCGCGGTGGCCCGCCCGCGCGTCGGAACCCGGCCGGTCGGGCAGCTTTCGGGCGTGTTCGGGGGCCCGCACGCAGGATTCCTGCGTGGGGCCGGTGGGACGCCCGGGACACCCGGGACAGCCATGGGCGGGACACCGGGGTGGCGCGGCCCGCGGGGCGCCCGGTAGCGGCGCCCGGGCTCAGCCGATCAGCCGGGAGAGCACCACCGAGCTGCGGCTGCGCTGGACGCCCGGCTCCTTGCGGATCCGCTCGATGACGGCCTCCAGGTGCCCGGTGTCGGAGGCGCGCAGGTGGACCAGGGCGTCCGGGTCGCCGGTGACCGTCCAGGCGGCCACGACCTCGGGGAACTGCCGCAGGCTGGCGAGGATCTCCTCGGGCGCGGTCCGCTCCCGGCAGTACACCTCGACGAAGGCCTCGGTCTGCCAGCCGAGCAGGGCCGGGTCGAGCACCACGGTGAAGCCGCGGACGACGCCGCGGGCGCGCAGCCGGTCGATCCGCCGGCGGACGGCGGTCGCGGAGAGGTTCACCAGCAGACCGATCTCGGCGTACGAGGCGCGGCCGTCGCGGCCCAGCTGGGCGAGCAGGAGTCGGTCGGTCTCGTCCAGGGAGGCCCCGCCCGGTTCGGGCGGTCGGCTCGTGCTCATCGGTGCGGGGCTCCTGGTGGTGCGGGCGTGCCGGGCGGTGATCCGCGGAAACGGTTCACCGCCCATTCTGGCGGATCGGGCCGGTCAGTCCACCAGGAGCACGATCTTGCCCCTGGTCCGGCCCTCGGCGTTCAGCGCCTGCGCGGAGGCGGCCTGGGCGAGCGGGAAGGCCGAGGCGACGGTGACGGTGAGCCGGCCCTCGTCGGCCAGGCGGGCGAGGGCGGTGAGGTCCTCGGCGTCCGGACGGGCCCAGACGTAGTGGCCGCCGCGGGCGACCACCCCGAAGTCGGCGACCGAGGCGATCCGGGCGGGGTCGGCGACCAGCGCGGCGGAGGTTTCGACGGCGTCGCCGCCGACCAGGTCCAGGGCGGCGTCCACGCCCCCGGGCGCCAGCGCCCGGACCCGCTCGGCCAGGCCCGGGCCGTGCGCCACCGGTTCGGCGCCGAGCTCGCGCAGGTAGGCGTGGTTGCGCTCGCCGGCCGTGCCGATCACCCGGGCGCCGAGCGACCCGGCGATCTGGACCGCGAGGTGGCCGACCCCGCCGGCGGCGGCGTGCACCAGCACCGTCTCGCCGGAGCGGATCCGCAGCGCCCGGACCAGGCTCTGGTAGGCGGTGAGGCCGGCCAGCGGGAGCCCGCCGGCCTGGGCCCAGTCGAGCGCGGCGGGCTTGCGGGCCAGGGTGCGGACGGGGGCGGAGACCAGCTCGGCGTAGGTGCCGTGCTCCGCGGCGTCCTTGCGCACGTACCCGATCACCTCGTCCCCGGGGGCGAACTCGGTGACCGCGCCGCCGACGGCCCGCACCACCCCGGCGACGTCCCAGCCCATGACGAGCGGGAAGTGCGCGTCCAGGATCCCGTCGAGCCACCCCTCCCGGAGCTTCCAGTCGACCGGGTTGACCCCGGCCGCCCGGACCTGGACGAGCACGGAGTCGGGCCCCACCTTGGGATCGGGGAGGTCGGTGTACTCGACGACCTCGGGGCCGCCGTACTGCCTGATCGCGATTGCCTTCATCCCGCCAGCCAACCGTAGGGCCTGCCGAACACCGTCCGGCACACGCCGGGAAGACTCCGCTTGGTCGAGCGGTTCTGATCACATCGACAGGACGGCCATCGTCAATCTGACGCTAACCGGGTTATGATAGATAGCGTCAGATAGACGAGAAGGCCGCTTCGACGGACCCGGCCGCACCAGGAGGGCACCCGCCCGTGACCACCACCACTGAGACCTACGGCGTCGACCCCACTCCGACGCCGCTCGCCCTGCTGCTGCTCGGCCGCGAGGCCGACCCCAACAGCGAGCGCGGCGTCGAGTGCCCCGGCGACCTGCCCGCAGCCTCCGACCCCGACCTCGTCGAGCGCGCCCGCGCGGCCAAGGCCGCGCTCGGCGACCGCGTGTTCATCCTCGGCCACCACTACCAGCGCGACGAGGTGATCGAGTTCGCGGACGTCACCGGCGACTCGTTCAAGCTCGCGCGCGACGCCGCCGCCCGCCCGGAGGCCGAGTACATCGTCTTCTGCGGCGTGCACTTCATGGCCGAGTCCGCCGACATCCTCACCGGCCCGGCCCAGCAGGTCATCCTCCCCGACCTCGCGGCCGGCTGCTCGATGGCCGACATGGCCACCGCCGAGCAGGTCGCCGAGTGCTGGGACGTGCTGACCGACGCCGGCATAGCCGATGTCACCGTGCCGGTGTCGTACATGAACTCCTCGGCCGACATCAAGGCCTTCACCGGCAAGCACGGCGGCACCATCTGCACCTCCTCCAACGCCGAGCGGGCGCTGGAGTGGGCCTTCGAGCAGGGCGAGAAGGTGCTCTTCCTGCCGGACCAGCACCTGGGCCGAAACACCGCCGTGCGCGAGATGGGCCTGTCGCTGGACGACTGCGTGCTCTACAACCCGCACAAGCCGGGCGGCGGCCTGACCGTCGAGCAGCTGCGCGACGCCAAGATGATCCTCTGGCGCGGACACTGCTCGGTGCACGGCCGGTTCTCGCTCGACTCGGTGAACGACGTCCGCGCGCGCATCCCCGGCGTGACCGTGCTGGTGCACCCCGAGTGCAAGCACGAGGTCGTCTCGGCCGCCGACATGGTGGGCTCGACCGAGTACATCATCAAGGCGCTGGACGCCGCCGAGCCCGGCTCCAAGTGGGCCATCGGCACCGAGCTGAACCTCGTCCGCCGGCTCGCCAAGGCGCACCCGGACAAGGAGGTCGTCTTCCTCGACCGGGCGGTCTGCTTCTGCTCGACCATGAACCGGATCGACCTGCCGCACCTGGTCTGGGCGCTGGAGTCGCTGGTCGAGGGTCGCGTCCCGAACGTGATCACCGTCGACCCGGAGACCGAGAAGTACGCCAAGGCCGCGCTGGACCGGATGCTGGCCCTGCCGTAGCCACCCCGGTACGTGTGAGGGCGGGCACCCCCCCGGGGGGTGCCCGCCCTCACACGTACCGGCCCGCTCGCCGGTCGCCGCCTACCCGTACTCGGGGATGCCCGGGATCAGGCCGTCGCCCTCGGCGCGCAGCAGCCGGCGGACCTCGTCGATGGTCGCCTCGGCATCGGGGAGGATCAGGTCGGAGGGCTCCAGCGAGTCGTCCGGCAGCGGACTGCCGAACGTCTTCACCGCGGCCAGCAGACCGTCCAGCGCGGTCCGGAAGTGCTCCTCGTCCCCCGACTCCAGCGCACGCAGCAGTTCCTCGTCCAGCTCGTTGAGCCGGTTCAGGTGGTCGTCCGCCACCTGGAACTGCCCTTCCCCCATGACCCTCATGATCATGCCGCTGAGTCTCCCTGCTGTCGTGGCCGATGCCGTAGGAGTGGGATCACTTGTTGTAGTTGATCGTCCCCGGGGTGTCCTGCTTGCCCTGGGCACCGGGCTTGCCCTGCTCGATCGCCGGCTGCGCCGCCGGTGAGCCGCCGGTCAGCTCGGCCTTCATCCGGGCCAGCTCCAGCTCGACGTCGGACCCGCCGGCCACCCGCTCCAGCTCGGCCTCGATGTCGTCCTTGCGGCCGAGGCCGCTGGCGTCGTCGAGCGCGCCGGAGGCCAGCAGCTCGTCGATCGCACCCGCGCGGGCCTGCATCTGGGCCGTCTTGTCCTCGGCCCGCTGGATCGCCAGGCCCACGTCGCCCATCTCCTCCGAGATCCCGGAGAAGGACTCCGCGATCCGGGTCTGCGCCTGGGCGGCGGTGTAGGTGGCCTTGATGGTCTCCTTCTTCGTACGGAAGGCGTCCACCTTGGCCTGCAGCCGCTGGGAGGCGAGCGTCAGCTTCTCCTCCTCGGCCTGGAGCTGCTGGTACTGCGTCTCCAGGTCGGTGATCTGCGTCTGCATGCTGGCCTTGCGGGTCAGGGCCTCGCGCGCGAGGTCCTCCCGACCGAGCGAGAGCGCCTTGCGCCCCTGGTCCTCGTACTTCGCGGACTGCTGCTGCAGCTGGGTCAGCTGGAGCTCCAGGCGCTTGCGCGAGGTGGCCACGTCGGCCACTCCCCTGCGCACCTTCTGCAGCAGTTCGAGCTGCTTCTGGTACGAGTAGTCGAGCGTTTCACGCGGATCTTCTGCACGGTCCAGGGCCTTGTTGGCCTTGGACTTGAAGATCAGCCCCATACGCTTCATGATTCCGTCGCTCATGGGCCTCGGGTGCCCCCTTCTCCGGCCTGCGGTCTCAGTCTCGTTACCAGACACGACGAGTGTATGTGCAGCGAGGCGATCGCCGCAGTGCACCTGCCTGCAACAAGACTGCTACAGCCATCCGTGCCGACGCCTCATCCCGGGGGTGGAACCCGACCCCGATCCCATGATCCGCCAGGGGGAGGGAACCCCGTACTGGACGCGCCGGGGGCCGGCCGGAATCATCGGAATCTTGATCGATATCTGTTTGGGTCCAAGGGCACGGGAAGAAGCGCTCGTCCACCCCGTACGCTGGGGGTGTGTTCCGACGCCGTACAGACGATGCCACTGCCTCCGCCGCCGTGCTGGAGAAGCAGAGCGATACGAGCCAGGCCCGCGACCCGCAGGCGAAGAAGGGCCGGCCCACGCCCAAGCGCAGTGAGGCCGAGTCCAACCGGCGCACCCGGGTGACCGTCCCCAAGGACCGTAAGGAGGCCGCCCGCCAGTCCCGCGAGCGCATGCGCTCCGAGCGCGAGAAGCAGCGCACCGCGCTGCTGGAGGGCGACGAGCGCTACCTGCCGGCCCGTGACAAGGGCCCGGTGCGCAAGTTCGCCCGCGACTACGTGGACGCCCGCTGGTCGCTCGCCGAGTTCTTCCTGCCCGCCGCCGTGGTCATCCTGATCCTCAGCGTCGTGCGGGTGCCGGCCCTGCAGCTCCTGTCCACCCTGCTCTTCCTCACCTTCTTCGTCCTGGTCATCCTGGACTTCGTGCGCCTGGGCCTCGGCCTGCGCAAGCAGCTCGGCGAGCGCTTCGCCGGGCAGAACACCCGGGGCGCCGTCGCGTACGGCCTGATGCGCATCCTGCAGATGCGCCGCCTGCGGCTGCCCAAGCCCCAGGTCAAGCGCGGGGCCAAGCCCTGACCGCCGAGCCGGTGAACTCGGGCTGGGCCCCTCCCACCTGGGAGGGGCCCGGCCTGTACGCGTTGCCGGGCCAGGGCGGCGGGAGCCACGACCGGCTCCCCTCGCGCAGCGGCTCGTTCGCCGGCGGCGCCGGCCCCTGGCCGGAGCGCCAGGGCGGACTGCGCAACCTGGTCCGCCAGGAGATGATCGCCCGGCAGCTGGCCGACGAGCTCTCCGGGCGCACCGCCCAGCGCGTCCTCGACGTCGGCTGCGGCCAGGGCACCCAGGCACTGCGCCTCGCCCGGGCCGGCCACTTCGTCACCGGCATCGACTCGGACCCGGTCGCCCTCGGCGTCGCCCAGGGCGCGCTGGCCGAGGAGCCCGCCGAGGTCCGCGGCCGGGTCCAGCTGCTCAGCGGGGACGGCCACCAGTGCGGGCGCTGGTTCGGCGCGCGGAGCTTCGACGTGGTGCTCTGCCACGGCGTCCTGATGTACCTGCCCGACCCGGACCCGATGATCGCCTCGCTGGCCCGGCTGATCGCCCCCGGCGGCGTCCTCTCGCTGGTGGCCCGCAACCGCGACGCGCTGGCCATGCGCCCCGGCGCGGCCGGGGACTGGCGCGCCGCGCTGCACGCCTTCGAGAGCGACCGCTACTACAACCGGCTGGGGCTCACCGCCCGCGCCGACCGGATCACCGACCTCGCCGTCACCCTCGGCGAGGTCTCGGTGCCGCTGAAGCACTGGTACGGCGTGCGGGTCTTCACCGACAACGCCGCGGACGACGCGGCGCCGCCCGTGGACGGCCGCCGCCTGGCCCAGCTGCTGGAGGCCGAGGAGCGCGCCGGGAAGACCGACCCGTACCGCCAGATAGCCGGCCTGCTGCACGTGATCGGCGCCAAGTGACCGCAGCGCGGCCGCCCCTGCCCGGACGCCCCGGCCCGCGAGCGAAGCCGTGACGGCGGACGGGAAAGGCCGATCGAACGGAACGGCCCGGCGGGACGGCACCGCCCGGCGGGACGCCGGGGCCGGCCCCGAACGGGTTCAGGACTCGTGGCCGGCCGGGACGGACCGCGGGGACCCTCAGGACTCGTGCAGGCTCATCGAGTAGATGACCCGGTCGTCGTCCAGCAGCACGGCCGTGTCGACGCCGTCCTCCACCAGCTGCTTCCAGCTCTCGCCGATCCAGGACTCCGCGTCGCCCTGACCGGGGAACTCCTCCTGGCTCCCGCCCGCGGGGGCCACCACGGTGCCGTCCGCCTTCTCGTACCGCCACGTCCAGACCATGCCCGGCTCCTCCCGCTGACGACTGGTTGGTCGTACCGCTCTGTCCTGCTGCTGCACTGCCCCGACCGCTGCGCCGTACGGCTGCTGCGCGGTGCCGTCCTGCCGCTGCGCCGTGCTGCCGTGTCGCACTGCTGTGTCGTGCTGCGCACATTAGCCTGCCCGCAGCGATCACCCCTACGCCTCTTCCGGCAGGATGACCACCATGGCACTCCCCCGCACCCTGATCCTCGGCGGCGCCCGCTCGGGCAAGTCCACCCGGGCCGAGCAGCTGCTCGCCGGGCACCGCGACGTCCTCTACGTGGCGACCGGCGGCACCCGCGACGGTGATCCCGATTGGGCCCAGCGGGTCGAGCTGCACCGGGAGCGGCGGCCGGACAGCTGGCGGACGGCGGAGACCTGCGACCTGGAGGGCGTGCTGCGGGACGGCTCCGACCCGGCCCCGGTGCTGATCGACTGCCTGGCGCTCTGGCTGACCACGGTGATGGACGAGTGCCTCGCCTGGGACGACGCGCACTGGGCCGCCGGCGGCGAGGCGGCCGTCCAGCGGCGCTGCGCGGCGCTGGCGGCCGCCTGGGGTGCGACGGACCGTCAGGTGGTCGCCGTCAGCAACGAGGTCGGCATGGGGGTCGTCCCGGCCACGGCCGCCGGCCGGCGCTTCCGCGACACCCTGGGGCGCCTGAACATGGCGGTGGCCGACGCCTCCGAACGGGTGCTGCTGGTGGTCGCGGGGCAGGTGGTGACCGTGAAGCCCGCCGCCTGACAGGCCACCCACCTGATGCGGGCCCACGCCGTGTAGCCTTCCCAGCGATGGACACGACCGTGGATCTGGATACGTTCTCCTCGCTCGTCGAGCGCCCCGACGAGAGCGCCCGCAGGGCCGCCGACGAACGCTGGCAGGCGCTCGACCGGCCGCGCGGCGGCCTCGGCCAGTTGGAGGAGCTGGGCAGCTGGCTGGCCTCCGTACAGGGGCGTTCCCCGGTACGGCCGCTGGTCGCGCCCAAGGTGCTGCTGTTCGCCGGCGACCACGGGGTGGCCTCGCTGGGCGTCTCCGAGCTGTCCGCCGACGGCGGCACCGCCGGTCGCGTGCGGGCCGTCCTGGACGGCACCGCCCCGGTCGCGGTGCTCGCGCGGCGCTTCGGCGCCGGCATCCGGGTGGTCGACGTCGCGGTGGACGCCGACCCCGACGGCTTTCCCGAGGAGGTCGTCCGGCACCGGATCAGGCGCGGCTCGGGCCGGATCGACGTCGAGGACGCGCTGAGCCAGGAGGAGGCCGCCCGGGCGTTCCGGGCCGGCATGGCGGTCGCCGACGAGGAGGCCGACGCCGGCACGGACCTGGTGGTGCTCGGCGACCTCGGGGTCGGCTCGACCACCGTCGCCGCCGTCCTGGTCGGCGCCCTGTGCGGAACGGACGCGGCGGCGGTCACCGGCCGCGGCTCCGGCATCGACGACCGGGTCTGGATGGTCAAGTGCGCCACCGTCCGCGACTCGCTGCGGCGGGCCCGGCCGGTGCTCGGCGACCAGCTGGCCCTGCTGGCGGCCACCGGCGGCGCGGACTTCGCCGCCATCACCGGCTTCCTGCTGCAGTCCGCGGTCCGCCGGCTGCCGGTGGTGCTGGACGGCGTCGTCTCGGCCTCCTGCGCGCTGGTCGCGCAGCGGATCGCGTTCCGGGCGCCGGAGTGGTGGCGGGCCGGCCAGGCGACCGGCGAGCCCGCGCAGGCGAAGGCGTACGACCGGCTCACGCTGATCCCGCTGCAGGACCAGAAGATCACCATGGGCGAGGGCGTCGGCGCGCTGATGGCCCTGCCGTTGCTGCAGGCGGCGGCGGACACCCTCGCCGAGGAGACGGCCGTGCCCCCGCCGCCGCAGGCACCGCGGGAGCAGCCGAAGTTGCCGTCGGCCGCGGACCTGCTGGGCCGGGTCTGACGCCGTGTCGCGGCAGCCGGGCTCCGGCCCGGAGGGCCCCGCACCGGGCACGGCCGGCTCCGACGGCTCCGCGCCGGGCGCCGAGGCGTTGCGGTTCGAGGGGCTGAGGTTCGCCTTCGGCACGCTGTCGGTGCTCCGGGTACGCGTCGCGCGCTGGGACCGGCCGACCGCGGGGCGGGCGATGCTCTGCGCCCCGGCGGTCGGGGTCGTGCTGGGGGTGCTCGCCGCTGCGGCGGGCGCACTGGTTGCCTGGCGCGCCGGGGCCCTGCTCGGCGCGGTCGTGGCGGTCGCCGTGCCGGCCGCGCTGACCCGGGGGCTGCACCTGGACGGGCTGGCGGACGTCGCGGACGGTCTGGGCAGCGGCAGACCCGCCGAGGACGCGCTGCGGATCATGAAGCAGTCCGACATCGGGCCGTTCGGGGTGCTCACCCTGCTGCTCGTCCTGCTCGCCCAGATCGCTGCGCTGACCGGCCAGTTCGAGCAGTCGCCGGGGCGGGGGGCGCTCGCGGTGCTCGCGGGCGCGGTGACCGCGCGCTGCGCGCTCGCCTGGGGCTGCCTGCGGTCCGTTCCCGCCGCGCGGCCCGGCGGGCTGGGCGCGATGGTCGCGAGCACCGTACCGGCCGCCGCCGCACTCGCCGTCTCGGCCGGCGCCGCCCTGCTGCTCGCGCTGGCCGGCCTCACCGACGGCTGGTCGGCGCTGCGGCTGCCGCTCGCGCTGGTCGTCGGCCTGCTCGCCGCCCGGTCACTGCTGCGCCGCTGCGTCCGCCGCTTCGGCGGCGTCACCGGCGACGTGCTGGGCGCCATGGCCGAGACCGCCGCCACCGCCTGCCTGTTCGCACTGGCCCTGGCCTGAGGGACGGCCCGCCGCAACCGGGCCGGTCGCCCCGACTGCCCCGCGCCGGGCCACCCGTGACGGCCCGTGACGGCCCACGGTCCTTCGGGTGCGGGTCGGGCAGCCGTTCGACGGCTCGTAGAATCGGCGGTGATCACGACAGGGCCGCGTCCGACCACTCGGGTCGGACCGGGGCGCGGCACCGGGCGCCCGGCGGGACCGGTCGGACACGGCATAGGGGGCAGCGTGGACGGGTTGGAGCGCCGGCTACCGCCGTTGCGGGCCGGGCGGCAACCGGCCGGCCGGGCACTGCTGAGCTGGCTGGACGATCCGCGCGCACCCCGGCTCTGCCGCATCTCCGGGCCGCCCGGCAGCGGCAAGACCCACCTGCTGACCTGGCTGGTCGCCGCCTGCGCGAGCCCCGGCACGCCCGCCGGGCACCGCCCGGACGCCGTCCTGGCCGCCACCGGCCTCACCCTGGACGGCGCCACCTGGTCGCTGGGCCACCGGCTCGGCGCGAGCGCCCGCACCCCGGCCGAGCTGACGGCCGCGCTGCGCGAGGACGACCGCCCCCGACTGCTGGTGGTGCGGGACCTCGACCGGGCCGCCGAACCCGCCGCCATCAGCGCCGGGCTGCTCGATCCGCTGCTGGCGCTGCCGGGCCTGCGACTCCTCGTCGAGGCCGCCACCGGCTCGCCGGAGGCCGCCGCACTGACCGCCGTCGCACCCGCCGCCGTCCTGGAGCTGGACGACCCGCTCTGGACCGACGCCGGCCGCTTCGCCTCCTGGTACCAACGGCTGCGCGGCGACTCGCCGTTCGACGCCGAGCAGGCCTACCCCGGCCCCGGTGCGGCCCTGCTGGCCGCGAAGGTCCCGCCCGGCGCCGGCCCGCCGACCGGGCCGGTGGCAGCCGCCTGGTGGGCCGCCCTGCCGGCGGAACTGCGGCCGGCCCTGGCCGCGCTCGCCGCGGCCGGGCGCCCGCTCACCGGGCCGGAGTGGTCCCTGCTGGCCGACCCCGGGGCCGTCCGCCGGGCCGGGGAGCTGCTGCCGCCCGACTCCCCCGCCGGGGACACCTGGTGGCTCCCCGCGGGCCCGCTGCGCGAGCAGGTCACCGCCACCCTCGCCGAACCGGACCCGCGGGCGGCCCTGACGGCGCTGCACGCGGCCCTGCCGCGCACCCCCGACGGCGCCCTCGACCTGCCGGGAGCGGGCGGGAAGCGGCTGGGCCTGCTGCTCGGGCAGGCCGTCCGGGCCGGCGGCGCGGACGGCCTGTTGGACGCCCTGCTGGACGATCCGGCCGTCCTCGCCCAGGCGGATCCGACGGCCGTCACGGCCGCCTTCGCCGCCCGGCCGGGCAGCCGGCTCGCCCCGGCCTGGCGGGCGGCCGGCCCCGCGCTGGTGCACGAGCCCGAGGCCGCCGTCCGCGCCGAGCTGCTGCGGGTACGGCTGTTGGGCCCCTCGCACGCTCCGGCCCCGCCGCCCGCCGGGGGCGCGGGGTGGCGGGCCGAGTGGGCGCACTGGCTGCCCCCCGCGGAGCCGCCGCTGGTCACCGCGGCGCTCGGCGCGGGCCCGTACGCCGGTCAACTGCTGCTGGCGGACGGCCGGGGCGTGCTGCGCTCCGCCGATCTGGCCACCGGCGCGCTCTCCGCCCCCGCGCCCTTCTCGGCGCCGCCGGGCGTCCGGGCGCTCGCCTGCCTGGCCGACGGCGCCATCCTCGCGCTGGACGTCACCGGCGTCCCGCGGTCGGTGGCGGGAGCCGCCCCGCCGGCGCTGCCGGCCGAGGCGGTCAGCGCGCTGACCAACCTGCCCGCCGTCGGCGACCCGGCCGGCGTGGTGCACTGGCCGGTGCCCGGCCAGGAGAGCCGGGAGCGGCTGCACGACGGGCCGGTGACCGCCGTCGGCGGTGTCCTGCTGCCGGCTCAGGACCTCGCGGCGGCGCCGGTCCCGCTCCTGCTCAGCGGGGGCGTCGACGGGAGGGTCCGGGGCTGGAGTCCGACCTTCCCGCCGTTGCCGGAGCCCTTGCACGAACGGCCCTGCCCGGTGGTCTCGGTGTCGGTGGCCCAGACGTCCGCGGGTCTGGTCATGGCCGCCGCCTGGACGGACGGGGTGGTCCGGATCCAGTGCCCCGCCGAGGGGGACGGCTGCGTGGAACTGCGGCTGGGCTCACCGGTCACGGCGGTCGAGGTCGACCCGGCCGGGCGGGTGGTGGTGGTCCTGCTCGACGGTGTGGTCTGCCTGCGCCCGGACCGGGACGGGCCGGCGACGGCCCGGGGCTGAGCCGGCCCCTGCGGCGCCCCCGGGGGAGCGGGACTGCGCTCCCGCCGGGCCGGACGAGGCCCCACGCAGGGTTTCTGACCTGGCGTCATGGCACGGGCGCGCGGCGGACGACCTCGGCACGGGCGGCGCGGCCGGCCGGCCCGCCGAGCGGCCGGGGCCGGCGCCCGCGCACCCCCGGCCGCGGCGCCCGGCGGCCGGAACCCGTGCGGCGCCCGGCCACGGGCGGGTACCGGGGGCGGCGTGATCCCAGCATGCGGACTACCATGCGGGGAGCACCGTAGCCCTGCACCGTCGCGGGTACTGCCCGGCCGCTCTTCGCCGAGGAGCCGGGACCTCTGCTGTGTGCGGTCGCCGGAGGCGGCGCACGCGCCAGGGGCCCCGGAACCGGAGCCGGCCGGGTGGATCCCGGCGACGCGGGGGTACGCCGGTGCGGCATCACCGCCGCACCCGGCCGTGGACGCGAAAGAACAGGACGCAAATACGTGACTGCATTGTCTGTGAGCACCTCCTCCGCCGCCTCGCTGCGTGCGGACGCCCTGGTGGTCGGCGTGGCGAAGGGCCCGAAGGGCGTCGTGGTGGCTCCCGGTGCCGAGGCCGTGATCGAGGCGTTCGAGGGCAAGCTGGCCGAGGTCCTCACCACCCTGGGCGCGACCGGCGGCGAGGGCGAGGCCGTCAAGGTCCCCTCCCCCGCCGGACTGAAGGCGCCGCTCGTGCTCGCGGTCGGCCTCGGCGACGCCGAGGAGGGGTTCTCCGAGGAGGCGCTGCGCCGCGCGGCCGGTGTCGCGGCCAGGACCCTGGCGGGCAGCAAGAAGGTCGCCCTGGCCCTGCCGGCCGAGTCGGCGGAGGAGGCCGGCGCCGTGGCGCTCGGCGCCCTGCTGGGCTCGTACGCCTACGGCACCTACAAGAGCAACGGCAACGGCAAGGAGCCGGTCGGCGAGCTGGTCGTGCTGACGAGCCGTAAGGGCGGCAAGGACGCCAAGGCGGCCGTCGAGCGCGCCACCGCGGTGGGCGAGGAGATGAACCGCGCCCGCGACCTGATCAACATGGCGCCGAACGACCTCAACCCGAAGGCCTTCGCCACCGTCGTCCAGGCGGCCGGCAAGGAGCACGGCCTCAAGGTCGAGGTGCTGGACGAGAAGGCGCTCGCCAAGGGCGGCTTCGGCGGCATCCTCGGCGTGGGCGTCGGCTCGGCGAACCCGCCGCGGCTGGTGAAGGTGGCCTACACCCACCCGAAGGCCAAGGCGACGCTCGCCTTCATCGGCAAGGGCATCACCTACGACTCGGGCGGCATCTCGCTGAAGCCGGCCGGCCACAACGAGACCATGAAGTGCGACATGTCGGGCGCCGCCGCGGTGTTCGCCGCCGTGGTCGCCGCCAAGCGGCTGGGCCTGGCCGTCAACATCACCGGCTGGCTGGCGCTGGCCGAGAACATGCCGTCCGGCTCGGCCACCCGCCCCGGCGACGTGCTGCGGATGTACGGCGGCAAGACCGTCGAGGTGCTCAACACCGACGCCGAGGGCCGTCTGGTGCTGGCCGACGCCATCGTGCGGGCCGGCGAGGAGAACCCGGACGTGATCGTCGACGTGGCGACGCTGACCGGCGCGATGGTGCTGGCGCTGGGCAACCGCACCTTCGGTGTGATGTCCAACAGCGACGAGCTGCGGGAGACCCTGCACGCGACGGCGAAGGAGGCCGGCGAGCAGTCCTGGCCGATGCCGCTGCCCGCCGAGCTGCGCAAGGGCATGACCGACTCGACCATCGCCGACCTGGCCAACATGGGCGAGCGGATGGGCGGCGGCCTGGTGGCCGGGCTGTTCCTGAAGGAGTTCGTCAGCGAGGGCACCGACTGGGCGCACCTCGACATCGCCGGCCCGGCCTTCCACGAGGGCGCGCCGTACGGCTACACCCCGAAGGGCGGCACGGCGAGCGCGGTGCGCACCCTGGTCCGTTTCGCGGAGCGGACCGCCGCGGGCGACAAGGCCTGACCCGTTCCACCCGCGCCCCGGTCTCCGGGGCCACCGGCCCGGCGCCTCTCAACAGGCGCCGGGCCTTTTTCATTCCATTTCTCGGTTACCTGGCGGTAATAACCCGACGGGTCCGCCGCACCCCTGTTCGCTGCGGGCGAAACTTTGTTCCACAGGGTGGAACTCCCCGGGCCCAGCGCCCCGCGGAGCGCGGCTCACCGAGCCAGCATCAGCCCTGTGAGCTGCGGCGATACCCTGACGTACGGGACGTTCGACCCCCTGCGACGGGCCGCCCGGATGCCCCCGGGGCGGGCCGGGACATCAGCCGCCGCGAACAAGTGCGAAGATGTATTTCCGGCACGACTGGGCGCCTTACAAAGGCTTCCCGACCCACCGGACCGCGACCGGCCCGGCGATCCGCACCCCTTTGCATGGAGGACGTGACGTGGCGAACGACGCCAGCACCGTTTTCGACGTTGTCATTCTCGGAGGCGGAAGCGGCGGTTACGCCGCGGCGCTCCGCGCCGCTCAGCTGGGCCTGAGCGTGGCCCTGATCGAGAAGGGTGAGCTGGGCGGCACCTGCCTGCACCGCGGCTGCATCCCGACCAAGGCCCTCCTGCACGCGGCCGAGGTCGCGGACGAGACCCGCGAGGCGGCCGACTTCGGCGTCCTGGCGACCTTCCAGGGCATCGACATCAAGGGCGTCCACAAGTACAAGGACGACGTCGTCTCCGGCCTGTACAAGGGCCTGCAGGGCCTGGTCGCCTCCCGCAAGGTCCACTACATCACCGGCGAGGGCAAGCTCTCCTCGCAGACCTCGGTGAACGTCAACGGCCAGCGCGTCGAGGGCCGCCACATCGTCCTCGCCACCGGCTCGGTGCCGAAGTCGCTCCCCGGCCTGACCATCGACGGCGACCGCGTGATCTCCTCGGACCACGCGCTCAAGCTCGACCGCATCCCGAAGTCCGCCGTGATCCTCGGCGGCGGCGTGATCGGCGTCGAGTTCGCCTCGGTCTGGAAGTCCTTCGGCGTCGACGTCACCATCGTCGAGGCCCTGCCGCACCTGGCCCCGCTGGAGGACGAGAACTCCTCCAAGCTGCTGGAGCGCGCGTTCCGCAAGCGCGGCATCAAGTTCGAGCTCAAGGCCCGCTTCTCCGGTGTCGAGTACACCCAGGACGGCGTCCGCGTCTCCACCGAGAACGGCAAGCAGATCGACGCCGACCTGCTGCTCGTCGCCATCGGCCGCGGCCCGGTCTCGGCCGGCCTCGGCTACGAGGAGAACGGCGTCGCGACGGACCGCGGCTACGTCCTGGTCGACGAGTACATGCGCACCAACGTGCCGACCATCTCGGCCGTCGGCGACCTCGTCCCGACCCTGCAGCTGGCCCACGTCGGCTTCGCCGAGGGCATCCTGGTGGCCGAGCGCCTGGCCGGCCTCAAGGCCGTGCCGATCGACTACGACGGCGTGCCGCGCGTGACGTACTGCAACCCCGAGGTCGCGTCGGTGGGCATCACCGAGGCCAAGGCCGTGGAGCTGTACGGCAAGGACAAGGTCGTCACGCTCAAGTACAACCTGGCCGGCAACGGCAAGAGCAAGATCCTCAAGACCGCCGGCGAGATCAAGCTCGTCCAGGTCAAGGACGGCGCCGTGGTCGGCGTCCACATGGTCGGTGCCCGCATGGGTGAGCAGGTCGGCGAAGCCCAGCTCATCTACAACTGGGAGGCACTGCCCGCCGAGGTCGCGCAGCTCATCCACGCGCACCCGTCGCAGTCCGAGGCCCTCGGCGAGGCGCACCTGGCGCTGGCCGGCAAGCCGCTGCACGCGCACGACTGATCGCGCTCCCCGCCTACTTCCCCCATCCGTACGCAAGACTTTGAAGGAGTCGCTGAAACCATGGCGGTCTCAGTAACACTGCCCGCGCTGGGCGAGAGCGTTTCCGAGGGCACTGTCACCCGCTGGCTCAAGGCCGAGGGTGAGCGCGTCGAGGTCGACGAGCCGCTGCTCGAGGTCTCGACCGACAAGGTCGACACCGAGATCCCGTCGCCGGTCTCCGGCATCCTGGCCGCGATCAAGGTCGCCGAGGACGAGACGGTCGAGGTCGGCACCGAGCTGGCCGTCATCGACGACGGCTCGGGCGCCCCGGTCGCCGCCGCCGCCCCGGTCGCCGAGGCGGCCCCGGCCGCCCCGGCCCCGGTCGTCGAGGCGCCGGCTCCGGCCGCCGCCCCGGCCCCGGTCGCCGCGCCGGTCGCCGCCGCGCCGGCCCCGGTCGCCGCTCCGGCCCCGGTCGCCCCGGCTGCTCCGGCCGCCGCTCCGGTCGCCGACAGCTCCGACGCGTACGTCACGCCGCTGGTGCGCAAGCTCGCCGCCGAGCAGGGCGTCGCCCTGGGCTCCGTCACCGGTACCGGTGTCGGCGGCCGCATCCGCAAGCAGGACGTCATCGCCGCCGCCGAGGCCGCCAAGGCCGTGGCAGCCGCCCCGGCCCCGGCCGCCGCCGCCGCGCCGAAGGCCGCCGCCGCGCCGTCCCCGCTGCGCGGCCAGACCGTGCCGATGACCCGCGTGCGCAAGGCCATCGCCAAGCACATGGTCGACTCGCTCAAGGTGTCGGCCCAGCTGACCACCGTGGTCGAGGTGGACGTCACCCGGATCATGCAGCTGCGCAACAAGGCGAAGAACGGCTTCCTGCAGCGCGAGGGCGTCAAGCTCTCCCCGCTGCCGTTCTTCATCAAGGCCGCCACCGAGGCGCTCAAGGTCCACCCGGTCCTGAACGCCAAGGTCAACGCGGACGACACCATCACCTACCACGACGTCGAGAACATCGGCGTGGCGGTGGACACCGACAAGGGCCTGTTCGTCCCGGTGATCCACGGCGCGGGTGACTTCAACATCGCCGGCATCGCGAAGAAGGTGGCCGACCTCGCCACCCGCACCCGTGACGGCGGCCTGAAGCCGGACGAGCTGGCGGGCGGCACCTTCACGGTGACCAACACCGGTTCGCGCGGCGCGCTGTTCGACACCCCGATCCTCAACCAGCCGCAGGTCGGCATGCTGGGCATCGGCGCCACCGTGCGCCGCCCGGTCGTGATCAACCACCCGGACCTGGGCGAGACCATCGCCGTCCGCGACATGGTCTACCTGGCCCTGTCGTACGACCACCGGATCGTGGACGGCGCCGACGCCGCCCGCTACCTGGGCACGGTCAAGGCCCGCCTGGAAGAGGGCGCCTTCGAGGGCGACCTCGGCCTGTAGGGCCGTCAGCGGGCCTCCCCCGCTGCCGCGACCCCCGCTCCGTCCTCGGACGGAGCGGGGGTTTCCGCGTTTCACGCCGACTTCGCATGCGTTTGCCCGAGTGACCAGGGATGCTGGAGCGGTGATGTACGAGACGGACTTCTGGCAGATCATCGACGAGACCCGGGACGCCGCCGAGGGCGACCCGGACGAGCAGGCCGACCGGATGGTGGAGCGGCTCGCCCAGCTGACGCCGGACGACGTCATCGACTTCGCCCGGCTGTTCGAGGCCCGCTTCCAGCGCGCCTACCGGACGGACCTGTGGGGCGCCGCCCACCTGCTGCTGGACGGCGCCTCGGAGGACGCCTTCGACTACTTCCGCTGCTGGTTGATCGGCCAGGGCCGGGAGGTCTTCGAGGGCGCCCTGCAGGAGCCCGACGACCTGGCGGAGCTGGTGCCCGACTTCGACGAGGAGGAGGACGGCGACGCCGAGGACGTCGGCTACGCGGCCGACGAGGCGTACGAGCAGCTGACCGGACTGCCGCTGCCCGACCTCGGGCTCCGGCAGCCGGCCGGGCCGGAGGGCCCGCCGCTGGACTTCGGCGACGCCGAGACGATGGCGAAACGGTTCCCCCGGCTCTGGGAGCGCTTCGGGGAGTAGCCGCGGCGCGGGGGCGGCGGCGGCCGGTGACCGGGCCGCCGCCGCGCCCCGGTCACACGCCGCTGCCGCTCGCGCTGCCGTCCTGCTTGATGCCCTTGAGGATCTGCTCCAGTGCGGACCGGTCCGGCGCCTTCGGGTCCTCGTCCACCCCGCCGTTCAGGACGACGTAGCCACCGCCCTCGGCCGGGACGGCCGCCAGCAGCACGTAGCCGGTGGTGCCGTCGCTCGTCCGGACGTGCCAGCGCACGGCGTAGCCCGCCACGCCCGCCACCGTGGTCGCGGCGGAGCCGGCGTCGGTGTGCGAGGCCAGGCCGGAGAAGATCGCCCCGGCGTACGCGGGCATCGCCGCCTCGGCCGCCGCCCGCGCGGTGGAGCCCTCCACCGGATCCGTCTTGATCGAGAACTGGCCCCGGACGCAGCTCCCGCCGGTGCCCGGGCAGGTGTAGGGGCCGCTGGTCAGCGAGACCGTCGCGGTGGAGCCGGGGGTACCGGACGTCCAGCCCGTCAGCACCGGCACGGTGATGGCGTGCTGGGCGTCGGGAACCGTCCCCGTGACCGCCACCGGGGCGGTGCTGCGCGGCGCGGCCGTGGGGCTCGGTTGCCGGCTGGGCGAACCCGCCGGGCTCTCGGACGGGCCGACCGGCTCCGAGGGGAGGGCGAGGGTGGGCGACGGCTTCGGGCTCGGGTCGTCCCCCCCGCTCAGCGCCACCCCGGCGGCGATCCCGCCGGCCAGCAGCACGGCCACCACCACACCGATCACCACGCCGGTACCGCCCCTGCGCGGCGTGGGCGGGACGCCCGGGTACATCCCGCCGGGCGGGTAGCCGGGCTGGCCGCCGCCCACCGGGTAGCCGGGCGGGTAACCGGTGCCGGGCTGCGGCGGGTAGCCGTAGCCGGCAGCGGGCTGCGGCGGGTACCCGTAGCCGGCGCCGGGCTGCCCGACGGGGGCGTAGCCGGGCGGTTGCCCTTGCCCCGGGGCGGGCTGCGGCACGGCCGGCGCCGCGCCCTCCCAGGCCTGGGTGGGGGCGTCGGCGATCTGCGCGCCCGAGGGCGGCCGGGCGCCCGGCGCCGTACGGACCTCGGCGGTCCAGGCCGTGCCGTCCCACCAGCACTCTTGGGAGGCCGCGCCGTCCGGCCCTGTGCCCGGTACGGGGTACCACCCGGGAGGCGTCGAGTTGCTCACCGCCGTACCGTACCCGCCGCGGACCGCTCCCAGACAGGGGCCACCGGTGACAGTGCGGTCCCTTCTGTCACGGTTCGGCAACCGTGCCCGGCCGGGGGTCCCGGTGGACCGCCGCGGGCCGGCGGCCGGCCGGCCGCCGCCACCGGATCCGCAGTACGCGAACCGTGGACGGGGGCGGCCGGCGGGCCCACCCGGGAGGCCCGGCGGCGCCCGTCAGCCCTCGCCGTCGAGCCGGCGGGCCATCCAGATGTCGTCCACGTACCGGCCGTCCAGCAGGAACTCCTCGCTGAGCGAGCCCTCCGTCCGGAACCCGCAGCTCTCGTAGAGCCGGCGGGCGGGCGCGTTGTGGCCGAGCACGCGCAGGCTGATCCGGCGGGCGCCGTCCTCGCGGGCGGCCGTGCAGGCGGCCTCGACCAGGGCCCGGCCGATGCCCCGGCCGCGGACCGAACCGTCGACGGCGAGGCCCTGGATCTGGCGCACGTGCCGGTTGCTGGCCAGCGGGGTGGGCGGCACCTGGCGGATGTAGCCCACCAGCCGGCCGTCCAGCAGGGCCAGCAGGTACTGCTCCGGCGGGTGCCGCTCGTCGAAGACGCCGGCGCCTTCGGCCGGCCTCGGAGAGACTTCGCTCAGCCACGACCAGGCGGCGCGGTTGAGTTCGGCCAGTTCCCGCTCGTCCTCCGGCCGGGCCGAACGGATGATCAGATCGTCGTCTCGCATGGGCGTCATGCTAACCAGCCGAGGTCCCCGGCTCGAAGGGGTGGAGCTGCGAGGATGGGCCCATGCGCATCGCTGTCACCGGTTCCACCGGATTCATCGGCTCCGCCCTGGTCGACTCGCTGCTCGCCGACGGCCACGAGGTCGTCCGCCTGGTCCGGCACCGGTCACGGACCGGACCGCAGGCCGACGGCACCACCGGCGTCGGCTGGAACCCGCTGCGGATGGAGATCGACCGGGCCGGGCTGGCCGGCGTCGAGGCGGCCGTCCACCTGGCCGGCGCCGGGGTCGGCGACCACCGCTGGACCGACGCCTACAAGCGGGAGATCCGGGAGAGCCGGGTGCTCGGCACCGAGACCCTGGCCGCCGCGCTGGCCAAGGCCGCGACCCCGCCCAGGGTGCTGGTCAGCGCCTCGGCCGTCGGCTACTACGGCCAGACCGGCGACCGGGTGATCACCGAGTCGTCGCCCGCCGGTGACGACTTCCTCGCCGGGGTCTGCGTGGAGTGGGAGGCCGCCGCCCGGCCCGCCGCCGACGCCGGGATCCGGGTCGTCCACCCGCGGACCGGACTCGTGCTGTCCACCGGCGGCGGCGCGGGCGCGCGGCTGTTCCCGCTGTTCAGGCTGGGGCTCGGCGGCCGGCTCGGGTCCGGCGCCCAGTACTGGAGCTACATCTCCCTGGCCGACGAGATCGCCGCCCTGCGCTTCCTGATCGACCACCAGGAGGTGGCCGGGCCGGTCAACCTGACCGCGCCGGAGCCGGTGACCAACCGCGAGCTGACCGCGGCGGTCGGCCGGGTGCTCGGTCGTCCGACGCCCTTCCCGGTGCCGGAGACCGTCCTGAAGGCCGCCCTCGGCGAGCTGGCGATCGAGGTGGCCGGCAGCCACCGGGTCCTCCCCGAGCGGCTGCTGGAGGCCGGGTTCCGGTTCCGGCACCCCGATGTGGAGTCGGCGGTCCGGGCCGCCCTGTAGGCGACCGGCTCCCGGGGCCGCCGGCGGCCACTGCCGGCGGCGGGCTGCCTGACTGCCGGCTGCCGGCTGCCGTCGGGACGGCGGCGGAGCGGAGAAGGGCGGCGGGAACGACCGTGCCGCCGGAACGGGTCTCGTTCCGGCGGCACGGGTTCGCCCTCGGACGGACGGTCAGCCCGCGAGGACCCCGCTGCCCTCGCCGTTGAACGAACCGACCGTGTTGTCACCGCCGACGTTGAAGATGTCGTCCCCGGCCAGCTGGTTGCCGTCCCCGAGCACGATCGCCCAAGGGCCGGGCGAAGCGTCGAAGTTGACGTCGGCGACGGCGACGCCCGGCAGGCCGGCGATGCCGGCGGCGGCGGCCAGCACCAGCAGCAGCTTGGAGGTTCGGTTCATGGTCAGGTGTTCCCTTCCTCGACGGTGTCACGGCGACAGTAGGGTTCCCACCCGCCGAGCTCGGGGACATACCGCCGAGCGGGTGTGTTGACCAGGGCATTCGGCCGCTACGGGCCGTTCGGGACTCCTTCCCGGGCGTCGAGCGCCGCCCCCGTCGAGCGTCGGCGCGCAGCGCCGCCCCGGGGGCCCTGCGGCCTTCCCGGCCCGGGGCGGGCGGTACCGCCGGCCGGGCCGCGGAACGACGGGACGAGGGGCGCGGCGGGGCCTTCCCGGCCCGGGCGGGCGCTCCCCGGGCCCGGCGGGGGAAGCGGTGCAGGGGGCGCACGGGAGCACATGCGAGGTACGCCGCGCGCCCCACGTCACCGTGCGCGCCCGTCCGCCACCCATCCGGGCGTCCCGGCGCACGGTGCGTGACCGTGCCCCGTCCCCGTGCCACCGAATCCCGGCGCGGCCACGGATCCGACCGGGCCCGACTGTCTGATTCCCACAGTGACGGGGCATCACATGGTCGGACCGTGTCCCGGCACCCCGCTGCCTGCGTCGGCCGAAGATCCGGGACCAGGGAGGGAGCACTCCAGTGCCCGCATACGACTTCACCCGCCGTACCCGCCGCCAGTCCGACCCCGACGTCGTGGTGGTGGGCGCCGGCCTCGCAGGCCTGGCCGCCGCCCGCGCGCTGACCGGCCACGGGCTGGCCGTCCAGGTCCTGGAGACCACCGACCGGATCGGCGGCCGGATGGCCACCCGCGAGGTGGACGGGTTCCGGCTCGACCACGGCAGCCACCTGCTCAACACCGCCTTCCCCGAGCTGCGCCGCCGCCTCGACCTCGACCGGCTCGACCTGCGCCCGCTCGCGCCCGGGGCCCTCGTGCACAGCGGCGGCCGCCGCTACCGGGCCGGCGACCCGCAGTCGACCACCGCCCGCCAGGCGGCCACCCGCACGCCCTTCGGCAGCCCGCTGGACCGGGCCCGGCTCGGCGGCTGGCTGAGCCGGCACGCCGCCACTCCGGCCGGGCGACTGCTGGCCCGCCCCGAGACCACCGCCGCCCGCGCCCTGGCCGAGCGCGGGCTGCCCGCCCGGACCGTCGACGGCGTCCTGCGGCCACTGCTCGGCGCCCTGCTCAGCGACCCCGCCCTCGGCACCAGCAGCCGGGTGGCCGACCTGGTGCTGCGCTCGTACGCGCGCGGGCGGCTCTGCCTACCGGCCGGCGGCATCGCCTCGGTGCCGGCGCAGTTGGCCGCCGCCCTGCCCGGCGGCACGGTACGGCTCGGGGTGCGGGTCACCTCGATCGCGGCGGACGGGGTCGAGACGGCGGACCACGGCCGGATCGGTGCCCGGGCCGTGGTGATCGCCACCGACGCCTCCTCCGCCGCCGAGCTGATGCCCGGGCTGCGGCTGCCCGGCTTCCACCCGGTGACCACGTACTACCACGCCGCCGACCGGGCGCCGGTGAGCGAGCCGGTGCTGCTGCTGGACGGCGACCGCCCCGGCACCGGTCTGCCGCTGGTCTCGCACTCGCTGGTGCTGAGCGAACTGCACCCGTCCTACGCGCCGGCCGGGCAGGCGCTGATCGCCACCACCGTGCTGGGCCGCCGCGGTTTCGACGCCGCCGGGCCGGCCGGGCTCGAACCGGCGGTGCGGGCGCGGCTCGCGGAGCTGTACGGCACCTCCACCACCGGGTGGGGCTTCCTGAGCGTGCGCCACGTCCCGGACGCCGTCCCCGCGATGCCGCCCCCGCACAACTTCCGCCGGCCGGTCCGGGTGCTCGCCGGGCTGTACGTCTGCGGCGACCACCGGGACACCAGCAGCGTGCAGGGCGCGCTGGTCTCCGGCCGCCGGGCGGCGGACTCCGTCCTGCGGGACCTGGGCCTGCCGGCGGCGGGCCGGGAGGCGGAGGTCGCGGCGTAGCGGTGGTCACGGCGTAGCGGTGGTCACGGCGTAGCGGTCGTCGCGGCGTAGCGGTCGTCGCGGCGCGACCGCGGTCGGGGCGGTGCGGAGCCGGGCCTCCGGGAGCGCCGGGACGACCCGGGGAGGGGACGACGGGAGACCGGGGAGCCGGGGAGCGACGCCGCCGCAGGGCTGCGACGTCGCTCCCCCGCTTCCCGTTCCCGCCCCGTCCCTCCGGGGGCCGTGCCGGAGCGCGGGCGGGCGCGCACCGGCGAGCGCCGGGGCCCTCAGATCACCCCGGACTGGCGGGCCGCCTCCTCGAAGGCCCGGGCCACCGGGCTGCCGCGGTACGGCGCGAGGCGGCGGTGGAAGTCCCGCACGTACTCCAGCGTGCGGGCGGAGCGCATCTCACCGGCCGCCCGCAGCCCGTCGGTGGCCATCGCGCAGGCCTCGTCCAGGTCGCCCATCCCGAGCCGGGCGGTGGCCAGCACCAGCCGGCAGAAGATCCGGCTGCGGGCGTACGCGGGCGAGCGCAGCCGCAGCGACTTCTCCGCGTGCTGGGCGGCCGGTCGCCACTGCTGGAGGTCGCGATAGCAGTGCGCGAACTCGTCGGCGAGCTGGGCCTCGTCGAAGAAGCGGGCCCAGGACGGCAGGTCGTCGCCCGGACGGGCCGCGGCGAGCGAGCGCTCGGAGCGGACCAGCGCGGTGGTGCAGGCCCGGACGTCCCCGAGCAGACCGTGGCCGCGCGCCTCGGCGGCGTGCAGCAGCGACTGGACGGCGGCCGGCGCCGAGGTGCCCACCCCCTGCTGGGCGACCCGGGCCAGCTGGACCGCCTCCCGGCCGTGCCCGAGGTGGACCGCCTGCTGGCTCATGGTGACCAGCACGTAGCCGCCGAGCGCGCGGTCCCCCGCCGCCTGGGAGAGCCGCAGCGCCTGGACGAAGTAGCGCTGGGCGAGACCGTGGGCGGCGATGTCGAAGGAGGTCCAGCCGGCCAGCCGGGTGAGGTCGGCGACCGCCCCGAAGAGCGCCCGGCCGATCTGCTCGCCGTAGCGGCCGCGCAGCATCGGCTCGGCCTCGCTCTCCAGGTAGCGCACCAGGGCCTGCCGGGCGTGCCCGCCGCCGTAGGCCTGGTCCAGCGCCCGGAAGAGGTCCCCGACGGCACGGACGGCGGCGATGTCGCCGCGCCCGACCCGCAGGGCCGGCCGGGGCTCGCCGGTCTGGTCGCCGGACGGCGGCTCGACCGCGACGGGCGGGCGCCGGTTCTGTACCGGGACCCGGCCCAGGGCGCCGGGCCCCGGGGGTGCCCCGCCGGGCCTGCGGTCGGCGGGGCGCTCCGGGCCGCGGTCGCCGGGGCGGGCCGGGCCCGCCGGGCCGCCCTGACCGGCCGGGGAGCCCTGCCCCGGTGCGCCCGACCCGCCCGGTGCGCCCGGTGCGCCCGGTCCGCCGGACGCACCGCCGGGGCCGGGCGGCGGGTCGAGCAGGCCGGGCACCGAGCCGTCCCGGGCGACCCGCTCGTCGGTCCGGCCGATCAGCCAGTCCCGGCTGGGGACGACCAGGCCGGCCGGGGTGAAGGCGATCCGGCGCAGTTCGGACTGCGGGCCGCTGTCCTTCCGCCACATGCTCGCGACGATGTCCACCGCCTCCTGCGGCGTCTCGGCGAACTCCAGCCCCGCGTAGACCGGTGCGCAGGCGTCCAGGCCGAGGTCCAGGGCGGTGAGCCGGCGGCCGAGGCGGCGGGTGAAGACCTCGGCGATCAGTGCCGGGGTGGCGCCGCGCGGCTGCTGGCCCCGCAGCCAGCGCGTGACGGAGGTCTTGTCGTAGCGCAGGTCGAGGCCGTGCTCCAGGCCGAGCTGGTCGACCCGGCGGGCCAGACCGGCGTGCGAGAAGCCCGCCTCGTCGATCAGCAGCGCGAGGCGGCCGTTCTGCGGGCCGGTGGCGGGCGGGTCGCCCGCTCCGACGGCGGGGGCGGAGCCGGCCGGGGCGGAGCCGGCGGCGGGGGCCGGCACCCTCGCCTCGCCCGGGTGCCCGGTGTCCTCGGAGTCCCTCGGGTCGTCGGCGTGCCCGGCGCCGCCGGGGAGCGCGGGGCCGGCCGCCTCGGCGCCGGCGGGCGGCCCGGCGTCCCGGTGCGGCCCCCGGTCCTGGTGCAGGCCGCCGGAGGCCTCCGTGCGGGCGCGCCCGTCCGGCCCTTCGTGCGGGTCGAGCGGGTCGAGCGGGTCGAGCGGTCCGTACGCCGGGCTGTCTGTTGCGGGCCGTTGGGGCATAGTCAGTCAACACCTCTCGAAGCGCCGCTCCGGCACAGTCCAGTCCCCCGGTACCTGAGCGGCGCCCCCTGTCGGGAATCGGCGTGAATGTAGCGAGCATTCGGGCGCTATGTGCGGTTCTGGCCGGGCAATCCTCCGAACGGGTGAAGCAAGGGCGCCCATTGTGTTGAAGCCGGGCGGGCTGTGGTTTGCCTCCCGCCGGGCGCCGGCCGGCCTGAGCCGGGCCGCCCGCCCTGGCCCGCCCCATGGGGCGGACCACCACACCGGCCGTGGACACTGTGGCGACGGGGACCATAGGAGAGCGGCCCGCGAATTCCTACCGTTCTGGGCCATGGACACCACTTCGGACCGGCCCCCCGCAGGCGCCCTCACCGGCCGGACGGCCCTGGTCACGGGCGCGGCCTCGGGCATCGGCCTGGCCTGTGCCGAGGCCCTCGCCGAGGCCGGCGCCAAGGTCTACGTCGTCGACCTGGCCGCCGGGCCGGCCACCGAGCTCGCCGAACGCATCAACGGCGTGGCCCACATCGTCGACCTGTCGGATCCGGCCGCGGTGGACGCCCTGCCGGCCGACGCGGACATCGTGGTCAACAACGCCGGCCTCCAGCACGTCGCCCCCGTGCACGAGTTCCCGCCCGACCGCTTCACCCTGATCCAGCGGGTCATGGTGGAGGCCCCGTTCCGGATCCTGCGCCGCACCCTGCCGCACATGTACGAGCAGGGCTGGGGACGGGTCGTCAACATCTCCTCCGTGCACGGGCTGCGGGCCAGCGCCTTCAAGTCCGCGTACGTCACCGCCAAGCACGCCCTGGAGGGCCTGAGCAAGACGGTGGCCCTGGAGGGCGCCCCGCACGGCGTCACCAGCAACTGCGTGAACCCCGGCTACGTGCGCACCCCCCTGGTGGAGCGCCAGATCGCCGCCCAGGCCCTGGCCCACGGCATCGCCGAGGACGAGGTGGTGGAGCGGATCATGCTCGACCGCACCGCCGTCAAACGCCTGATCGAGCCCGAGGAGGTGGCGCAGCTCATGCTCTGGCTCTGCTCGCCGCACGCCTCGTACCTGACCGGCGCCAGCCTGCCCCTGGACGGCGGCTGGACGGCCCACTGACCGCCTCCCCGGAGGATCCCCCCGCCCGGCCCGTCCCCCACGTCCCGCTCCGCCCTGCCCCACCTCCCACGTCCCTCCCACGTCCCTCCCCCGGACTCCGTCGTACCCCGTCACGCAGCACCCCGTCCCCCGCACCACCCCTCCCCCCGCAGCACCCCTGACCCGCCCTCACCCGCAGAGAAGACAGGTGGACCCCATGGCCAGTTCTCCCGACGTAGCGAGAACCAGCTCCCCCCTCTGGAAGGTCGTCGGCGCGAGCCTGATCGGCACCACCATCGAGTGGTACGACTACTTCCTCTACGGCACCGCCGCCGCGCTGGTCTTCGGCAAGGTGTTCTTCCCCAACAGCGACCCGCTGACCGGCACCCTGCTGTCCTTCCTCACCTACGCCATCGGCTTCGCCGCCCGCCCGCTGGGCGCCCTGGTGTTCGGTCACTTCGGGGACCGGATCGGCCGCAAGAAGCTGCTGGTGGTGAGCCTGCTGCTGATGGGCGGCTCGACCACCCTGATCGGCTGCCTGCCGACGTACCACCAGGTCGGCGTGGCGGCCCCGATCATGCTGACCGCGCTGCGGCTGGTGCAGGGCTTCGCGCTCGGCGGCGAGTGGGGCGGCGCGGTGCTGCTGGTGTCCGAGCACGGGGACGCCCGCCGGCGCGGCTTCTGGGCCTCCTGGCCGCAGGGCGGGGCGCCCGCCGGGAACCTGCTGGCGGCCGGCGTGCTGTCGCTGCTGACGGCCGTCCAGTCGGAGTCGACCTTCCTGTCCTGGGGCTGGCGGGTGCCGTTCCTGCTCTCGGCGCTGCTGGTGCTGGTCGGGATGTGGATCCGGCTCTCGGTGGACGAGTCGCCGCTGTTCCAGCAGGCCCTGGCGAAGGCGGAGGCCCGCAAGGCCGCGCAGCAGAGCGCCGAGCAGCCGCCGCTGGTGGCCGTGCTGCGGCACCACTGGCGGGAGGTGCTGGTGGCGATGGGCGCCCGGATGGCGGAGAACATCTCGTACTACGTGATGACCACCTTCGTGCTGGCGTACGCCGTCACCCACGTCCACCTGCCCAAGCAGACCGCGCTGAACGCCGTCCTGGTGGCCTCGGCGATCCAGTTCGCCCTGATCCCGCTGTTCGGCGCGCTCTCCGACCGGGTCGGCCGCAAGCCGGTCTACCTGGTGGGTGCGGTCGGCGTCGGGGTGTGGGCCTTCGTCTTCTTCACCCTGGTCGACGCGAAGTCCTTCGGCTCGCTGCTGCTGGCCGTGACGATCGGTCTGGTCTTCCACAGCATGATGTACGCCCCGCAGGCGGCGTTCTTCTCCGAGCTGTTCGCGACCCGGATGCGGTACTCGGGCGCGTCGATCGGCGCCCAGTTCGCCTCGGTCGCGGCCGGCGCCCCGGCGCCGCTGATCGCCACCGCGCTGCTGAAGGACTACGGCAGCTCGACGCCGATCTCGGTCTACGTCGCGATCGCCGCGGTGATCACGGTGCTCGCGGTGCTCTGCGCCAAGGAGACCCGCGGCCGTGACCTGGCCGAGGTGGACGCCGAGGTGGAGGCGAACGCCCCGGTGGCCGCCGCCGCGAAGGCCGTCACCGCCTGAGCGGACCCGTCACCACCCGTGGCCGCCCCGGGCGGTCCGGGCGGTCCGCCCCCGGCAAGCCGGCGCCCGATCCACCCGGGGCGCCGGCTTGCCGGCCGTCCCGGACGCCATCGGGCGTACCATCGCGCTTCCGTGCCCGTACCGGACCGTCCCCCCGAGGCCTGACTCTGCCGATTGGCGACTGCACCATGACCGACCCGATCCCGGGCGCGGCGCCCGCCCTGCGCCGGCTGCTCGACCTGCTCGCCTCCGGCGCCGCGACCGAGGACTTCGCCGGGGTGCTCGCCGACGCCCGCCTGCGGGGCGAGCCGGCGGACGTCCTCGCCGCGATCGACGACGCGACCTGGCTGGCCCTGCGGGTGCACCGGACGCTGCGCCAGCACCGACGCCGGGAGGCGGAGCTGACGGCGCTGTTCGACACCGCGGGCGACCTCGCCGCCTCCCGGGACCTGGACGACGTGCTGCAGGCGATCGTGCGCCGGGCCCGGCTGCTGCTCGGCACCGACACCGCGTACCTGACGCTGCCGGACGAGGCGGCCGGCGACACGTACATGCGGGTCACCGACGGCTCGGTCTCCGCGCTCTTCCAGAACCTGCGGCTCAGCCTCGGCGACGGCCTCGGCGGCCTGGTCGCGCAGAGCGCCCGCCCCTACGCGACGCCGGACTACCGCACCGACGGGCGCTTCCACCACACCGGGCAGATCGACGCCGGGGTGCTGGACGAGGGCCTGGTCGCGATCATCGGGGTGCCGCTGCTGCTCGGCGGCCGGGTGATCGGGGTGCTGTTCGCGGCGGACCGCTCGCCCCGCGCCTTCTCGCCCGACGAGGTCGCCCTGCTCTGCTCGCTGGCCGCGCACGCCGCGATCGCCCTGGACACCGCCAAGTCGCTGGCCGACACCCGGGCCGCGCTGGCGGGCCTGAACAGCGCCAACGCGGTGATCCAGGCCCACTCGGCCGCCGTCCAGCGCGCCGAGCAGGCCCACGACCGGCTCACCGACCTGGTGCTGCGCGGCGCCGAGGTCGCCGACGTGGCCGCCGAGGTCGCCGTACTGCTGGACGGCGGCATAGCGGTGCACGACGCCGACGGCAACACCCTGGCCGGCCAGGCCGGCACCGGCGCGGGGCTGGCCGAGGCGGTGGCCGCGTCCCGCGCCGAGGGCCGGGCGGTGCGCCGGGGCGACAGCTGGGTCTGCGTGGTGCTGGCCGGCCAGGAGCCGCTGGGCAGCCTGGTGCTGTCCGGGCGGCCCGGGCTGGACGACGCGGACCGGCGGCTGTTCGAGCGGGCCGGAGTGGTCACGGCACTGCTCCTGCTGATGCGCCGCTCGGTCGCCGAGACCGAGAACCGGGTCCGCGGCGAGCTGCTGGCGGACCTGCTGACCGCCCCCGACCGGGACCCGGCGGGACTGGTCGCGCGCGGCCGGCGGCTCGGCGTCGACCTCGGCCGCCCGCACCTGGTGCTGGTCGCCGAGGCCGCCGCGCCGGTCGGCCGGGGCCGGCTGGCGGGAGCGGCCGGGCGCTACCTGTTCGGCTCCCGCGGGGTCAGCGCCGAGCACGGCGAGAACGTGGTGCTGCTGCTGCCCGACGACGGTTCGACCACCCCGGGCGCGGCCGCCGAGCAGGCTGCCGACCGGCTGGCCCGGCTGACCGGGTTCCCGGTGACGGTGGGCGCCGGCCGCTCGGCCGCCGGCCCGCCCGCGCTGGCCGCCGCCCACGCCGAGGCGGTGCGCTGCGTACGGGCGCTGCGGGTGCTCGGCCGGCCCGGCGACGGCGCTTCGGCGCAGGCGCTGGGCTTCCTGGGCGTGCTGCTCGGGGACGGCCACGACGTGGACGGCTTCGTCGGCGCCACCCTCGGCCCGCTGCTCGACTACGACGCCCGCCGCGGCACCGAGCTGGTCCGCACCCTGCGGGCGTACTTCGACAGCGGCAGCAGCCTGACCCGGGCCAAGGACGAACTGCACGTCCACGTGAACACCGTCGTCCAGCGCCTGGACCGGATCGAGGCCCTGCTGGGCCACGACTGGAACCACCCCGAACGCACCCTGGAACTCCAGCTCGCCCTGCGTCTGCAACTGCTCGCCGACGGCTGAACGCGGGCCCGGCCGACCCGCCGCCGGGGCCCGCCTCGAACACCCGGAACGGACGCCCGGACGGGTTTCACCCGGTCGGGCGTACAGTGGCGAGGTTGGTCTCGAACGCCTGGCAAGGAGCAGCGGTGAGCGAGAACGTACGGTTCGTACGCATGGGCATCGGCGATCGGTCGGTGCCGTACCAGGAGGCCTGGGAGGAGCAGCAGCGACTGCACGCCCTGCGGGTCGCCGACGAGATCCCCGACACCGTGCTGCTCCTGGAGCACCCCCCGGTCTACACGGCGGGCCGGCGCACCAATCCCGAGGACCGGCCGCTGGACGGCACCCCCGTGGTCGAGGTCAACCGCGGCGGGGAGATCACCTGGCACGGTCCGGGCCAGCTGATCGGCTACCCGATCGTGAAGCTGCCGGAGCCGATGGACGTGGTCGCGTACGTCCGCCGGCTGGAGGAGGCGCTGATCCGCGCCTGCGGCGAGTTCGGGGTGGAGACCACCCGGGTCGAGGGCCGCAGCGGGGTGTGGGTGCTCGGCGCGAGCATCCCGGACGCCGTGGTCGACCCCGCCCAGGTCGTCGACATCGGCAGCCTGACCCTGCGGATGGGCCTGCCGCTGGGCATCGACCCCCGCCTGGCCGGCCCCGAGTACGCGGCGTCCAACGCCGGCCAGCGCGGCGACGACCGCAAGCTGGCCGCGATCGGCGTGCGGGTCGCGCGGGGCGTGACCATGCACGGCTTCGCGCTGAACTGCAACCCCGACATGACCTGGTTCGACCGGATCGTGCCCTGCGGCATCCGGGACGCCGGCGTCGGCTCGGTCAGCACCGAGCTGGGCCGGGCCTTCCCGGTCGGCGAGGCGCTCCCGGTGGTCGAGAAGCACCTCGCCGAGGTGTTCGCCGAACTCGCCGAACCCGCCCTGGCCCGGTAGGGAATCCCGGCCGGGCGGCGGATGTTGCCCGGACGGGACCGCCCGAACGCCACCCCGAGTCCTGCGATTAGGGGGGCCGGGCCCGTGGAGAGCCGTACAAGCACAGGCGTACCCTGGGGGTACCCCGTCTAGTTCTTAGGAGTCGCACGTGTCCGCTGTCGCACCCGACGGCAGGAAGCTGCTGCGCCTGGAGGTCCGCAACAGCGAGACCCCCATCGAGCGGAAGCCTGAGTGGATCAAGACCCGGGCGAAGATGGGCCCGGAGTACACGGCCCTCCAGTCGCTGGTGAAGAAGGAGGGACTGCACACCGTCTGCCAGGAGGCGGGATGTCCCAACATCTTCGAGTGCTGGGAGGACCGCGAGGCGACCTTCCTCATCGGCGGTGACCAGTGCACCCGCCGCTGCGACTTCTGCCAGATCGACACCGGCAAGCCCGCCGACTTCGACCGGGACGAGCCGCGCCGGGTCGCCGAGTCCATCGTGACGATGGACCTCAACTACGCCACCATCACCGGCGTCGCCCGCGACGACCTGGAGGACGGCGGCTCCTGGCTGTACGCCGAGACGGTTCGCCAGGTGCACGCGCAGACCGCCGGGCGCGAGGGCGGCCGGACGGGCGTCGAGCTGCTGATCCCCGACTTCAACGCGGTGCCCGAGCAGCTGGCCGAGGTCTTCTCGTCCCGGCCCGAGGTGCTGGCGCACAACGTCGAGACGGTGCCCCGGATCTTCAAGCGGATCCGCCCGGCGTTCCGCTACGAGCGCTCGCTCGACGTCATCACCCAGGCCCGCGCGGCCGGGCTGGTGACCAAGTCCAACCTGATCCTCGGCATGGGCGAGACCCGCGAGGAGGTCAGCCAGGCGCTGTCCGACCTGGTGGGCGCCGGCTGCGAGCTGATCACCATCACCCAGTACCTGCGGCCGTCGCTGCGCCACCACCCCGTCGAGCGCTGGGTGAAGCCGCACGAGTTCGTGGAGCTGCAGCAGGAGGCCGAGGAGCTCGGCTTCGCCGGCGTGATGTCGGGGCCGCTGGTGCGGTCCTCCTACCGGGCCGGGCGGCTCTACCGCCAGGCCCTGGAGCACCGCGCGAAGGCGGCCGTCTGACACCTGCCCGACGGCGCGGGCCGCTCGGCGGCGCCGCGCCCGGCGGTGTGACGTCGGACGCACGAGGACGGGAGGGGTGGGGCCGCGGCCCCACCCCTCCCGTCCTCGTGCGCGGGGCGCCCGCGACGACCGGCCGACCCGCCGGCCGGTCGGGCCCCCTCCCCCGACCAGCGGCGCTCGCACGACGCGCCGCCCGCCGGGCGCGCGGGGGCCGGCGGGCGGCCCGCTCCCGTTCGGCCGTGCCCCGTTCCGCCAAAGGGGCGTCCGGCTTTCATCAGGCTTTGACGGCCTGGTCACCGGCTGGTAACACCGAGTGGTGACCATGTGAAGGTCAGGACCTTCGCGACATCGAGGGGAGCTGTTCGGACATGCAGGCAAGGATTCGATCGGTCGGCGGCACGGCGCTGCGACTGGCCGAGAGCGTGCTGCTGGCGAGCGGGCAGCGGCAGGCGCGGCAGAACGCCTGGGCGGCGGTCTGCGAGAACCGCCGGCACGCCGCGGACCGGGCCACGGGAGCCCTGCCGACCGGCCCGGCGCCGGAGTCCCTGCGCCGCTGAACGGACCCCGGGAGGGGCCCGCGGCGGGCGCCGGGCTCGGCCGCCCGGATCACGGTTCGGTGCGATCCGGCACCGTGCTTGGAAATCCCACGCTCCCGGCACGTACCATGAGCGTTATGGCGAGGGAAACATCCGAGAACCCCGGGCGACTCAAGCAGATCCGTCTGGCGTACCAAATGACCAAGAAGGTCGACACCAAGATCGGCCTGATCATCGCCGGCGTCGGCCTGCTGACCTTCGGCGTGTTCCTCGCCATCGGCTTTGCGATCGATCACCCGATCTACCTGGGCATCCTGGGCTTCATCGTGGCCTTCCTGGCCATGGCGATCGTCTTCGGGCGCCGGGCCGAGCGTGCGGCCTTCGGGCAGATGGAGGGACAGCCGGGCGCGGTGGCGGCCGTGCTCAACAACATCAAGCGCGGCTGGAGCGCCAACCCGACCCCGGTCGCGGTCACCCGCAACCAGGACGCGGTCTACCGCGCCGTCGGCCGCCCGGGCATCGCGCTGATCGGCGAGGGCAACCCGAACCGGGTCCGCCAGCTGCTGGCCTCCGAGAAGAAGAAGATGGCCCGGGTCGTCGGCGACATCCCGGTCCACGACATCGTGGTGGGCACCGGCGAGGGCGAGATCCCGCTGAAGAAGCTGCAGGTCCACCTGATGCGTCTGCCGCGCGCCATCACCCCGGCCAAGGTCACCGAGACCAACGACCGGCTGCGCGCCCTGGGCGACCTGCTCTCCAAGGCGCCGATCCCCAAGGGCCCGATGCCCAAGGGTGCCCGGATGCCCAAGGGCGGCCAGGTTCGCTGACCGTCCCCCTCGAACACGACACGGCCCCGTCGCGGAGTTTCCGCGACGGGGCCGTTTGACGTCTGTCCGGTGTCCGGCCTTCTCGGTGTCGGGCCGTCTCGGTGTCGGGCCTTCTGGAATGTCCGTTCGACAGCGATTCCCGAGCGGGTCCGACCGGCTGTGGAGCGAGAGGGAGCGATACCGATCGGGCCGATGTCGTTCGATGGCTTTCGGGTGCCGGTCGTTCCTGCGCGGATCCGTTCCCCGGCGGACCGGTTTCCGATCGAGTCGGGACCGGGTACGGGCCGAACCGGGTACGGGCCGCGTCGGGCCCTCGGGCCTCGGGCCTCGGGCCGGGGGCCGGGGTGCACCGCCCGCCCGTCCGCCGCCCGTCCCGTTCCGCCCGTCCACCCGTCCGTGCGGGACGGGCTCAGCAGGTCACATCCGGACCTCGACCGTACCGACGGCCTTGTCGTGCAGGCCGCGGGTGTCGCGGTCCCAGACCAGCGCCGGCACGGCCAGGCAGAGCAGCAGGGTGCGCAGCAACACCTGGGGGATGCTGGCCCGCCCGCCGTCCAGGCGCACCACCCGCAGGCCGAACAGCCGCTTGCCCATGGTGGTGCCGGTGGTGGCGAGCAGGAGCGCGGTGGCGGCGAAGAAGAGCGGCGTGGTCCAGAGGTTCGCCTGCCCCTGCTCGCCGCGGGAGATCAGCCCGTAGGCGATCAGGGCCACCAGCCAGCCGTCGACGACCAGGGCGCCGATCCGGCGGCCGGGTCCGGCGACCGAGCCGGGGCCCTCCTTGGGCAGCCCGAGGCGCTCGCCGCGGTAACCGAAGTCCGCGCCCATCCTCTCGGCGGCCGCCTTCGGGCCGTCGATCCACGATCCCAACGCTTCTCTGGTGTCCACGAATCCACACTAACCGGGCCGTCGGGGCGCCCTGTCACCGCCTCCCCCGGCGGGTCGCCCGGGCCTTCTCCAACCCTCCGGAGTGGTCCAGACCACTTCCCCCGAACCTGGTGGACAGGCCCGGTGATTTACCCGGAATCGTACGACTTTGCCGCCCGTCCGACCTCGCTGGTTAACATGGGGGAAACATCGAAGTCACCAACCGGAAACGGCTGATTCCTAGGGTGAGGCGCAATCCGCACGAAGGAGGGCAGTCGAACTTCACCCGGGGCACCGCACCGCCGGCGGCCCGGCGCGCCATCGACGCGGCGCAGCGATCTCCCGGCCTGCGCCCTTACGATCCAAGGACGAAACTCCCCACCAGCTGAAGCCGGTGGTCCCCTTTCGGAAAGGCCAGATGGATGTTCAACAACGCCGCCGAGGTCAAGCAGTACATCGCGGACAACGACGTGAAGTTCATCGATGTCCGGTTCTGCGACCTGCCAGGCGTCATGCAGCACTTCGCGGTGCCTGCGGCGACGTTCGACCCGGCCGAGACCCTGATGTTCGACGGCTCGTCGATCCGCGGTTTCCAGGCCATTCACGAGTCGGACATGGCACTCGTCCCCGACCTTGCCACGGCCCGCCTGGACCCGTTCCGCAAGGAGAAGCACCTCAACATCAACTTCTTCATCCAGGACCCGATCACGGGTGAGGCCTACAGCCGCGACCCCCGCAACGTCGCCAAGAAGGCGGAGGCCTACCTGGCCTCGTCCGGCATCGCCGACACCGCGTTCTTCGGGCCCGAGGCCGAGTTCTACGTCTTCGACTCGGTGCGCTTCGAGACCAGCGCGAACGCCTCGTACTACCACATCGACTCCGAGGCCGGCGCCTGGAACACCGGCTCCGCCGAGGGCGACGCGCGCGGCTACAAGGTCAAGTACAAGGGCGGGTACTTCCCCATCCCGCCGGTCGACCACTTCGCCGACCTGCGCGCCGAGATGTCGCTGGAGCTCGCGGCGGCCGGCCTGGAGGTCGAGCGCCAGCACCACGAGGTGGGCACCGCCGGCCAGGCGGAGATCAACTACAAGTTCAACACGCTGCTGCACGCCGCCGACGACCTGATGCTGTTCAAGTACATCATCAAGAACGTCGCCTGGCGCAACGGCAAGACCGCCACCTTCATGCCGAAGCCGATCTTCGGCGACAACGGCTCCGGCATGCACGTCCACCAGTCGCTGTGGACGGCGGGCTCGCCGCTGTTCTACGACGAGCAGGGCTACGCCGGACTCTCCGACACCGCCCGCTACTACATCGGCGGCCTGCTGAAGCACGCACCGTCGCTGCTCGCCTTCACCAACCCGTCGGTGAACTCCTACCACCGCCTCGTCCCCGGCTTCGAGGCGCCGGTCAACCTGGTGTACTCGCAGCGCAACCGCTCGGCCGCGATCCGCATCCCGATCACCGGCTCGAACGCCAAGGCCAAGCGCATCGAGTTCCGCGCCCCCGACCCGTCCTCCAACCCGTACCTGGCCTTCGCGGCCATGCTGATGGCGGGCCTCGACGGGATCAAGAACAAGATCGAGCCGCTGGAGCCGGTCGACAAGGACCTGTACGAGCTCGCACCCGACGAGCACGCGTCCGTCCCCCAGGTCCCGGCCTCACTGCCGGCCGTGCTGGAGGCCCTGGAGGCGGACCACGAGTACCTGCTCGCCGGCGGCGTCTTCACGCCCGACCTGATCGAGACCTGGATCGACTTCAAGCGCACCAACGAGATCGCCCCGATCGCACTGCGGCCCCACCCGCACGAGTTCGAGCTGTACTACGACCTGTAGATCAGCCTCTATGAGCCAGTTGGCCAGGATGCCCGCGTAGGCACTCTGACCGCTTCTCAGAAGCTATCGCTGCTGCTCGCCCGCCTTCGCCCATGTGAAATGAGCGTGTCGCCTGGTGCGGCGTCGGGGGTCGCCACCCTCCTCACGGAGCGTGACGGCCCCCGTTCTCATGCATCTCACGACGCGAGCGGTCACCCAGGACCACGTGCTGCTGGGCCGGCGCGGCATCGCCCAGGCGCGGCCGACCGGCGAGCCAGGTGAAAGCGGTGCGGGTGGCAACAGCACGCAGGCTCTCGGTCTGGCCGCCTCAGGCAGGGCGCGGTAAACGTTCGCGGCGAGGCGGCGGAGGGGCTGGTCAGCGGGACGGGCTGTGACCGCCGGGGTGGTCGGAGCGGTTGCGACGCACCGGGCGACGATGGCGGCTTCGACTCTCTGCCCCGACGGACTCAATGGACGGTGAACTCTTTGAACGAGTGGGTGCGGTGCCATGCGAAGTACTTCTCACGGTCCGGGTTCCACCATGAGACGGTGCGGTTGGCGAGGATCTGGTCAACATGCTGCAAAACCGCAGCTGAGGCTTCGGCTGCTGGGCTGACCAGGAGTTCGCCGTCCGCTCCGACACCGATGAATCCCTGCTCGAAGAGCCCGTCACACCCGAGCAGGCAAGCCAGCATGGCCACATTGCGGAAGTCCCGCTTCTCCTCGTCCGTACAGACCGAACGCTTCTTGATGTGGGCTGCCACAAGGAAGGCCCGAGGGAGTGTCCGGCCACAGAGTGCACATTCACCCTCCGTACCGGGGAGGAGTTGCTGCTTGAGCAGCGACTGCTCAGCCCGGTAAGCCCGCTGGGCGGTTCGCTCGAGCGGCCCGTCATACTCCTTGAGCGCACTCTCTGCGTCTTCCCGCTCCTTCGCTGACAGCTCGCCGGTCGCGCGGTCAAGGTTGAGCAGGTCGTGCAGGAGCTCACTCGCACTGTCACTCAGCGCCTGGAAGTTCCGAACGTGCCGGTTCTCGTTCTCCCACCCAAGAACCCGGCGAATCTCGGCCATGGGGACGTCGTACGTCCTGCCATCGGAGAGCGCGTACATGCACTCCCAGGTGCTGCCAGCCTCGTCCGTACCCCAGAGCCGAGTTGCGAGGAGACGGTCCCGCCACACCACCCGCACCCTGCCACCGAAGTACAGGTGGTTGTCACCCGTGAAGAACACCCAGTCGCCCGGCTTCAACTGTCGGTAGAAGAGAACGTTCCGCTCGCCCTTGCCAGGAACGACGCCCCACATCTGAGCTGCGCCCTGAGGGAACTCGTTGCTCAAGCGTTTCCTCACCTGCTCGTCCAGCAGGTCGGCGTGCTCCTCAATTTCGACTGGGCTGAGAACGGTGTCCCGGTAGTGGTCCATGATCAGCTTCTTCGAGAGCTTCGCGGGCTGAAAGAAGACTCGCATCAGTGGTTCGTACCCCCGGAAATTGACGTCGAGCGCCATGTATACCAGCAGCCCCGGACAAGGTCGCTGGGCGTCGATGTGCGCCCAACAGCTCCGGCATGGTGTCAGCTGCACCCGTGATGTCGGGCCAGGTGCAGGTCATCCGTCCATGAACAGCCCGGCTCGGGTGAGGCATCAACCGATCCTGCCACGTGACGCCCTGACGTCTCCGGTGCAGGTGGACTCCATAGACGACCCGACAGCCCTCGATCAAGTCCAGTAGCACCGCAGAGCGCCACAAGGAGAGCTGGTGACTTGACCTCTGATCTCCTCGCGGCGCTTCTCACCGCACCTCACTGTCATTGCTGCCCCATGTGCACTGGTTGCGAAACGAACTTCCGCGTGACCCCTATTTCGACAGGCCAGCGGCATGTTCGATCAGAACTACGACCTGTAGAGGCGCCTCCGACCTGTGGAAACGCACATCGGCTCCTCCGCTTCTCCGCAGGTCAGCCGGTCGGCAAGTCGCTGACCTGCGGAAGCGGATTCGGGCTTCGCGCGTCGGACTCGCGACCTCACCGCCGTGTGCATCGAATGTGCGGGCAGGCCGCCATCCCTCTGGGGTGGCGGCCTTCGTTGTCAGGGCCGAGCCGCTGATCGGTCAGCCCACCCTTCCTGTTTCCTGGTCGAGGGCCGGGGATCCGGTTTGCCGATGGGGACCGACAGCCTGCGCGGACGGCGGGGAACCGGGAGCCCGGACCTCGGATCGCCTCGGATCCCCACCGTCGGGTCCGGGTGCACTCGAAACCGGTCAGCGGCCCGCTCGGGCGGCGAGGCCGTCGAGCAGGCACTCCAGGCCGAATGCGAACTCCGCGTCGGGGTCGGGTTCTTCGGCCTCGTGGACGCGGCGGGCGAGCATCGGGTGCTCACCCGCCGCGAGAACGCCGCTGATGTAGGGGCCGAGGCTGCGCTGCCACTGCTCCTCACTCAGACCGGTGCGTTGCTCGGCGCGCCGAGCGGCCTGCTGGGTGGCCACCGAGCCCAGCACGTACGCGTGCACGGCACTGAGCGCCTGCGACGCCGGCGTGATGTCCGGCGTGAGCGCGACGGCGGCGCGCAGGGCGGATTCGGCCCGCCGCAGCGTGTTGGGACCGAGCGAGGGCCTGCCCGCCAGTTCGGCCGCCAGCCACGGGTGCCGCAGCAGGGTCGCGCGCTGGGCGTGCGCGACCGCGGCCAGGTCGGTGCGCCAGTCCGAGGTGGGCTCGGGGAGCGGGTCCTCGCCCTGGGCCGCGTCGACCATCAGGTCCACCAACTCGTCGCGGCTGGTGATGTAGCGGTAGAGGGTGGCCGTCCCGGAGCCGAGGTCGCTCGCGATCCGGCGCATCGAGACCGCGGCCAGGCCCTCCGCGTCGGCGACGGCCAGTGCGGCGGCCACGTACTGGTCCACTCCCGGGGCGCGTCGGGCCGGTTCGGGGCGAGGCCTGGTCCACACCGACCAGGGATCGGGTTCGGTCATCGGGTGCTCCCCCTTCTCGTTGACCGGCATTCTAGCTTCTGGCTACGGTGTATCCATGACGGAAACAGCGTATCTGGAAGTTCCGGTCGTCGTGGTCGGGGGCGGCAGCGTCGGACTGCTCACCGCAGCGCTGCTCGCCCACCACGGTGTCCCCGCGGTGCTCGTCGAACGACGCTCGGGGCCGTCGGTCCACCCGCGCGCCACCGGCATCGGGCCCCGGACGGTCGAGATCCTGCGTGAACTCGGACTCGACACCGCCGTCGACGCCGTCGCCGTCGACCTGCGCGGTGCCACGGCCAAGGCGGTGGCACGGACCGTCGTCGAGATGGGCGCAGGCGACGTCGTGACCGTGCCCATGCCGATCCCGTCCACCACCGAGCCGGACACGACGCCGTTCAGGCTGCGCGGCGTCTGCGCACAGGACCGCCTCGACGCCGTGGTGGCGGCCGACCTGGCGCGCCGGGGAGCGGATGTGCGCTGGTCGACCCGCCTGGTCGGCATCGCGCAGGACGCCGACGGGGTCGACGTCGAGCTGGAGGGGCCCGACGGTCGCTACTCGCTGCGCGCCGCGCACGTGGTGGCCGCGGACGGCACGCACAGCCCCGTGCGGACCGCGCTCGGCGTGGGCACCTCCGGGGCGGGCGACCTGGGCAGGTCGAAGATCAACATCCTGTTCCGCGCCGACCTCCGACCCCATCTGCGGGGGATGTCCTTCGGCACCTGCACGATCACCACGCCGGCGGCGCCCGGCCTGCTGGTGACCGTGGACGGAACGACCACCTGGGTCTTCCACGTCACCTGCGACGTCGACGGGGGTGAGCACCCCGAGGACTTCACGGACGAACGCTGCGTCGCGGTCGTCCGCGCGGCGGTCGGCGATCCCGACCTCGACGTCGAGGTGTGCAGCGTGCTGCCGTGGCGGCCCCGGAGCGCGCTGGCCGACCGCTTCGCCGTCGGCCGGGTGTTCCTGGTCGGCGACGCCGCCCACACCGTGGCACCCCTGGGTGCGTTCGGCCTCAACACCGGCGTCGCCGACGCCCACAACCTGGCGTGGAAGCTGGCCGCCGTCCACCACGGCGATGCGGGCGCCGGCCTGCTCGACACCTACGCGCAGGAGCGCGAGCCGGTCGCCGCGGCGACGCTGGACCAGGCGATGCGCAGGTTCGCCGACCCGGCGCTGCACTGGGGGCGCGGGTCCGGGGCCGACGCCGCCAGGGCTGCGGCGGGGGTGTGGGCGGCGCCCGTCGTGCACCTCGGCCAGCGGTACGACTCGGCCGCCGTCGTCGATCCGCGGCCGGAACTCCCGTCCACGGTCGACCTGGTGGCGGCGCTGGACGGGTCGCCGGGTTCACGGGTGCCCCACGCGTGGGTCGACGGGGTCTCCACGCTCGACCTGGTCGCATCCCGGTGGACCCTGCTGGTGGGTGCCGCGGGCGACCGGTGGCTCGCCACCGCGGCGGGCGCCGGCCTGCCGGCGGACCGGGTCCGCGCACCATGGCTGCCCGACGACGGGGCCCTGCTCGTGCGACCGGACGCGATCGTCGCGATGCGGGTCACGGCGCCGGTAGCGGACCCGGCGCGGTTGCTCGCCGACGTCCTGGACCAGGTACTGGCCCGCCCGGTCACGGTACCGGGCACCTGACCCACGGTCACCCGTTTGTACAGGCGACCGTGTTCGGTCCGTTCCACGGCCTGCAAGAGGGCCGCCGACCTGCGGAAGCGCATCGTCAGAAGTTCATGTGTCCGCAGGCGACGGGGCGTTCGCGGGTGCGGCACCGCTGGACGACGACGGTGACGAGGGGGGCACCCCGAGAGGCCCCTCAGCCCGCGGCCCGGGTGACGAGCTCGGTGATCCGGGCCTCGACGTCGGCGGTCAGCTCCGTCAGGGCGAAGGCCGTCGGCCACATGGCGCCGTCGTCGAGGCTCGCCACGTCGTTGAAGCCGAGGGTCGCGTACCGCGCCTTGAACTTCCCCGCGCTCTGGAAGAAGCAGAGCACCTTGCCGTCCTTGGCGTACGCCGGCATCCCGTACCAGAGCTTCGGCGTGAGGGACGGCGCGGCGGCCCCGACGATCGCGTGCAGCCGCTCGGCGAGGGCGCGGTCCGCGTCCGCCATCTCGGCGATCTTCGCGAGTACGTCCTGCTCGCCGTCCGCCTTGGCCGTGCGCGGGCTGCGGCGCGCCGCGGCCTTCAGCTCCTTGGCGCGCTCCTTCATCGCGTCGCGCTCCTCCTCGGTGAACCCGTCGAACTTCTCGGCGCTTCCGGCGGGCTTCTCCGTGCTCTTCATGGCTTGCTTCCTTCTCTTACGCGGCATGGCACTTGGGGTGTGGTCGGGCTCGTACCCGGCCGGGCTGTTGTGCGACCGGGCTGTTTGCGGGACCGGGCTGTTGTGCGGCGGGGCTGTTGTGCGGCCGGGTTCCTGCACGGCTCCGTCGGGGCGATCCCCATCCTGGCGGTCCGCCCCGACGGCGGCTTCTCCGAAACTGATCGGTTGCCGAGCGGGTCGCGGTGCGGGGGTCAGGCGAGCCAGCGGCCGTCGCGCATGAGGTCGCGCCCCGGCAGCTCGTTCGCCTCCCGCCAGGCCTGGATGCGACGGGGCGTGATCCGGAACCAGCGGTACGGGGTGGCCGGCGTGCGCGGGTCGAAGCCAGCGCGGGCGGCGAACCGGTCGCCCTGCTCGCGCGGCAGCTCGTCGATGCCGATCACCTCGACCTCGCCCTCGATCATGGCCAGGTCGCGGGTGTCGCCGAGGCCCAGCCGAGCCGTCCGGCCGGCGGCCAGGTTCCGGCCGGTCGGGCTGTCGGCCGGGGTGGCCACCAGCAGCGCCGCGCCGTCCCAGTCGAAGGAGAGCGGCACCAGGTACGGCGCGCCGTCCGCCGAGGCGCTGGCCACCCAGACGTCGACGTCGTGGGCGAGCCGGTGCTCGGTGTCACGGCGGCGCAGGTCGCGGGGGCGCGGGTCGGCGTTCATCGGTCCTGGAGCAGGCCGAGCAGGTTGCCGTCGGGGTCGGTGACGGTCGCCACCAGACGGCCGCCGCCGACGTCGTGCGCGGGCTCCTTCACGGTGGCGCCCGCCGCGGTCACCTCGGCCAGCTTCGCCTCGATGTCCGGCACGTGCCAGTAGGCCACCGGCGTGGTCGGGCTCTGCGGCCCCCCGCTCGGCACCAGTCCGATGTGCTGGCCGGCCGCCTCGAAGCCGACGTAGTAGGGCGAGTCGGTCTGCGGCGGGACGCCGAGCAGGGCCTCGTACACCGCCTTGGCCTGCGCCAGGTCGGACACGGGGTGCAGCACGGTCCTGATCCCCTGGGTGGCGGAACCGGTCATGGTCGCTCCGTAAGGTGGTGAGCCGCCCGGGAGGGCCGGCTGTGGCTGATGGTCGCGGGTCACTGTCCTCCCGGCGTGTCCCGCCGGGTGCGACCCCCTGTGTTCACAGCCTCTCCCGTCCCGGCGCGGTCCGCCTCCGTGCCGACCACGGAGGCCACCACGGATAATGGGTCGGTGTCCACTCCAGTGATCTCGGCTCGGGAAACCGAGGTGCTCGCGTTGCTCGGTGAGCACCTCAGCAACGCGGAAATCGCCGCGCACCTGTTCATCTCCGTCCGCACGGTCGAGTCGCACGTCTCCTCGCTGCTGCGCCGGCTGGCGGTGCCGGACCGGCGGGCGCTGTCCCGGTGCGCGGCCGAACTCGCGCCCGCCGGGCGGCCGCCGTCGGCGCCCGCCCTCCCGGCGCCGCTGACGGCGTTCGTCGGCCGGGTGCGCGAGCGCGCGGAGCTGGCCGAGGCGCTGCGGGCCCACCGGCAGGTCACCGCGGTCGGTCCGGGCGGGGTGGGGAAGACCAGGCTGGCGCTGGCGGTGGCGGCGGAGGCGGCCGGCGACTTCCCCGACGGGGTGTGGCTGGTCGACCTGGCCCCGGTCGGCGATCCGGGGCGGGTGGCGGCGGCCGTCGCGGCCGCCATGGGGGTCGGCGAGCAGCCCGGGCGGGGACTGGACGAGGCGGTGTCGACGGCACTGGCCGACCGCCGGGCGCTGCTGGTGCTCGACAACTGCGAGCAGATACGCGACGGGGTGGCGCCGTTCCTGGAACGGCTGCTGACGGCCTGCCCGCTGCTGCGGGTGCTCGCGACCAGCCGGGCCCGGATGATGGTGCCGTTCGAACGCGTCTTCCCCGTCCCTGCGCTGTCCCGGGCCGGCGGCGGCGAGTCGGAGGCCGTGGCGCTGTTCGTGGAGCGGGCGGCGGCGGTGGGCCGGCCGCCGGACCCGGCCGCGCACCACCGGATCGCCGCCATCTGCGAGGGCCTCGACGGCATGGCACTGGCGATCGAGCTGGCCGCGGCACGCCTGCCCACCCTCGGGCTGGACGGCCTCGCGGCGGGCCTCTCCGACCAGTTGCGGATCCTCGCCGGCGGACCTCGCGCCGACGAACGGCACCGCTCGGTGCGGGCGGCACTGGACTGGAGCCACGACCTGCTGGAGGCGCCGGATCGGGCGCTGCTGCGCCGGGTGTCGGTGTTCGTGCTGCCGTTCACCGCCGAGGCGGCCGCCGCGGTGGCCGGGTTCGCCCCGCTGGATCCGGCCGCCGTCGCCGACGGGCTCGGCCGGCTCGCCGACCAGAGCCTGCTCGCCGTGGCGCCGTCCCCGACCGGCACGCGGTACCAGGCGCTGGAGACCATCCGCCAGTACGGCACCGAACGGCTCGATGAGGCCGGTGAACTGACGGACGCCCGGGCCCGCCACCTGGGCTGGTGCTCGGGCGAGGCGAGCGCCCTGGCGGGAGCCGGGGGCCCGGACTGGCGCGCCCGGTTCGACGCGGTGGCGGATGACCTCCGGGCCGCCCTCGCCCGGGCCGCCGCCCGGCCGGAGCAGCGCTCGGACGCCCACCGGCTCGCCCTGGCGCTGGCCGGGCTGACCTTCGCCCGCACGCTGCTCGGCGAGGCCCAGCAGCACTTCGAGCAGGCGGCCGCGCTCGCCGGCGACGCCGACCGGGCCGCGGCGCTGCGGGAGGCCGCGGGGGTGGCCGGGTGCCGCAGGCTCGGCGACGACATGTTCCGGCTGCACCGCGCCGCCGCGGAGGCCGCCCGCCTGGCCGGGGACACCGCCGGCGCCGGCCGGGACCTGGCGGCGGCCGCCACCGTCGCGTACCGCTTCTCCAGCGAGTTCACGCGGATCCCCGCCGTGGACGAGGTGACCGCCGTGCTCTCGACGGCGCGGGAGCTGTCCGGCGAGGGCGGTCCGGCGGCGGAGGCGGCCGTCGCGCTGGCCGAGGCGGCGGTGCTCGCGGACGCCTTCGGCGCCGTCCAGGGGGCCCCGGAGAACACCGTCGAGGAGACCGTACGGTACGCCGAACGGGCGGTCGCGCTGGCCCGCGGCTCGGGCGACCCGGTGGCCGAGTCCGCCGCCCTCGACGCGCTGTCCGGCGCCCGGAGCTGGGCCGGCGACGCCTTCGCCGCCGCAGCCGCGGCCCGCCGCCGGATCGACCTGCTGGCCCCGCTGCCGCCCACCCCCGCCGCCACCCACGAGCGGATCGACGCCCTCGCCATGGCCGCCGGCACCGCCCTCGGCGTGGGGAACCTGCCGACCGCCCGCCAGTGGGGCAGGCAGCTCGCCGACCACCCCCTGCTTGCCGAAGTGGGCCACCACGCCACGGCCTGGCTGCTGGTCGCGGACGCCTTCGCGGGCCACACCGACGAGGTGCTGGCCGGCAGCGTGCGGTTCCTCGACGCCTGGGAGCGGGGCGGCCGGCAGCGGTCGTTCTCGCTCGGGCCGGCCGCCGCCGCGGTCGCGGCGGTGCACGGCCTGCGCGGCGACGCCGGCGCCCGGGCCGCCTGGCTGGAGATCGTCGACCGGGCCGGCCTGGCGGCGGAACACCGCCACGGCTACGGTGCGGTCTTCGACGCCCTGGTGCTGCTCCACCACGGGGACGCCGAGGCGGCCCTGGAGCGGGTCGCGCCGGAGCCGGCCCAGGTGTGGAAGTGGGTGTCCTGGGTCTGGCTGCACTGGTACACGGCGCTCCGGGCGGAGGCGTCGGTGCTCGCCGGTCACCCGGGCGCCCGGAGCCGGGTCGAGGCCGCCCGGAGCACCGTCGCCGGCAACCCGGTCGCCACCGCGCAGCTGGACCGGGCGGAGGCGCTGCTGGACGGCGACCTGCCGCGCCAGCTCGCCGCAGCCGCGGCCTTCGAGGCGGCCGGCTGCCGCTACCAGTCGGCACGGACGCTGCTGCTCGCCGGGGGCGAGCACGCCGCCACCGGCGCGGCCTCGCTCGCCGAGCTCGGGCTCGCTCCCGGGGCCGGCTGAGGCGCCGGCCCGGCCGCTCACCCACGGCAGGCGACGGGAGCGCCGGGGCCCCGGGTCAGGAGCCGGCGGGCAGCGGGCTGAGGGCCAGCACGGCGAGGTCGTCCGCGAGCCGGCCGGCGTACGCGCCGACGTCCCGGTCGAGGAAGGCCACCACCAGCTCGGGGGCGGACGTGCCCAGCGAGGCGAGGCGGCCGGCCAGCGGGTAGAAGGCACCGGAGACGTCCCGGGCCTCGCTGACCCCGTCCGTGTACACCAGGAGGGTGTGGCCGGGCGGCAGCGCGACGGTGGTGACCCGCGACGGGCCCGCCCCGGCGGTGAGGTGGCCGAGCCCGAGCGGCAGCTCGTCCGGGCAACCGACGGTGCCGGCCGCCGTACCGGAGAGCAGCAGCGGGTCCGGGTGCCCCCGGTTGACCACCTCGACCCGGCCGGACCCGGCGATGTGCTGGAGCAGCACCGCGGTGACGAAGAGCTCCTCGTCGCCCCGGTCGACGGCCTCGCGCAGCACCGTGCGGTCCAGCTGCCCCGCGAGTTCGGCCAGGTCGGCGACGTCGTGCGCGGCCGCGCGGAAGGCGCCGAGCACCTCGGCCACGGTACGGACGGCCTCCAGCCCCTTGCCCCGGACGTCGCCGAGCAGCACCCGCACCCCGAACCGGGTGTCGCAGAGCGCGTACAGGTCGCCGCCGACCGGCGAGTCGGTGTGCGCCGCGCGGTACAGCGCCGCCACCCGCAGGCCGCCGGCCCGCTCGGGGACGGGGCGCAGCACCGCGCGCTGCAGGGTCTCCGCGACCGTCCGGGCGCGGTCCAGGTGCTGTTCCTGGCGGGTCCGCTGCCAGGCCAGCGCCGTGCCCATCGCCCCGGAGAGCAGGGTGGCGATGTAGATCCAGATGTGGTGCTGCTCGGTCAGGTGCCCGACCCGGGCCGCCAGCGCGAGCTGCAGCCCGATCGCCCCCACCGTGGCCAGCAGTGCCGTGCCCGGGCCGTACGAGAAGGCCACCACCACGGGGAGCGCGGTGAGCAGGAAGCCCGCCGCGACCGTTCGGGGGAACAGCGCCTCGGCACCGACGTCGAAGACGATCAGCAGCACCGGCAGCCAGGCCACCCAGCGCGGGATGCCCTGGGCGGGCGCGGCCGGCGACGGCGGGCGGTCGGCGACGGGCACGGCTCGGGCCTCCTGGGCGACGGGGGCGGCGGCGCACCGGCCACCGCTCCCATCCTCACCCAGGTCGCCGGTCGGTGACCGGGTGGCGGCCGCCGGTCGCCGGTGCACCCGGCCGCGGGCCGCCGGTGGCCGGGTGCACCGCCCGCTGTCAGGTCAGGCCGACCGGCAGCGTCTCGAAGCCGCGCAGGACGAGACGGTCGCGGCGGACGGGCACGCCGGCCGGGGCCAACCGGGGGAAGCGCCCGAGCAGCGCGGGCATCGCCACCGCGGACTCCAGCTTCGCCAGCTGGGCGCCCAGGCAGTAGTGCGGGCCGCCGCCGAAGCTGAGCGGCTGGCTGTCCGTCCGGGTGGGGTCGAAGACCTCGGGGCACCGGTAGCGGGCGGGGTCGCGGTTGGCCGCCCCGAGCAGGACGAACACCACGCTGCCCGCCGGGGTCTCCACCCCCTCGACGGCCAGGCCGGGGGCGAGGGCGATCCGGGAGGTGAGCTGCACCGGCGAGTCGAAGCGCAGCACCTCCTCGGTCAGGCCCGCCGGGGTGACGGTGCCCGCGCGCAGGCCGTCGGCCGCCGCCGGGTGGTCGAAGAGCAGGGCCAGGCCGTTGCCGAGCAGGTTGGTGGTGGTCTCGAAGCCCGCGACCAGCAGCAGGACGAGGTTGGCGAGCAACTCCTGCCCCGACAGCCGGGTACGGTCGGCGGCGGCCACCTCGACCAGTGCGCTGACCAGGTCGTCCTTGGGCCGGGCCCGGCGCTCGGCGGCGAGCTCGGTGAAGTACCCGGCCAGCTCGTCGGCCGCCAGGTCGGCGGCGGTCAGCTCGGCGGGGTCCGCGATGAACTCCAGGGCGCTGGTCAGGTCGGAGGCGAGGCCGCGGAAGCGGTAGCGGTCCGCGGCGGGGACTCCGAGCAGTTCGCAGATCACCCCGACCGGCAGCCGGAAGGCGAAGGCGTCCATGAAGTCCACCGGCGTGCCGTCGGCGCCCCGGTCGGCCATCTCGTCCAGCAGTTCGCCGACGGCCGCCTGCACGGCCGGCTCCAGCGCCGCCACCCGGCGGGCGGTGAAGACCGAGGCGATCAGCGAGCGCACCCGGGCGTGGTGCGGGGCGTTGCTCTCCAGCACCGAGCGGCTCAGCAGCACCGTGGAGGAGTGCCGGGTGAAGTCCGGGTCCCACTCGGCCTGCATGTCGTGGTCGGCCACGCCGAAGGCGGGGTCGCGCAGGATCCGGTTGGCGGCGCCGTGGCCGACCGCCATGGCCTGCCCCGCCCCGCAGGGCAGGACGGCCCCCAACTCGTGCGCCCGCCGGTAGAGCGGGTACGGGTCCGCCCGCCCCTGCGTGCCGACGAGCCGGCCGATGATCTCTTCGCCGTCCATTCCGGTTCCCTCCCCCTGTCCCCGGATCACCCCGTCGCCCTCCGGGCCACCCTGAGAACCGCGCGGGCCCGGTGCGGAGTTCCCGCGCGGTGTTCGCGCCCGGTGCTCCCGCGCGCTGCTCCCGCCTGCGGCGGCGCGGCGGGGACGGCGGGCCGCCGCGGCGGCGCTCGGGTGCGGGCGGCGGGCGGGTGAGTACCCTGACGGAATGGAGATCTGGATCAACCCGCGCTGCGGCAAGTGCCGGTCCGCGCTCACCGAGCTGGAGGCCGTCGGGGCCGAGTACACCGTGCGGCGGTATCTGGAGGACCCGCCGACCGCCGCCGAACTGGAGCAGGTGCTGAAGCGGCTCTCCCTCGAACCGTGGGACATCACCCGCCTGGACGAGCAGGCGGCCAAGGACGCCGGCATGAAGCAGTGGACCCGCGAGCCCGGTGACCGGGTGCGCTGGATCGCGGCGCTGGCCGAGCACCCCGTCCTCATCCAGCGTCCGATCATCACCGCGGACGACGGTCACGCGATCGTCGCCCGGACGCCGGAGGCCGTGAAGTCCATCCTGCCGCCGAAGGCCTGAGGCCCGGTCGGCCCCGCACGGCGCCACCGCCCCGGACCGTTCGGCCCCGGCGGCCCGGGTCACCCGCGCCGCCGGGGCCGACGCGTGTCGGCCCCCGGTGCCACACTGGCGGCATGACCGACACGACGTACATCGCCTTCCTCCGGGCCGTGAACGTGGGCGGCCGCACCGTGACGATGGAGCGGCTTCGTGCGCTCTTCACCGAGCTCGGGCTGAGCGGGGTCCGCACGTACATCCAGAGCGGCAACGTCTTCTTCCACACCTCCGAGAGCGACCGCGCGAAGCTGACCCGGCGGATCGAGGAGCACCTGGAGGACTCCCTCGGCTACGCCGTGCCGACCATGCTGCGCACGGTCGGGGAGGTCGAGCGGCTGCTGGCAGCCGACCCCTTCGACGGACGCGAGGCGGACCCGGACACCCGGCTGGTGGTGGTCTTCCTCCCCGAGCCGCTGCCGGACGACTACGAGCTGCCGCAGACCTCTCCCAAGGGCGACTACGAGATCGTCGGCGCGGACGGCGGTGCCGCCTTCGTGGTGATGCACCTGCGCGGCGGGCGGATGAACACCAACCCCGGCGACGTCCTCGGCAAGGCGTACCGGGGGAAGGGCACCGGGCGGTTCCTGCACACGCTGCACAAGATCCTCGCGGCCGCGCAGAAGGGCTGAGGCCGCCGCCCGCCGCCTTCCGCCGCGGCACCGGGCGGCCGGTCGTGCGGCACAACGCCGCCGGTGGCGCGAGGGCACGCGGCCGGTGGTCGGGTACCGGACGGCCGGTGGTCGGGTACCGGACGGCCGGTGGCGCGGTCCGACCGCGAGCTGACGTCCCGCCGGCTTCTGGACAGCGCGGTCCGGGAAACCCGACAATCACCCCATGACCTCTCCTGAGTTCCGGACCCGGGTGGCCCGCCCGTCCGAGGCCGAGCGGGAGCGGGCGCTCGGGGTGCTGCGCGAGGGCGCCGGGAGCGGCCGGCTGTCGCACCACACCTTCATGACCCGGATGGAGATCGTCCTCCAGGCGCGCAGCCGGGCCGAGCTGGACGCCGTGCTGGCCGACCTGCCCGAGAGCCGGCCGGTGTCGCGGCTGGCGCTGCGGACCGTGGGCCGGCTCTCCGCCTTCGGCGTGGGGCTGCGCGACGCCTGGCGCCTGGAGCGGCTGCCCGGGCTCAACCTGCCGGAGTCCGGCACCGGGCTGCTGACCATCGGCCGGCTGCCGGGGTCGGGCCTGCGGCTGAGCGACGCCTCGGTGTCGCGTACGCACGCCGAGCTGCGACGCGAGCACAGCGGCTGGATGCTCTACGACCTGGGCTCGACCAACGGCACGCACGTGAACGGGCGGCGGGTGGCCGGCGCGGTCCGGGTCCGACCGGGCGACCAGGTGAAGTTCGGCAACCTGGAGTTCCGGCTCGCGGCCTGCTGAGCGCGCCCTCCGGTGACTGCGCGCGCCCCCGGCGGCGCCGCCTCAGTGCGGGAACTGCCGCGGCGGGCGCTGCTGAGGCAGGCCGTCGCGGAACTCCTCCACCACCGAGCTGATCTGGCGGGTCAGCGTGGTGCGCTCGATCCGGTCCAGGTAGAGGTTCGCCGCCGCCAGGGCCTCGACGGTGACCCCGAAGTAGAGCGTCATCAGCGGGTTGACGAAGAGCTCGCCGCCCCTCGTCCGCTCGGTGAAGCGCACGTCGCCGAACTCCCCGCGCAGGGCGGCGGCCACCGAGCCCTGGACGATGCTCGGATGCTCGGGGAAGGCCGCCCGGGCGTGCTCGACGGCGTCCAGGTAGAGGGCGCCGGCCCGGCTCTGCCGCGGGAGGGAGAAGGCGCCGAGGTAGCCGCCGGCCCGCTCCAGCGCGGCCAGGTTCTCCAGCACCAGCGAGTGGTTGACGCCGTGGTAGGCGTCGATCCCGAAGCCCAGGCAGGCGACCAGCCGTTCGGGGACCTCCGTCAGCCCCGCGACCGCGCCCAGGCTGGCCATGTCCTCCTCGGGGGTGCCCAGGCCGCACTCGTCGCCGCGCATCAGGATGTCGGTACCGCCGTCCACCAGCAGGATCGCGTCGATCCCGAGCTCGGCGACGAGCGCGCGGTAGGCCGCCCGCAGCGGCCGGACCCCGACCGAGGCGAAGGCCCAGACGGTGTCGGGCATCCCGTGCAGGCGCAGCCAGCGGGCCAGCGTCCGTTCGGGGAAGTAGCGTTCGGCGGTGTGGGTCCCGGGGCCGATCCGGGCCACGTCCGGCGCCAGCCAGACCTCCGCGTCGAGGCCGTAGAGGTGGCTGAAGGAGAGGTTCGCGAGGTGCACCTCCTTGCCCGCCTCGCGCAGCGCGAGGGCCAGCGGCAGGCCGGCGTAGACGTCGAACCCGCCGCCCGCGCCGGCGATCAGGATGCGGTTCGCGGAGCGGAGCCGGGTGAGCAGCGCGGGCTCGAAGAGTGAGGTCATCGGGGGGAGACTAGCAACGCAGCTGCCACCCGGGCAGCGGGATTGTCTTAGGCAGGTGCGAGGATTCGCGCATGACCCAGGAATCCTCCCTCGCCCCCGACGTACTGCACGATGCCCAGGAGCGCGCCCGGGAGCTGATCCGCGGTGGGTTCCAGGAGCCGGACGAGATAGCCGAGTCCCTGGTGGACTTCCTGGACGACCAGGGGTTGACGGAGGACCAGGCCGAGCAGATCGTCACGCCCCTGTGGGAGGAGCGGCTGGCCGAGCAGGCCGGCTGGCCCGAGGTGACGGACGTCGACCGGCTGGTGGAGGCCTTCGACGCGCTGGAGGCCGACGGCATCGTCGCGGCGATGGACTTCACCTGCTGCAGCAGCTGCGGCTACGCCGAGATCGGCGGCGAGGCGGACGACGACTCGCGCGGATTCGTCTTCTTCCACGAGCAGGACACCGAACGGGCCGCCGCCGGTGGCGGGCTGACGCTCCGGTACGGCAGCCTGCGGCACTCGGAGGAGGAGACGGCGGAGGTGGGCCGCGAGGTGGTCGCCGCCCTCGCCGAGGCCGGGCTGAACGCCAAGTGGAGCGGCTCGCCCGACGAGGCGATCACCGTCACCCCGCTGAACTGGCAGCACCGGCTGCCGGAGTAGACCGACCGGATCGCCGCTCGGGCCGGGCCGGCCCGCTCACCGTGCCCGGCCCGAGCGGCGATCCGTATGCTGGTGAGCCATGGTGAGGTTCGAGCGGCTCCGGGCCGAGCACGCAGGCGCCCTGCTGGCCTTCGAGCGGGAGAACCGGGCGTACTTCGCCCGAACGGTACCCGACCGCGGCGACGCCTACTTCGCCGAGTTCGCCGCCCGCCATCGGGCCCTGCTCGCCGAACAGGCCACCGGAGCCTGCCACTTCCACCTCCTGCTGGACGACACCGGCCAGCTGCTCGGCCGGGTCAACCTGGTCGACGTCCAGGGCGGCGAGGCCGAACTCGGCTACCGCATCGGCGAATCCGCCACCGGTCGGGGCCTGGCCACGGCCGCCGTCGCGGAGATCCGCCACCTCGCCGCCACCGACTACGGCCTCACCGCCCTCGTCGCGTGCACCACCCTCGACAACCCGGCGTCCCGAACCGTCCTCGAACGCAACGGCTTCACCCCGGTCGGGGAGGTCGACCTCGACGGCCGGCCGGGGGTGCGGTTCCGCCGGGAGCTGGCGCGGTTCCGCCCGGAGCCGGCGGCACGCGGCTGAGCCGCCGCTCGGTCGGATAGGGCTGCCGGAGCCGCCCGCGGCCGCCTCTCAGGCCGGCCGGCCCGGGCGCAGCTCGGCCTCGATGCCCGCCAGCAGGATGGCCAGGCCGCGCTCGAAGCGCTGCTCGTAGTCGGTGAACAGGCCCGGGCCGGCGGCGGCGGCGAGGGGGTGGTCGGGGCCGATCTGCTCGGCGCGGGCGGCCGGGTCGTACTCCGGGGCGGGCCGGCCGCCGGGGTGCGGGTGGACGGCCTGCTCCTCGATCACGAAGCCGATGGTGTAGGCGTACGCGGTGAAGAAGGCCTGTACGGCGTCGGGGAGTTGGAAGCCGTCGGCGGTGAAGGCGGCGAGCAGGGCGTTCTGGCCCCCGCTGTGGCTCTGGTCGGTGAGGCGGGTGCCGCTGAACACCTTGGCACCGTCGCGGTAGCCGAGCAGGGCGGTGCGCAGGGTGCGGCAGCTGGTGGCGAGGGCCTGCCGCCAGCCGTCCGGGATGCCGGCGCCGGCGCCCATCCGGCGGAGCATCTCGGTGGCCATCTCGTCGAGCAGCGCCTGCTTGTTGGCGAAGTGCCAGTACAGGGCGGGTGCCTTGACGTCGAGTTCGGTGGCGATCCGGCGCAGCGTGAGGCCGTCGAGGCCGGTCTCGTTGAGCAGTCGCAGGGCGGTGTCGACCACCTGCGCCCGGTCCAGTTTCTGTGCCACGCCCGTCCTTCGTCGAGTCTCCGCCGACCCCCCTTGACAATTTAACACCGTTAAGCCCATCCTCGGAAGCGCCAGCAACTTAACAACGTTAAGGAGAAGCTCGTGATCGAGAACAGGGCAGTGGACGGGCAGCAGGACGAGACCACCGACGTCCTGATCGTCGGCGCCGGACCGACCGGCCTCACCCTCGCCTGCGACCTCGCCCGGCACGGCGTACGCGCCCTGCTGGTCGAGCGGGACGAGGCGCTGTTCCCCGGCTCGCGCGGCAAGGGGCTGCAGCCGCGCACCCAGGAGGTCTTCGAGGACCTCGGCGTGCTCGACCGCGTCCACGCGGCCGGCTCGCCCTACCCGCGGATGATGACCTGGGAGGACGGCGAGCGGCACGGCGAGTGGGACCTCGTCGAGCGCGGCACCGCCGGCCCCGCCACCCCCTACCCGGACGTCTGGATGATCCCGCAGTGGCGCACCCAGGAGATCCTGCACGCCCGACTGTCGGAGCTCGGCGGGCGCGTCGCCTTCGGCACCGCGCTGACCGGGCTGGAGCAGCACCCCGACCGGGTCGAGGCCCGGCTCACCCGGGTCGGCGGCGACACCCGGACGGTCACCGCGCGCTACCTGGTCGCCGCCGACGGCGGGCGCAGCACGGCGCGGCGGGCGGTCGGCGTCGCGATGCACGGGGAGGAGGTGGACCCGCGGCCGGCGCTGGTCGCCGACGTCCGGATCGAGGGGCTGGACCGCGACAACTGGCACGTCTGGCCGAAGGCCGCGGGCGGCGCGCTGCTGCTCTGCCCGATGCCGGGCACCGAGGACTTCCAGCTCTTCGCCCAGTTCGAGGACGGCGCCCCGGACACCTCGCCCGAGGGGGTGCGCAGGACCGTCGCCGGCCGCACCCACCTGGCCGAGAGCGCGGTCACCGAGGTGCGCTGGGCCTCGGACTTCCGCCCCCGGGCGGCGCTGGCCGAGCGGTTCCGGCAGGGCCGGGTCTTCCTCGCGGGGGACGCCGCGCACATCCACTCCCCGGCCGGCGGCCAGGGCCTGAACACCAGCGTGCAGGACGCGTACAACCTGGGCTGGAAGCTCGCCGGAGTGCTGCGCGCGGGGGCGCCCGAGTCGCTGCTCGACAGCTACCAGGAGGAGCGTTTCCCGGTCGCCGCCTCGGTGCTGGGCATCAGCACCGGCCTGCACCGTGCGGAGCTCGGTGGCGCGGACGACCGGACGGCGCGTCGGGGCAGGGACACCGACCAGCTGAACGTCGGGTACCGGGGCGGACCGCTGAGCGTGGAGACCCGCGAGGGCCTGGCCGAGGACGCGTTGCAGGCCGGCGACCGGGCGCCCGACTCGCCGTACGCCGGCCCCGACGGCGCGCCGGGGCGGCTGTTCGAGCTCTTCCGCGGGACGGGGCCGACCGTGCTCGCCGTGGACTGCGAGCTGCCCGCCGTCCCGGCCGGCGTCCGGGCACTGCGGCTCACCGGCGGGCCCGCCGCCGCCGCGTACGGGCGCGGGCTGTTCGTGGTCCGACCGGACGGGTACGTGGGGCTGGCCACCCACGATCCGGCCCGGCCGGCCGGGTACCTGGCGGGACTCGGCGTCCGCTGACGGCCGGGGCCGCGGCCTACTGCGGCCTCGGGCAGCGGGAGGGGCCCGGGCGGGCAGGGCGGTCAGTCGGTGGTGGGGCCCCAGAGCGGGTTGGTGCAGCGCTCGTAGGTGGCACGCCAGTGCGGCCAGTGCCGGGCGGTGGTGTCGTCGCAGTCCGCCAGCAGGCGCTGGACGATCCGCTCGTCGACGCCGTCCAGCAGCCAGGTCAGGGCGTCGGCCGTCCCGGGGCCGTTGGCCGCGCGCAGCAGGTCCAGCAGCTCGGGCAGGCTGCCGACCCGGGAGGACTCGGTGAAGACCTTCTCCATCCGGGGCAGCAACTGGCGCTCCTCGATGCGCAGATGGGTCTCCAGCCGGGCCGCGAGGTCCTCGATCGCGTAGGCCACCGGCCAGCTGCTGCCGGCGTCCCGGGTGGCGATCCGCACCAGGGTGGTGACCCGGGTGAAGGAGTGGTCGAGGTTGTGGTGGTCGTCCTCCAGCCAGTTGAGCAGCAGCCGCAGCTCCGGGGCGAAGCGGCGCAGGATCGGCCAGAGCCGGCTGTCCTGCTGCTCGTGGTGGCAGGTGAGCATGGCGGTGAGGAAGTCCCAGTGCCGCTGCAGGGCCTGGCCGTGGGCCTCGTCGCCGGGCTGCAGCAGGCGCAGCGCGTCGGGCAGCCGGGCCAGGTCGCGGCGCAGGGCGGCGTGCATCAGCGTCAGGCCCGCGAACCGCGGGTGAGTGTCCGGTTCGTCGGTGTCCTGCTCGTGCCGGGGGTCCGTCTGGGCGGGGACGTGCGGGGGCTTGACGGGCAACAGGTGGCTGGGCATGACGCTCTCTTCGCAGGCCGGGTCTGGGATCACCAGAGTGGTCACAGTCGATCAGGAGCGAATGAATGTCCGATTGACGCGCAGGTCAGCGGCCTGCGGCCGCCGCTCCGGCCCCGTCCGGCGAGGCCGCCGGGGGCGGTGCCGGAAGAAGTCCCGGACCGCCGGGAGAACTCCACGCCGGGTGCCGGGCGAAGTCCCCGCCGGGGGCCGGCCACGGGATCAGTCGGCCTCCGGGCCGGCCAGGTTCCTGCTGAGCCACTGCAGGGTGTCGGGGATCATCTTCTTGAAGTCCGTGGTCAGGTGCTTTCCCCCGGGCTGCTCGAAGTACTCCACCTTCAGCGGCGCGGCGGCCTTGGCCACCCACTCCTTGACGAGCTTCATCTCGTAGCCGTTGGCGCCGCCCGCGGTGGCGAGCATCCGCACGTCCGCCTTGCCCTGGGCGACCATCGCGTCCGGACTGTTGGCCAGCCGGTCGGCGTCGTGGCCCTTCCAGAGCGGGGAGTCAGGGTTGAAGTAGCCGTCGATCGGGACGGCCGCCTTGAACTTGTCGGGGTGCTGGAGCGCGAGTTTGGCGCTGCAGAACGCACCGGTGGAGGCGCCCATCAGACCCCAGCCGTCCCGGCCCTTGAGGGTGCGGAAGTTGGCGCGGACGAAGTCGGGGATGTCCTCGGCCATCCAGGTGCCGATCCTGGGCTGGCCGGGGATGTCGCTGCACTCCAGGGCCTTGGCCTCGTTGGAGTCCAGGTTCTGCACCGGCATGATCATGATGAACGGGTGCGCCTTGCCCTGCCTGGACAGCTCGGCGTCCGCCTCCTGGATCGGCAGCTGGTTGTCCGTCCAGGTGTTGTAGCCGGCGCTCTGGCCGCCCGCGAAGAGGGTCAGCACCGGGAACCCGGTCTTCGCGAACCTCGGGTCGTTGTACTCCGGAGGCAGCCAGACCCACACCTTGCCGGAGACCCCCGACTTGGGACCGGCCAGGGTGGTCAGCAGGATCTGCCCGGCCGCGGTGTCGCGCGCCTTGCCGAAGGCGGCGGCCGGCCCGGTCGGCATCAGCACCTTGCTGGGCTTGGGCGGGGCGGTGGTGGTCGGCGGCGCGCTCGGCGTGCTGCTCCCGCTCGCGGGCCCGCCGGTCGGGGAGCCGTCCTTCGCGGTGTCGGTCTTCCCGCCGGTGGTCGTACTCCCGCAGGCGGCCAGGGTGACGGCCAGCACGCCGGCGACGGCACCGGTCAGGAGGGCACGGGAACGGATCGACTGCGGCTGCACGGTGAGAACTCTCCGACCGGTGTCACGCCCGCCCCGTCGGGAGCCGGCGGTGGCCCCCGGGTGGGGCCGTGGCGGGGCCGGGGCGCGGGTGGCGCGAACCCCGGAAACTGCGCGCCCCCTGAGGTGGAGCGCGCGCCTCCCCGCGATCTTATGACGCGCTCCCCCGTGGCCCGGTTGCGCCCGCCGCGGTGGCGCCCGGGTGAATTCCCGCGATCCGGCGGACCGGCGGGGCACGTCCCCTCCGTTCGGCGGGGGTGGCGGATCCGGCCCCCCGCCGAACGGAGGGGGCGGCCCGGCACGGGGCCGGACCCCGCCGGCCGGACCCCGCGCGGGACCGGCCCGCACCGGGACGTACCGCGCCGGGACGTACCAACAGGCGGAACCCCGCCGTCCGGGCCCGTCTTCGGCGCCTCCCACCAGTGACGCCGCCGCCCCGATCGCCGATCATCGAAGGTGCCGCCCCCGGTGATCGGAGCCGGGCCGCGGCGCCGACCGGCCCAGCCCGTCCGACGAGGAGCCCGCCATGCCCCAGCAGATCGCCGTCATCACGGGAGCCGGCACCGGTGTCGGGCGCGCCGTGGCGCTGGAGCTCGCCGCCTCCGGCCGGCAGCTGGTCCTGGCCGGACGGCGCGCCGAACCGCTGCACGAGACGGCCCGGCTCTGCACGGCGGGCACCGCCCTGGTCGTCCCCACCGACGTGACCGACCCCGCCGCCGTCGACGCGCTGTTCGCGGAGACCGCCGAGCGCTTCGGCCGACTCGACCTGCTGTTCAACAACGCCGGCACCTTCGGCACCCCGACGCCGGTCGAGGACCTCGGTCACGCCGAGTGGCGGGCGGTGGTGGACCTCAACCTCACCGGCGTCTTCCTCTGCGCCCAGGCCGCGTTCCGCCTGATGAAGAGCCAGGACCCGCAGGGCGGGCGCATCGTCAACAACGGCTCGATCTCCGCCCACGTCCCGCGTCCGCACTCCGTCGCGTACACCGCGACCAAGCACGCGGTGACCGGGCTCACCAAGTCGCTCTCACTGGAGGGCCGCCCGTACCGGATCGCCTGCGGGCAGATCGACATCGGCAACGCGGCGACCGACATGACGGCGGCGATGAGCAGCGGCGTCCGGCAGGCCGACGGCCGGATCGCGCCCGAGCCGACCATGGACGTGGCGGACGTGGCCCGCACGGTACGGCACATGGCGGACCTGCCGCTGGCGGCCAACGTCCAGTTCGCGACGGTGATGGCGACGGCGATGCCCTACATCGGACGGGGCTGAACCGGTCGGCACCGGCCGGGGCACTCCTCACTCGTCGCGGGTGATTCGTCGCGGGCCACTCGTCGTGGTCACTCGTCGTGGCAGTGGCGGTAGTACGGGAGGCCGCCCGCCCCTTCGAGGCGGTAGACGCTGGTCGTCGGCCAGTACTCGCCGCGGTCGGCGGCCGGCAGGTCGGCCCGCAGCGCCATCCGCAGGGACGGCGGCGGGGCGAAGGCGTGCACCCGCTTGCGGTGGCCGTCCCAGCGCCCGCCGCAGAGTTCGAGGTCGAGGACGGCGGGGCCGGAGGGAGCAGCGGGGCTGCCGGGGGTGGTGGGGGTCACTCCTCCGATGCTGCCAGCGCCCAACCCCTGCGGGTGGTTTACCGGCGCCAAGCCACTCGTCCGGGGTACGCGCCGAGGCGCCGGGCTGACGGCTGACGGCCGACCCGCGACGGCTGAAGGCCGACGGCTGACACCCGGCCCGCGACGGCCGACGGCCGACCCGCGACGGGAGCCGGGGCGGGACGGCGCGGGCGCCGAAGACGGCGACGGCCGCCCCGCCTCACCGGAGATCGGGAGGCGGGGCGGCCGTGCGTGGTCCACCCGGTGTCAGAGCCGGGCGGACCGGGCCGGGCCGGAGGTCGGATCCGGCCCGGGACCGGCGCGGGGGGTGGCCCGCGCCGGGGCCTGGGCCACCCGTGAGGGCGGCGCGGTGGGGCGGGGAGTTCGGACCGGGCGTCCGGACCGGGGGTTCGGACCGGCGTCCGGGGCGGGCTTCGGGGTCAGGTGTCCGGCCGCTCAGGCGCGCCAGGTGTCGCTCAGGGTCACCTTGCCGGAGGCCGGGACGGTCGCGGTGCGGTTGGCACCGGACTCCCAGGTGACGTTCCCCGCCGCGTCCTTGCGGATGTACTTGTACTCGAACGCGGTACCGGCCGCCAGGGCGACGTCCAGCTTCCACACCGGGTAGGCCGCCGAGGAGAGCAGCAGCGCCTGGCTCGGGTCCCAGGTGCCGAGCGAGCCGACGCTGCCGACCACGTAGATGTTCTGGCCGACGACGGTGGTGGCGTTCACCGCGAAGGAGGCGCCGGCGGCGACCGCGGTGGCGGTCGGGCTCGGGCTGGTCGTGGCGGTGGGCGTGGTCGTGGCGGTGGGCGTGGCGGTGGGCGTGGCGGTGGCGGTGCCGCACGGGTCGCCGCTGCCGACCACGCCGTCCTTGACCGTCACGTTGCCGGTGCCCAGCGCGTAGTTGGCGCTGTTGTTGTTGTCCCAGGTGCCGGAGCCGTTGTTGAAGGTCGCGGCCAGGCCGGTGGCGCTGCCCAGGTCGACGGTCCTCTTCACCCAGCCGGTGCAGGCCGCGGTCATCGCGACGCCGGGCGCGGTGGTCCAGGTGCCGCCGGTCGGGGCGTAGTGGATGTCGTAGGCCGACCAGTTCTTGTCGGTGCTGTAGAAGACGGTCGCGCTGTTGGTGCCGGAGGTCGGCGAGGCGCTGGCCGACGGGGTGGCGCTGGGCGAGGCGCCGCTCGCGCCGACGTACAGCGCGACCGCCTCCCCGGCCGCGACGGTGGCGGTGAACCTCCCGTCGCCGCCGACGGTGTAGCTGGTGCCGGTGCAGCCGCCGCCGGCGGTCGGGTCGCCGTGCTGGACGTCGCAGTAGGAGCCGGCCGGCAGCGAGGTCTGGAAGGTCTGGGTCACCGGGCCGGACTCGCGGTTGATCGCGACGTAGCCCTTGTTGCCCCGGCCGAAGCCGATGGCGTTGTTGCCGTTGGACCACCAGTTGGTGATGCCGGTGCCGGCGACGGCGTTGCGGAAGCCGACCATGTTGGCGACCTGGCGCCAGGCGTGGGTGCAGTTCCACCCGTCGCTGTAGCAGGCGTTCACGGTGCCGCCGTTCGGCGGGCCGTCGTCGTTGCCGGCGAAGGCGTAGCCGGAGTAGACGTTCGGCGAGCCGTACGGGTTGGCCAGCAGGAAGACGTTCGCCAGCGTGTAGGCGCTGCCGTACTTGTAGTTGAGGGTGGAGCCGTTGCGCTCGGTGTCCCAGTTGTCGACGAAGGTGCGGGCCTGCGAGCTGCCCAGCAGTCCGCTGCCCCAGGTGGACAGGTCGGAGATCCTGCCGCCGTTGAAGGCGCTCTTCAGCCAGGTGGCGGAGCGGAACTCGTCGACGTCGCCGCTGCCGGTGTACTCGGAGGGCTGGATCGGCTCGCCCGCGCCGTAGATGACCTCCTGCACCCAGTAGGCGCTCGGGTTGGACATCTTGGACTTGATGGCGGAGAGCTCGCCGGAGGCGATGTGCTTGGCGGCGTCGATCCGGAACCCGTCGACGCCCATCCCGGCCATGTCGCTCAGGTAGTTGGCGATGGTCTGCTGGACGTAGGCGCTGCCGGTGTTGAGGTCCGAGAGGTTGACCAGCTCGCAGTTCTGGACGTTCGACCGGTCGCCGTAGTTGCTGATCGCGCTGCGGCAGGAGTGGAAGTCCTGGTCCTGGAAGTACCCGGGGTAGTTGTACTTGGTGTAGTTGGTACCGCCGGTGCCCGTGCCGGAGCCCGCGGACATGTGGTTGATCACCGAGTCGGCGATCACCTTGACGCCCGCCGCGTGGCAGGTGTTGATCATGCTCTGGAACGACGCCCGGTCGCCGAGCCGCCCGGCTATCTTGTAGCTGACCGGCTGGTAGGAGGTCCACCACTGGGATCCCTGGATGTGCTCCTGGGGCGGGGAGACCTCGACGAACCCGTAGCCCTTGGGGCCGAGGGTGTCGGTGCAGGCCTTGGCGACGGAGTCGAAGCGCCACTCGAACAGGGTGGCGGTGACGTCCCTGGCACCCGGCGGGGTGGCCTGGGCCGAGGGGGCGGCGGTGAGCGCCGTGCCGAGCGAGAGCGCCAGCGCCGCGGAGGCGGTGAGCGCTCCGGCGACGCGCGCACGCCGGCGGATGGGGGCAGGGGTGACCACGGTGTCTCCTGGGGGCTGAGGTGGCAGCCTGGGCCGTCCATGGATGCAGGGGGCACGGACGGGTGGGGGCAGGATTCGTCTTGCGCAAGTTTCTTGAAAGTTTCAGCAAACTTGCAGCGCCGAACTTATGACCGCCCCGACGGCGCGTCAAGACTCCCGTACGCAACGATTCCGGCGGTACGGGAAATCCGTGTGAGACCTTTTCGGCCGCCAGGGCATCTGTACGGGTGAGGGGTGCGCACCCCACGGGGACGATCGGCCACTGGGGGCGGACATGGACGAAGCAGCGACCTTCGAGGAGTTCGCCGCCACCCGCGCCGCCCGGCTCTTCCAGATCGCCTACCTCATGTGCGGCGACTGGCACCAGGCCCAGGACCTCGTCCAGACCACGCTCGCCAAGATGTACGCCGTCTGGGACCGGCTGCGCCGCGGCGAGGAGGATCCGGCGCTGGACGCCTACGCCCGCAAGGTGCTGCTGCGCTGCTACCTCTCGCACCGGCGGCTGCGGCGCTCCGGCGAGATCGCCGTCGCGGACGTGCCCGACTCCCCCGCCTCCCTGGACGACCTCACCGGGCCGGGCACCGAACTGCGCCTGACCCTGGTCTCCGCCCTGCGCCAACTACCGCCGCGCAACCGGGCCGTGGTCGTCCTGCGCTACCTGGAGGACCACAGCATCGAGGCCGTGGCCGACATGCTCGGCACCAGCCAGGCCGCCGTCAAGGGCCTCAGCACCCGCTCGCTCTCGCGACTGCGCGAGATCCTCGCCGAGGACCGCGAACTCCTGTTGCGGCCCTGAGGCCGCCGCCCGCGACGGCCGGCCGGGCGCACCCGCCCGGCCGGCCGCACCACCCCACGCCCCCGTGCACGGAACACCGCGCCACCGCACCGAACACCGCACTCACCCCGAGGACCGGCCTTGGACGACCTTGAGACCGAGCTCGCCAGGATGCTGGCCGAGAGCGTCGAAGACCTGCGCCCGCCCATCGCCGTCATGGTGGCCGAGGCCAACCTGCGCGGGCGCCGGATGCTGCTGCTCCGCCGGCTGAGGATCGCCGGATCGGTGGCCGCGGTGGCCGCCCTCGCGCTGACCGGCGCCGTCCTCGCCCTGCCGGAGCCGCCGGCCGGCCCGACCGCCGCCGCCCGGACCACGACGCCGACGACCCCGCCGTCCGCCACCACCGGTCCGACCGACGCGACCGCGCTGGAGAGCGCGATGCGCACGGCGCTCGTGGAGCTGGTGGGCCCGCGGGCGGCCGTCACCTCCGACCCCCTCGGGGACGAGATCCGGCCCGATCCCCGGCTGGACGCGGCCCTGTGGGTCCGCTACGACGACGGCGACGGCGCCGTGACGGTGGCCGTCGAACTGCACGGCCCGGCCTCCACCGCGACCGGCCCCTCCTGCGGGGCCAGGGCGAGCGCCGGACCGGAGAGCGGCTACACCTGCCGGACCGAGGCGGCCGGTTCCGGCACCCTGGTGACCGAGGTCCTCAGCCCGCCCGCCACCGGCTGGACCACCTACCGGATCTGGTACGCCGGCCCGGACGGCACCCGGGTGGCCGTCTCGGTGCACAACGGCACCCTGCACGAGCCCGCCGACCCGACCCTGTCCGGCCGCCTCACCCGGGCGAGCCCCCCGCTGGACCTGGCCACCTGGCAGTGGATCGCGCAGAACTACCGATGGCGGAGCCTGGCCGAGGGCGCGATGGACCGCCGCCCGGCCGCCGAACGGGACGGCCCCTGACCGGAGGGCGCCTGACCGGAGGGCCGGAGCGGACCGGTACGGAAGCAGGCCCCGGGCGGGCGGGAGCACCGGGCCGGGGCCCGGTGCCCGACGGCCTCAGACGGCGTCCGGCCCGCGCTCCCCGGTCCGGACCCGGACGATGCTCTCCACCGGTACCGCCCAGACCTTGCCGTCACCGATCTTGCCGGTGCGGGCCGCGGCCACGATGGCGTCCATCACCCGCTCGGCGTCCTCGTCCTCGACCACGACCTCGATCCGGGCCTTGGGGACGAGATCGATCCGGTACTCGGCGCCGCGGTACACCTCGGTGTGGCCGTGCTGGCGTCCGTAGCCGCTGGCCTCGGTGACGGTGAGTCCGTGCACTCCGATCGCCTGCAGCGCGTTCTTGACCTCGTCCAGCTTGAACGGCTTGACGATCGCGGTGATCAGCTTCATACGGTGGAGGCCCTGTCGGACGAGTGCGTGAGCACGGTGGCGTGGGCCGTCGTTCCATGACCCAGGACGCCGTGATCGTACGCGGTCTCGGCGTGCACGGCGAGGTCCAGGCCGGTGAGTTCGTGCTCCTCCGAGGCACGGAAGCCCATCACCCGGTCGATCACCCGCCCGATCCCGTACGTCATGGCGAAGGCGTACGCACCCACCGCGACCACCGCGACCAGTTGCTTGCCGATCTGGCCGAGGCCGCCGCCGTGCAGCAGGCCGGACGGGCCGCCGGTCATCGTGGCGGTGGCGAAGAGGCCGATCAGCACGGTGCCGATGACACCGGCCACGAAGTGCACGCCGACCACGTCCAGCGAGTCGTCGAAGCCGAAGCGGAACTTCCAGCTCACCGCGTACGAGCAGACCACGCCCGCCGCCAGGCCGATCACCAGGGCGCCGAGCAGGTCCACACTGCCGCAGGAGGGGGTGATGGCCACCAGACCGGCCACCGCTCCGGAGGCCGCCCCGAGAGTGGTGGCGTGGCCGTCGCGGCGCTTCTCCACCAGCAGCCAGCCGAGCAGCCCGGTGCAGCCGGCCGCCTGGGTGTTGAGCAGGGCCGAGGCCGCCAGGCCGTTGGCGCCGAGCGCGGAGCCGCCGTTGAAGCCGAACCAGCCGAACCAGAGCAGGCCCGCGCCGAGCAGCACCAGCGGCAGGTTGTGCGGGCGCATCGCCTCCCGGCGGAAGCCCAGGCGCGGTCCGAGGAGCAGCGCGAGCGCCAGGCCGCTGGCACCGCAGTTGACCTCCACGACGGTGCCGCCGGCGAAGTCGAGGGCGCCCAGCTCGGACAGGATCCAGCCGTCGGGGGCGAACACCCAGTGCGCGACCGGGACGTAGACCAGCAGCGTCCAGACGGCGGTGAACGCCACCCAGGAGCCGAACTTGGCCCGGTCGGCGATGGCGCCGCTGATCAGGGCGGCGGTGATGATCGCGAAGGTCAGCTGGAAGGTGGCGAACAGCACGGTCGGGACGTGGCCGGTCAGCGAGGAGGGGGTGATGCCGGCCATCCCGAGGTGGTCGAGGCCGCCGATCAGGCCCCAGCCGGCGTCGGTGCCGAAGGCCAGCGAGTAGCCCGCCAGCAGCCAGACCACGGTGACCACGGCGATCGAGACGAAGCTCATCATGATCATGTTGAGCACACTCTTGGTGCGCACCATGCCGCCGTAGAACAGCGCCAGGCCGGGGGTCATCAGCAGGACGAGGGCGGTGCTGGCGAGCAGCCAGGCGGTGTCACCGGTGTCGAGCGCGGTCGTCGGTTCAGCCAGGAGCATGCGGATCGGTGCCTTCCCAAGCGGCGGCCCGCGCAACCGGAGGTGCCACCCGGGGGTCCGCCGCCCCGGGGGCGGGGCGGGACGACCGGTGGGCCGGATTGCGCGCGAGTCGGATGGGAGAGTTTTGCCCGGCCAAATTTCCTGTTGCAGACACCGGTGTTTCGACCGTGTTTCGTGTTGCCGCCGCGTTTCCGTCCCCTCACGGCCGAGCGCCGCGTACGGGGGCCGGGCATCGGCGGAGACCGGCCCCCGGGGGCGTCCACCCGCACGGGCCCGGGTTCACACGAACGGCCGCGGGCCACCCGGACACGGCCCGGTGCCGGCGTACGGCCGCGGGCCACGCGGGCAGGGCCCGGCGGCGGTTGCCGCCGGGCCCTGCCCGTCACTCACTCGGTGTGCACGCGCTCCCGGCCGTCACCGGCCGGGCCGGGTGTCAGCTGGTGGCGATGGAGGTGTCGTCGATCACGAAGCTCGTCTGCAGCGAGGAGTCCTCGGTGCCGTTGAACTTCAGGGTGACGCTCTGGCCCGCGTAGGCCGAGAGGTCGAAGGTGCGCTGCTGGTAGCCGGCCGCCGCGTTCACGTTGGAGTACGTGGTCAGGGCCGTGCCGTTGACGGTCACCGCGAGCTTGTCGTACACGGTGCTGCCGGTCTCGGCGGTGTCGATGTGCAGCCAGAAGCTGAGGGTCGCCTTGCAACCGGCCGGGATGGTGACGGTCTGCGCGGCGCTGTCGGTGTGGGCGGAGCCGTAGCCGTTCAGCCAGGCCTTCCAGGACCCGCCGTGGGCGGCCTGGCCGGAGCTGTTGTCGACGACGCCACTGGTGGTGGTCCAGGGAGCGGCGGTGCCGGTCTCGAAGCCGGCGTTGCCGAGCAGCTGGGCCGGGGTGCAGCTGCCGCCGCCCGTGCTCACCGTCCAGGTGAAGGAGGTGGTGCCGGTCTTGTTGGCGGCGTCCTTCGCGGTCACGGTGACGTTGTAGGTGCCCGCGGCCGTCGCCGTGCCGGTGATCTTGCCGGTGGAGCTGATCGACAGGCCGGTCGGCAGGCCGGTCGCGGTGAAGGTCAGCGGCGCGGTGCCGCCGGAGGCCGCGATCTGCAGGTTGGCGGTGCCGTTCAGCGCGGTGCTCTGGTTGCCCGGGTTGGTGACGGTCACGGTGCCGGACGGCAGCGAGCCGACGTTGACGGCGGCCCAGGCGGTGGCGACCGCGTTGTACTCGGCGCTGCTCGCGCCGTACAGCGCGGTGGCGGCGTTGAGGGTGGCCGTGCGGGCGGCCGCGTAGTTGGTGGTGGAGGTCATGTAGGCGGTGAGCGCCTTGTACCAGATCGCCGCCGCCTTGTCCCGGCCGATGCCGGTGACCGCGATGCTGTTGACCGTCGGGCTGTTGTAGCTGACGCCGTTGATCACCTTGGCGCCGCTGCCCTCGGCGAGCAGGTAGAAGAAGTGGTTGGCGACGCCCGAGGAGTAGTGGACGTCCAGGTTGCCGACGCCCGAGTACCAGGAGTCGGCCGAGCTGCCGTCCTTGGAGGGCTTGTCCATGTAGCGCAGCGGGGTGCCGTTGCCGTTGAGGTCGATGACCTCGCCGATCAGGTAGTCCGGGTTGTCGGTGGGCAGGTTGGCGTAGAACTCCACCATCGTGCCGAAGATGTCGGAGGTGGCCTCGTTGAGGCCGCCGGACTCGCCCGAGTAGTTCAGGTTGGCGGTGGCCGCGGTGACGCCGTGGCTCATCTCGTGGCCGGCCACGTCGATCTCGGTGAGCGGGTGGGTGTTGCCCGACCCGTCGCCGTAGGTCATGCAGAAGCAGCCGTCGTCCCAGAAGGCGTTGGTGTAGTTGTTGTCGTAGTGCACGCGGCTGAAGGCGCCGACACCGTCGTTGCGGATGCCGTTGCGGCCGAAGGTGTTCTTGTAGTAGTCCCAGGTCGCGCCCACGCCGTACTGGGCGTCGACGGCGGCGGACTCCGAGTTGCTGGCCTGGCCGTTGCCCCAGGTGTCGGTCGACTTGGTGTACAGCGTGCCGTTGCCGGTCGTGCCGTGGTTCATGTTGGTGGTGTACATCCCACCGCGCGAGGCGTCCTTGAGCTGGTACGTGGAGCCGCTCAGCGTGGTGGTCAGCGGCACGTTGCCGACGAAGACGCCGGTGCCGGTGCCGGTCTTGATGCTCTCGGCCTTGCCGAGCACCGCGCCGGTGGCGGCGTCGGTGATGACGTGCAGGCGGCTCGGGGTGCCGTCGCTCTCCTTGCCGGAGACGATCGTCTCCCAGGCGAGCTTCGCGGCGCCGTCGGCGGCCCAGACGACCAGCCGCGGGGCGGTGTCGAGGGCGGAGCCGGACTCGGCGGCGAGCGCGGCGGCCTGGGCCTTCGGGGCGGCCAGCGCCGGCGTGGTGGTGACGCCGGTGAGCACGGCCTCGCTGGCCTTGGTGACGGCCTGGGTGGCGCCGGCCGCGCTCTGGTGGACGATCAGGTCGCCACCGAGGACGGGGAGTCCGCCGTAGGTCCGCTCGTAGCGCAGGTGCCGGGTGCCGTCGGCGTCCTGCACGACGTCCTTGGTGACCAGCTTCTCCTGGGTACCCAGGCCGAGCTGCTGGGCGAGCGACGCCGTCTGCTGGTTGGCGGAGGCGATCAGCGCGTCCCGGCCGGCCACCGTCTGCGAGGCGGCTGCGGAAGGCGCGGGGCTCGCCGCCTGCGCGATGACCGGCATGCCGGTCACGAGCAGCGCGGTGGATGCGGCCATGACAACCGCGGCCTTCCGGGCATGGGTGTAGCGGGGCATACGGACTCCTTTTCCGACCGGCCGCGGGTTGGCGGACGGTGGAGAGAACCTGGCCGCGGGGTTGCGGCACAGTGGGGGCGCCCGGCCGCCGGTGCGCGGCTCGGGTGCGGTGATCCGGGAGTGGTGCAGGAAGTGCGATGCGCCTTACCTGACCTGATGCGACTGCATCGGAGGGTGGGGGACCCCCGCGTCTGCAGCCGGAGGAATCGTGGCAGCAAACGAGTCATGAATGACAGATGCATGCCAGTGAATGGCCGATTAGCATCGCCGCCGATGGTCAGCAGTGGGTGTCGACCGTGTTACGGCCGATGGCACTTCTGGAGATGGGTTTCATTACTGCCCGTCGCCGCCGCCACGCCCGGAAAGCACTGACCAGCGCCAGGCCCGGGCACCCCGCCCGGACCCTCTCCCCCAGCGCCGGGCACCCCCGGCACGTCACAGCGACCCACGTGCCAGCAACGGTTTTCGGCCAATCCTGGCGCCATCCGGACACCCCTGCGCCCATCCCGGACACCGCGGCCACCACCCGCGCAGCGCGCACGACGGCGAGCCCCGCGCCGCTCCCGTGGGGGGAGTGACGCGGGGCTCGCCCGACAACCGGTCCGTCAGCGCTGCACGAACACCGCGACGGTGCGCGCGGGGACGGTGAACGTGCCCGTACCGGCGTCGAATCCGGAGGCCTTGACCACCTGGTCCGAGCCGCCCGCCTGGACGGCGTGCAGGGCCTGCTGAGTGCCCTTCAGCGAGGCCACGCTCTGCTTCTGGACGGCGGGCGTGGCGTTGAACACCACGGTGATGCCCTTCTCCGCGCCCTTCAGGCCGGTGCCGTCCAGGTGCAGGGTGATCACGCCCGGCGTCTCGCCGGCCGTGCCCGACAGCGGGTACGACAGGCGCTGCTGCACCTCGGCCGCGGTCGGCAGCGCGAACAGCGGCGAGGACTGCTTGATCTTCACCAGCTGCTGGTAGATCGCGGTCGCCGAGGCGATGTCGGCGCTGCCCACCTTGAGGTTCGGGTTGGCCAGCAGCGACTTGGAGACCGGCCACATCGACTTGTTGTCGGCCGCCATCGGCACGCCCCGGCCCCAGCCGTTGCCCTGCGCCGGGTCCCACTGGATCGCGTTGAACCAGTCACCGGAGTCGAAGGAGTTGGCGTCCAGCGACTTGGAGCGCAGCAGGTCGCTGCCCGCCTGGGCGAAGCCCGCACCCTGGTTGAGCGCGGTCAGCGAGAGCGCCAGCGCCTGCATCCGGGCCCGGTCCGCCGGCGAGGTGGTGACCGGCAGCTTGAACGCCAGGGCGTCGAACAGGTCGGCGTTGTCGTGCGCGTCCACGTACTCGACCGACTCGCCGGGCTTGGCCGCGTACCCGGTCGGGGAGCCGTTGTAGTCGACCCCCGCGCCGGTGACCGTCTTCCCGGAGCTGTCGGTGAAGGAGTAGCCGGCCAGGTTGCCGGTCAGCGCCACCTTGATCTGGTCCATCTGGTGCAGCAGCCGGGCCTTCTGCTCCGCGGGCGTGCCGTTGTCGGCCGAGCCGTTGGGGTCGGTGAACAGGCCCGAGGCGAAGCCCTGCTGGGGCGCCGAGGAGAGCTGGTAGTTGCCGCCGCGCGCCGCGTCCCGGACCCGGTCGTCGAAGGTGGCGATGCCGGTGCCGCCCATGTTCAGCTGGCTGGCCTGCTCGAAGCGGGCGTTGTTCGCGACGGCGCCGAAGTTCCAGCCCTCGCCGTAGAGGAAGATGTTCTTCCCGTCGACGCCGTCCGAGGCCGGCGTCATCTTCCGCAGCGCGGCCTGCACGTCCAGCATGGTGGACTTCGGGTCCAGGCCCATCAGGTCGAAGCGGAACCCGTCCACCTTGTACTCGCGGGCCCAGGTGGTGACCGAGTCCACGACCAGCCGGTTCATCATGGCGTGCTCCGGCGCGGTGTCCGCGCAGCAGCTGTCCGTGGTGACCTTGCCGGCCGCGTCGAGCCGCTGGTAGTAGCCGGGCACCACCTTGTCGAGCACCGAGTGCTCGGTCTGGCCGGCGGCGGCGGTGTGGTTGTAGACGACGTCCAGGACGACCCGCAGGCCGGCCTCGTGCATCGCCTGCACCATCTGGCGGAACTGCACCGTCCGGGCCGTACCGGTCGGGTCCGTCGCGTACGAGCCCTCGGGCACGTTGTAGTGCAGCGGGTCGTAGCCCCAGTTGTACGCGTCCTCGGCCTGGACGGCCGCCACGCACTCCTGCTGCTGCTCGCTGTCGGCCGCCAGCGAGGCCAGGTCGCAGGCGGGCAGCTTCTGGTCGGCCCGGTTCTCCCGGATGGTGGCGATGTCGAAGGTCGGCAGCAGGTGGATGGTGGTGACGCCCGCCTTGGCGAGGTCCCGCAGGTGCTGCATGCCGGCCGACTGCGACTCGGTGAAGGCCAGGTAGGTGCCGCGCTCGGCGACCGGCACGGTGGTGTCGGCGGTCGAGAAGTCCCGGACGTGCAGCTCCTGGATCTGCTGCTGGCCGGCCGGGATCGCCTTCGGCACGGCGTGGTTGTCCCAGCCCTTGGGCTTGAGCTCCTTGGCGTTCAGGTCGGCGACCAGGCTGCGCCCGGAGTCGGTGGAGAGCGCCACCGAGTACGGGTCGGTCACCAGGTTGGTCACGTTCTGCTGGACGCTCGGCGCCCAGACCTTCACCTGGTACAGGTAGTACTTGCCGTTCAGCTCCGCCGCGTCGCGGACCAGCTCCCAGACGCCGGTCTCGTCGTCCAGCTTCAGCGGGACGGTCTTCGGGGTGCCGCCGGTGGGGCCGTCGAAGATCTGGACGGACACCTCGGTGGCGGTCGGCGCCCAGAGCGAGAGCGCGACCTTGCCGTTGTAGTACTGCGGGCCGAAGTCGGCCTTGGCGGCCTTGGCCGCGTACAGGTCGTCCAGCACGCCGGGGATCTGCACGCCGGTGGCGGCCAGGGTGGCGCCCGTCGGCAGGTGCTCGGTGAAGACCAGCTGGCTGCGCAGCGCCGCGGTGACCCGGCCGGCGTCGCGGGGGTCGACGGTGAAGGCGCGGTAGCCCGCCAGGTGCGGGTACTTGGCCTTCTGGGCGGCGGTCAGGCCGCCCTTGGCCTGCTCCAGGCGCAGCCAGCGGCCGTCCTTGTTGAGCACGCCCTTGTCGACCTTGAGGCCGCCCTCGGGGTCGTAGACCAGCTGGGCGCTGGTGCCGCCGGCGAGGGCCCCGTCGGCGGCGCCGAAGTTGGCCGGGACGACGACGGTGGTGGCGTCGATCCACTGCGCCTTGGCGGAGCCGAGGTCGAGCTGGGCGCTGGTGGTGGCGCTCTGCGGCAGCAGGTGGCCCTCCTGACCGCCGATCAGCCAGACCTCGTGGCCGCTGACCGAGAAGTCCAGCGACTGGTCGGAGGGCAGGTCCTTGTCGCCGCCGTTGTGGATGATGTAGCTGAGGCTGGTGGCCCCGGCGGCGAGCGGCACCTCGAAGACGGCTCCGTAGGCGTCCTTGCGGACGGGCAGCAGCGGGTTGCCCCAGTCGGTCGGGGTGGCCGCGCCGGTCCAGTCGTGCAGGCCCCAGCCGTCGTAGTTGCCGTCCGCGCGGTGGTAGTGGATGACCGCGGTGTCGGCGGGCTGGGTGTCCGCGGGGCCGGGGTTGGCGGTCCGGACGGTCGGGTCGCCCTCCTTGATCCAGACCTCGCCGGTGGCGCCGACGTCGATGTGGCGGTCGCCGTCGACGTCCTTGGTGCCGTTGTTCTCCACCACGAAGCCGACGTCCGAGGCGCCGCTGTTCAGCTTCACGTAGGCGAAGGCGCCGTACGCGTCGCGGCCGGTGAAGGCGTGCCCGGCGGGCCAGGTGGTGCCCTCGCCCTCGGCTATGTCGCCCCAGGCGTAGAGGTTCCAGCCGTCGTAGTTCTTGTCGTTTCGCTGGTAGTGCACGATCGCGTACGGCCGGGCGGTGGCGCTGGGCGCCGGGGTGGGCGGCGGGGTGCCGGTGGTGAAGCCGCCGGTGGCCGAGCGGAGGTGGCCGCTGGAGTCCTGCACGACGGCCTTGTAGCGCACCACGGTGCCGGGCGCGACGGAGCCGAGGTCCTGGGTGACCTTGTTGGAGCCGTTGTCGGAGGTGCCGAGCACCTGCCAGGGGCCGGTGCCGACCTGGGCGGCGAAGGAGACCCGGTTGAAGCCGCCGCCGTCGAGGTCGGCGCCGACGGTCACGGTGCCGGTGGAGCCGTCGGCCGGGGCGCGCAGGGTGATCTGCGGCGCGGCGGCGACCGGGGCGAGCTTGCCGGCGGCCTTCCAGACCACCGAGGAGAGCGCCGGGACGACGATGCTGATCTTCTTGTCGGCGCCGCTGACGGTCTGCCCGCCGGCCGCCGGGTAGAGCCGGTCGAAGGTCTGGCCGGCCGAGAAGGTGTCCAGCGTGACGCTCTTGGGCTCGGTGGAGTTGTTCACCGCGACCACGTACTCGACCTGCTGGCCGGCGTCGATCCGGGAGAAGGCGTAGACGCCGGCGCCGTCGGCCGCGTACCGCTCGATCTGCGCGCCGTCGGCGAGCGCCGGGTGCGCCTTGCGGAGCGCCGCGAGGTCGGCGATGCCGGTGTAGAGGGCGCCGTCCTTGCCGTAGCGGTCGGCGGAGCCGGTGGAGCCGCCGATCACCGGGTCGCTGTTGTAGGACGGGGTCTTCGAGGCGAACATGTCCTGCCGGGCGTCCTTGTCGCCACCGGCGCCGGTGAAGCCCTGCTCGTCGCCGTAGTAGACGACCGGCTGGCCGCGGGTGAGGAACTGCAGTTCGCTGGCGAGCCGGTCGCGCTGGAGCAGCGTGGCGGCGTCCGCGCCCGGGTTGTCGCTGCGCAGGAAACTGCCGAACCGGCCCATGTCGTGGTTGCCGAGAAAGGTCGGCAGTTCGTAGGCGTCGCTGTCGGCGCTGGTGTAGCGGTAGTCCTGGCCGTAGACGTCGGAGAGCGCCTTCGCCGAGCCGCCCTGCGAGACGTAGGTGCGCGCGGCGTTCTGGAAGGGGAAGTCCAGGGTGGCCTGCAACTTGCCCTTGGTGACGTACGGGGAGGTGATGGCCGGGTCGCCGGAGTAGACCTCGCCGAACATGAAGAACTTCTTGTTCCCCTGCTTGGCGGCGAATTCCTTAAGCGAGGGCGCCCACTGCTGCCAGAAGGCCATGTTGACGTGCTTCACGGTGTCGATCCGGAATCCGTCGACGCCGGTGTCCTTGACCCAGGTCTGGTAGACCTTCTCGAATCCCTTGACCACCTGCGGGTTCTGGGTGTCGAGGTCGTCCAGGCCGGAGAAGTCGCCCTCGGTCGCGGACTCGCCGACGAAGGTCGAGTCACCCCGGTTGTGGTAGAGCGACGGGTCGTTGAGCCAGGACGGCGTCTTGGCGTTCTGGTCGGCCTTGGAGGCGAAGGTCGGCGTGTACGGGAACGAGTTCGCCGTGACCTTGGGGAAGGCCGTGCCGGCGCCCGCCGCGGCGGCGTCCGCGGCGGCCGTCTCGTCGACCGGCGCGCCGTCCTTGTCGAGCGTCGGGTAGGCGCCCTCGGAGCGGTAGCCGTACTGCTTCTGCGCGTAGTCGATGACGTCGGCGGTGTGGTTGGTGATGACGTCGAAGAAGACCTTGATGCCCCGGGCGTGCGCCTTCGCGATCAGCTCCTTGAGCTGGTCGTTGGTGCCGAAGTGCGGGTCGACCTGGGTGAAGTCGGTGATCCAGTAGCCGTGGTAGCCGGCCGAGGCGTTGTCGCCGGCGCCCTGGACGGGCTTGTTCTTGAAGATCGGCGCCATCCAGATGGCGGTGGTGCCGAGGTCCTGGATGTAGTCGAGCTGCTTGATCAGGCCTTCGAGGTCGCCACCGTGGTAGAAGCCCTTGTCGGCGGGGTCGAGGCCGTTGTCCAGCCGGGTGCCGGTGATGCCGCCGGTGTCGTTGCCGGTGCTGCCGTTCGCGAACCGGTCCGGCAGGACGAAGTAGAACTGCTCGCGGGTGAGGTCGTGCCGGGCCGCGGAGCCGGCGAGCGCGGCGTCGGAGGGCGGGGCCGGCGGGGTGGCGGCGGCCGCGAGCGGGGCGGCGCTGCCGAGGGTGGCCGCGATCAGCGAGGCGGCGAGCAGGACGGCCGCGCGGCCGGGTCTGCGGTAGGTCGTCGTGCTCCGTTGCGTGCGGGGCTGGACATCGGCCACGAAGGGGCTCCCTTGGGGCGGGCAGGCGGGATGGGCCCCGCCACGGCCGGGCGGGCCGTCGGAGCGCCATCGAGTGGCGTGGACGCTAGTGGGTGAAAGATGTTTCAGCAAGATGCTGAAATTGTTTCCACCGACCCCTTGACCCACCCCGCGGGGACCCCTCAGAGTCATTACCGCGCGCTCCGCCGTACACACCAGTGCCACCGGAACACCCGGGCCGCCCCGACCCGCCGTGCACGCGGTCGGGCGGCCGCCGATGGCGCGGAGCCGCACGGCCCGGACGACCCGGTGAGGGTCGGGACGTCCGCGGCAGGGACAGCGTCGCCCGCCGGAGCCCCCTGGCCTCCGGCGGGCCGGCGCGGCCGGGACGGGCGCCACCGCGCGCAGCCACCCGCGCAGCCACCCCGCGCACGTGCCCCCGGGCCCGCCCGGCGCCCGCGACGCCCGACCCGGCGCCCGCGCGCCGCCGGGGTCGATCGACCCGGCCTCCTACGCCCCCCGACAGGGCCCGATCCGCCGCCGTCGGACGGCCCGTCCCGTTCATCGCCGACCCCCCGCTTAGACTCCTAGATCGCGATCGCGTAACAATGGGACGTATGTCCGTCCCTCCGGTCTTCGAAGACACCACCAGCACCACCCCCTCCCCCGGTGGGACCCACCCCCTCACCCCTTGGGGGGACATCCGGTGAAGAATCCACAACCACAGGATGAGCAGACGGCTACAGCTCGTCTGGCAGACTCTTCGTCCATGGGGGAACCGACCGAGATCCACGCACCAGGCGCCGCGCGCCCCGGCGCGGCGTACGGCAGCGGTTCCGTCGCAGGCCAGGCCCGCCAGGGCCGGATGCCGGACGGAGCCACCCGCGCCGCCCAGAGCCGCTCCGCGGCGATCCGCAGCAGGATCCGCGAGCAGCGCCGATCGCCCGCGAGACCCCGGCTCTGGTTCGAGCTCGCCCTGATCGGCGTCAGCTACTGGCTGTACTCACTGGTACGCAACGCCGTCCCCGAGCACGCGACGACCGCGCAGCTGCACTCGTCCTGGATCTGGCACTTCGAGCGGGCGCTGGGCGCCGGCGTGGAGCGCGCGGTCAACCACGGGGTCAACTCCGTCACGTGGCTGATCGTCGGGATGAACTACTACTACGCGACGTTGCACTTCATCGTCACCATAGGTGTGCTCGTCTGGGTCTACCGACGGCATCCGGGCCGCTACGCGGCGGCACGAACGGTGCTCTTCGTGACCACGGGCATCGCCCTGGTCGGCTTCTACTTCTTCCCCCTGGCACCACCCCGCCTGATGACCGGCGGCGGGTTCATCGACACCGTCAAGATCCACGACACCTGGGGTTCGATGGCCTCGGGCCCCGCCGCGCACGTCTCCAACCAGTACGCCGCGATGCCCTCGATGCACATCGGCTGGTCGCTCTGGTGCGGACTGGCGATCTTCTTCCTGGCCCGCCGGGCCTGGGTCCGGGCCCTCGGGGTGCTCTACCCCCTGGCCACCCTGGTGGTCATCGTCTCCACCGCGAACCACTTCTGGATGGACGCCCTCGGCGGTGCCCTCTGCCTCCTCGTCGGCTTCGTGGTGGCCCGCGCGGTCTACCACGTGTGGGCCTACCAGCTGCCCAGGACGCCGGCCCGGGAGAGCGACGAGCGCCCGGTCACGGTGCCCGAGCAGTGGAGCGCCCCCCAGCCCGTCGCCGGCCGCCGCTGAGCCGGCGCGCTCCGCCGCACCGCCCCGGGTGGGCCCCTCCCCCGGTCGGCAGCGGCCCCACCCGGGGTCGCCCCCGGTCGCCGAAGACCCTCGGCCGTGACCCTCAGTCGTAGAAGACCTTCTCCACGACCGCCCGGGCCCGCCGGGTGACCCGCCGGTAGTCGTCCACCAGCTCACCGCTGCGGCCGGCGCCGTAGCCGAGGTAGCGGGCCACCCCCGCCAGTTCGCGGGCGTCCGCGGGGAAGCTGTCGCCGGGCCGGCCGCGCACCAGCATCACGGCGGCCCGCACCCGCGAGGCGAGCACCCAGGCCGCGTCCAGCACCTCGGCGTCGTCCTGCGCCACCAGGCCCGCGGCGCGGGCCGCGGCCAGCGCCGCCCTGGTCCTGGTGGTGCGCAGGTCGGGCACCCGGTGGCCGTGCCGGAGCTGGAGCAGCTGGACGGTCCACTCGACGTCGGCCAGCCCGCCCCGGCCGATCTTGGTGTGGGTGGTCGGATCGGCGCCGCGCGGCAGGCGCTCGGACTCGATCCGGGCCTTGATCCGGCGGATCTCCAGCAGGTCCCGCTCGGGCACGCCCGTCCCGGGGTAGCGCATCGGGTCGATCAGCTGCCGGAACCGCTCGCCCAGCCCGGTGTCCCCCGCGACCGGCTCGGCCCGCAGCAGGGCCTGGCTCTCCCAGACGTGCGACCAGCGCTTGTAGTACGCCGCGTACGAGGCCAGCGTGCGCACCAGCGGGCCCTGCCGGCCCTCGGGGCGCAGGTCCGCGTCCACCAGCAGCGGCGGCTCGGTGGACGGCGCGGCGAGCAGCGTGCGCAGCTCGTTGCAGACCGCGTGGGCGGCCCGGGCGGCGTCCTCCTCCAGTGACCCGAGCAGCGGCTCGTGGACGAGGAGCACGTCCGCGTCGGAGCCGTAGCCGAGCTCCCGGCCGCCGAACCGGCCCATCGCGATCACCGCGATCCGGGTCGGCAGGGCGCCGTTGTGCGCCTCCCAGCCGGCCACGCAGGCCCGCAGCGCGCCCTGCAGGGTCGCCGCGTTGAGCGCGGTGAGCGACTCCCCGGCCACGTCCAGGGCCTCGGCGGGGTCGTCGGCGAGCCGCCCGAGGACGTCCGCGGCGGCCGTGCGGAACAGCTCGCGGCGGCGCACCGAGCGGGCCGCCGCGACGGCGGCGGAGGTCGAGCCGGCCCGGCCCACGGCGGCCAGGATCTCCTGCTCCAGCGCCGCCCGCCCGCGCGGCACCAGGCCCTGCGGGTCGCCGAGCATCGCGACCGCCTCGGGCGCGCGCAGCAGCAGGTCCGGGCCGAGCCGGCCGGCCGACAGCACCCGCGCTAGCTGTTCGGCCGCGGCGCTCTCGTCACGCAGCAGCCGCAGGTACCAGGGGGTGCGGCCGAGGGCGTCGGAGACCTGGCGGAAGTTGAGCAGGCCGGCGTCCGGGTCGGCGGACTCCGCGAACCAGCCGAGCATCACCGGCAGCAGGGTGCGCTGGATGGCGGCCTTGCGGCTGACCCCGGAGGCGAGGGCGGACAGGTGGCGCAGCGCGGCGGCCGGGTCGGCGTAGCCGAGCGCCTCCAGCCGCTCGCGGGCCGCCTGCGGGCTGAGCCCGGCGGCGCCGACCGGCAGTTCGGCGACGGCGTCCAGCAGCGGCCGGTAGAACAGCTTCTCGTGCAGCCGGCGCACCTCCACCGCGTGCCGCTTCCACTCGCGCTGCAGGGCGGCGACCGGGTCGGCCCGGGTGTCGTCGTTGATCAGCGACGCGAGCGAGCGGGCGAGGCGCCGCTGGTCGGCCTCGCCCTTGGGCATCAGATGGGTGCGGCGCATCCGGTGCAGCTGGATGCGGTGCTCCAGTGTCCGCAGGAACCGGTAGGCGGCGTCCAGCGAGGCCGCGTCGGCGCGCCCGACGTAGCCGCCGGCCGAGAGCGCGGCGAGCGCCTCCAGGGTGTTGCCGCTGCGCAGCGTGCGGTCGGCGCGGCCGTGCACCAGTTGCAGCAGCTGGACGGAGAACTCGACGTCGCGCAGGCCGCCGGGGCCGAGCTTGAGCTGGCGGTCGATCTCGGTGGCGGGGATGGAGTCGACCACCCGGCGGCGCATCTGCTGGACGTCGGCGACGAAGTTGTCCCGGGCGGCGGCCTGCCAGACCAGCGGGGCCAGCGCGTCGGTGTAGGCGGCGCCGAGTTCGGCGTCGCCGGCCACCGGGCGGGCCTTGAGCAGCGCCTGGAACTCCCAGGTCTTGGCCCAGCGCTGGTAGTAGGCGAGGTGGCTGGCCAGGGTGCGGACCAGGGGGCCGTTGCGGCCCTCCGGGCGCAGGTTGGCGTCCACCGGCCAGATGGTGCCCTCGCCGGTGGTGTCGGAGCAGAGCCGCATGGCGTGCGCGGCGAGGCGGGTGGCGGCCTGGACGGCGGCGTGCTCCTCGACGCCCTCGCGGGGTTCGGCCACGAAGATCACGTCGACGTCGGAGACGTAGTTGAGCTCGCGGCCGCCGCACTTGCCCATGCCGATCACCGCGAGCCGGCAGGCGCGGGCGGCCTGCGGGTCCTCGCCGGCGGCGATGTCGAGCGCGGTCTGCAGGGTGGAGCCGGCCAGGTCGGCGAGTTCGGCGGCGGTCTGCGCGAGGTCGGTGGTGCCGGTGAGGTCGCGGGCGGCGATGGCCAGCAGGCAGCGCCGGTAGGCGACCCGCAGCAGGTCGCCGCGGTCGCCGCGGGGCGGTGGCGCGCCCTCGCGGGCGCCGCCGCCCCAGACGCCGTCGTAGAGCGCGCGCAGGAAGTCCTCCCGGCCGGGGTGCATGTCCTGCTGCTCGAAGGTGACCAGCACGTGCCAGTCGCGGGGGTGCCTGGCGAGGTGGTCGCCGAGCGCGGCGGAGGCGCCGAGGACGCCGAGCAGGCGGTCGCGCAGCGGCTTGGAGGTGGTGAGGGTGTCGCGCAGGGTGTGCTGCTCGGCCGGGTCGAGGGCCTCCAGCAGCCGGGCGAGGCCGTTCAGGGCGAGGTCGGGGTCGGCGGTGGCGCCGAGGGCGTCGAGCAGCACGGGGTCGTCGGCGAGGGCGCCGAAGCCGGGGCCCGACAGCAGTCGCAGGGCGGCCGCGGGGTCGGTGAACCCGCGCCGTACCAGCCTGATCTCCGGCCGGCTGACCCGGCTGCCGGACCGTTCCTCCACTGCCATCGCCCCTCCGGTCCGCCCGTACCCGTGAACATCCGTACGACCTGTCAGCCTACGGGGCCGGTGCGCGCTCTGCCCCTCCTCGTGGGCCCGCCCGGCGGAGGGGGGCGGGCGGGCCCGTGAGGGGCCTCAGAACTCGATGGCGGTGGGGCCGTCCACCCGCAGTTCGGCGTTGCGGCGGGTCTTGGCCCACTGGTGGCGGCCGGTCACGATCCGCAGCAGGGCCCGCCAGGCGGTGACGTAGAAGATGTAGATGTAGAACGCGTAGGCCACGCCCCAGCCGAGGCTGCTCCAGAAGCCGACCTGCCGCTCGCAGCGCCAGCGGTAGACGGGCCCCCAGAGGGCGAACTGGGTGATGCCGAGGGCGGCCCCGACGAACAGCCCCCAGCCGCCGTCGGCGAGGAAGCCGCCGTCGCCCTGGAGGATGGTCCGGCCGAAGTAGAACAGCACCAGCGGGAACGCCAGTGAGGCGGACACCTGGAACCACGGCAGCAGCAGGTAGTAGGAGATCTCCAGCACCCCGGAGTGGCTGAGCTTGGGCGAGCGCCAGACCCGGGCCAGGTAGCGGGTGCACTGCATGTTGCCCTGGCCCCAGCGGGTGCGCTGGGCGATCAGCCGGCGGAGGCTGAACAGGCCCTCCTGGTCGACCGAGGTGTCGGTGGTGTAGGCCGTGCGCCAGCCGTCGAGCATCAGGTCGAGGCCGAGCTCGAAGTCCTCCAGCAGCGCGCCGCGCCAGGGGCCGGCCGCGCCCTCGGTGATCGCGCGCATCGCGGAGAGCCGGGTGAACTGGCCGTTGCCGCCCATGCCCACCGTCCGGGTGTGCCGGCGGGCCATCTGGATGGCGGCGGTCGTGGTGCGGAACTCCAGGTCCTGGAGCCGGACCAGGGTCCGGGCGGCCAGGTTGCGCAGCCGGCCGCCGTCGGGGACGGGCCGCCGGTCGTCGCGGTTGCGCATCCGGACCTCGCACTGCACCGCCCCGACGACCGGGTCGCCGAAGAGGTGCCCGGCCGCCATCACGTCGAGGCCGCCGGGCGCGGGGTGGCCGTCCGCGTCGAAGACCCCGACCACGATCCGCTCGAACGGCGCGTCGGGCGGCAGCCAGGCGGTGAGCGCCCGGTACGCCGCGTTCAGCGCGTCGCTCTTGCCCGTCCGGGCGTCCGGGCGGGTCCGCCGCACCAGGTGGACGTACGGGTCGGCGGCCTGCCGGGCGGCGGTGACGTCGCCGGTGGCGTCGTCCGAGTCGTCGTCGACCACCCAGAGGTGGGTGGTCGGGAAGTGCGTGCGCAGGTACGCCAGGGTGTCGCCGATGACCGCCTCCTCGTCCCGGCACGGGATGAAGAAGTGCCACTGGAAGTCGTCGGCGTCGCCGGAGGGGCGGGGCTTGTGCCGCACGAAGGGCACCACCAGGCACACCACGTAGCAGACGAACATGAGGGAGAAGAGCAGCGACAGTGCCATCGCCAGGTCGACCAGCGCGTACTTGCCGTCAGTCACGGTGCGTCCTCGAAGTCGGCGGAGACACCGCAGCACCGGCCCGCTGCTCGCGGTCCGGTGCTGCGGTACGGGGCAGGGCCGAAAGGCCGGTGTCAGTCGTTCCTGCGCAGGTGGGAGACCCGCAGTAGCAGGACGCCGCCGACGAACAGCAGCAGGGCCACCAGCAGGATCTGGAAGGTCTGGTTGCCGGTGGCCGCGCCGGTCGCGGCGAGGGCCCCGCCGGCGTGGTGGTGGTGGGGTCGGTACATGGAATGCCTCCGTTAGTGGGATGGGACGGGAGAAGCCACCGGGGGGACGGCGTCCGCCGCCGCAGCTCCGTGGGGGGCGGGAACGCCGTGATGGGCCGGCGACGTGTGCGGGGCGGGCGCGGCGGGCGCGGCGGGCGCGGCGGCCGGCCGGCCGGCCAGGGCCAGCGCGAGGTCCACGATGCGCTCGCTGGCGCGTCCGTCGCCGTAGGGCGAGGGGCGCGCGGCCAGCCGTGCGGCCAGCGTGGTGTCGCCGATGCGGGCGCGCGCCACCCGGCCGAGCTCGGGCCCGGGGCGGAGCAGGGTCGCGAACCCCGCCTCGACGGCCTCGGGCCGCTCGGTGCTGTTGCGCAGGACGATCAGCGGCTTCTTGAGCACCGTGCACTCCTCCTGCACGCCGCCGGAGTCGGAGACCAGCAGGCGGGCGTGGAGGGCGAGGCCGAGGAACGCCCGGTGGTCCACCGGGTCGACCGCGCCGAGGCCGGCCAGCGTGCGGCGCAGGCCGAACGACTCGGCCCGCTGCAGGGTCCGCGGGTGGACGGGGAAGAGCACCGGCAGGCCGAGCTCCTCCAGCCCGGTCAGGATCAGCCGCAGCCGGTGCGGGTCGTCGGTGTTCTCCGGGCGGTGCAGGGTGACCAGGACGAAGCCGTCCTCCGGGACGCCGTACCGGCGCAGCATCGCCCGGGACTCCTCGGGGCCGGGCAGCGAGTCGGTGACCGCCTCGACGATGGTGTTGCCGGTGACCCGGATCCGGGACGGCGGCACGCCCTCGGCCCGCAGGTTGTCCGCGGCGACCTCGGTGGGCGCGCAGTGCAGGTCCGCGATCACGCCGACCACCTGCCGGTTGATCTCCTCGGGCATCGCCCGGTCGCGTGAGCGCAGTCCGGCCTCCACGTGGACCACCGGGATGTCGCAGTAATGCGCGGCCTGGGCTCCGGCCGAGGTCGAGTTGGTGTCGCCCTGGACGACGACCACGCGCGGGCGGTCCGCCGTGAACGCGTCGCAGAGAGCGGAAATCATGGCGCCGATCTGCGCGCCGCGGGGCATTCCGCCGATTCCGCCGAGCCGGAGGTGCGGAGCGGGGAGGTTCAGACCCCGGAAGATGCTTCCGGAGAGCGTGTCGTCGTAGTGCTGGCCGGTGTAGACGAGGCGACCGTGTTCACCGAGACCCCGCACCACGCGGGCCAGTTTGACGATCTCGGGCCGTGTGCCGAGCACGACGGCCACCGAACCACCGCGATTCATTGGAGACTCGACCTCCTGGTTTGACGGGCCGATCCCGCAATACGAAGAGTGGCAAATCCGGGAACGACTCTCCATTTCCGGCGCGGACTTCCACTCCAACGGTTCGCATTATCACTCCGCTGGGGGAGCAGCCCGACCGCGCATAAAATATTCACGGCTATCGGCCGGATAGCGGAACATCCGCACGAATTGCCGACCCCGCAGCACCGCATTCGCCTACTGATAGCGTGACGCCCGGAAATCGCCGGAGAAAAGGCCTCGGCAACGGCTGCCACGGCCCGGTTCGTCCTGTCGGAGCAGCGCGCGGGCGGGGCGCCGCGCCGTCATGGATCGTGAGTGGACGGACACCGGCCGCCACCGCGCCGGACCGACCATGCCGAGCCTCCCCAGGAGGACGACGATCATGAAACCGACCCGCCGGCTACTGGCCCTCGCGCTGATCTGCGCGACCGCGGCGACCCAGGCCGGCACGCTCGCGCACGCAGGTCAGAACGGCCGCACCGACATCGTCTTCAGAGACACCTTCGAGACCCTGTCCGTCGGCCGGGGCGGCGACTGGGGCTGGCAGACCGCCGCCTACGCGCGGTGCGTGACCAACCCCAACGACGCCAAGCTCGACCACCTGACCACCGACGCGCTCGACACCGACAACGGCTACCTCACCATCACCGCCACCCGCCGCCCGGACGGCTTCTGGAACACCGGGCTGATCACCACCGGCGACTCCTGCGACTCCGGCGGGAACCTCGCCGAAGTGCGCACGGGCGACACCATCCTCGCCCACGTCCGGCTGCCCGACACCGGGTCGGGCGCCTGGCCCGCCCTGTGGACCTGGCGGGAGGGCGGCAACGAGCTCGACATCTTCGAGTGGCACAGCGACCGCACCGACAGCCTGGAGTTCGCCAACCACACCGGGCACAGCAACGTCCTCTACACCGCCCCCGAGATAGGCCCCGGCCGGTGGGTGTACGTCGGCGCCGAACTCGGCGCCGACAACGTCACCTGGCTGGTCGGGACCGACCCGGACAACCTCACCGCCGCCTACCAGGACCACGTGGGCGTCGGCCCGGACTTCGTCTCGTACCCCGTCCTGAGCCTGTCCATCAACAACGGCAACTTCCATGCCGCGCCCGCCACCGACGAACCGGTCACCCTCGGCGTCGACTCCCTGTCGATCATCCGACCCCGGTAGCCCGGCGGCTGCCGGCGCCGAGCCGCTCCGGTCTGCGGGACCAGCTCCCGGAGGCCGGAGCCTCGCACGTGCGCCCCCGCGGGCCCGCCCGCCGGCGGGCGGGCCCGCGCAGCTCAGCCGGACGCCTCCGCGGCAGGTCGGCGCCGCGCCGGCGGCACTCCGGTGCCACCGGCGGCGGGCAGCGGCCCGCCGATCATCGCGTCCGCGGCCGAAACCCCGGCGAGGCTCGCGAAGCCCTCGGCGTACTCGTACATGCGGGCCTGCAGGGAGCGCAGATCGGCCCGGCAGACGGGCCCCTCGGGCCAGGAGGACTCCGGCTCGCCCGGGTGCGCCTGCTCGAACTCACGGAGTCTGACGTGCCACTTGGCCAGGAACGGACGCAGCTCGTTGTTGAGCATGGCGATGGCGAAGTGCTCGACCGTGCGTCCGTCGCCGACCGGCACGGACGGGCGGCCGGACTTCAGCGTCTCCCTGGTGGTGGCGAAGAGGCCGTAGAGGGAGGTCAGCGACTCGCGCAGGATGCCATCCTCCTCCTGCAGGGGCTGGATCGAGATCCGGGTCACGGTCTCCACGAACAGCGTCCAGGCCACCTGCCGGGACTCGTCGTTGACCACGAACCGCAGCTCGCTGAGGTGCGGGATCATCACCGTGACCTCGGCGAGGCGGGCCGCGCGGCCGTACAACTGGAAGGCCAGCAGGCTGGCGCCGCCGGCGACGGCGCCGGTCACGGTGGCCAGCACCAGCCCGTCGGCACGGGATAACGAGAAGATCGCCCACCCGGTCACCGAACCGGCGACCATACCCGCCAGCAGCTGCGCCGCGCGCCGGCGCAGCACCCGCCGCGCGCCATCCAGGATCGTCATCTATCGGACCTCTCCGGTCGGGGTGGGCGTGAACACGGTGGTGCCGGAGTCGAGTTCCAGCTCCCGCAGGACCCTCCGGGTGTCGCGCGTCACCGCGCGCTTGCCGTAGGCGCGGACCAGCGCCAGGTAGAAGAGCGCCGGAGCGATCGGTGTCCAGGCGTCGCGCCGGTCCTCCCGCAGCAGGTAGCCGACGACGTCCTTGACGGTGAACGGGACGAACTCGTGGTGGTCGTGCTCCCAGCGGTCCGGCACGCCCTGGCTGCGGCGCTCCTGGAGCTGGGCGGCCGTGACCGTGCGCAGCCTCGCGAGGAACCCCGCACCCCACTGCTGGAGCTGCACGTCGATGCCGAAGAACATCAACTCCATGCTGCACTCGTGCTGTTGGATGCTGAGCTCCTCCTCCAGACCGCGCCGGGCGACCCGGAACAGGTCGGGCGGGGTGCGGCCCTGGGAGTCGAGGTCCCGCGAGAGCGCCTCGTTCGCGGAGGAGCTCCACAGCCCCGGCAACGACCCGACCCGGCCGCTGCGGCGGGACACCACGAGGTGGTTGTCGCTGGTGACCACCGCGACGTTGATGCCGAAGCTGCAGCTCAGGAAGGCCGGTGCGTCCTCGGGGTCGATGCCGTCCAGATAGCGGCTGCGCGGAGTGGTCCCGTCCGGGAGGACGCGGTCGAGCTGCTGGGTGGCCAGGAAGGTGTAGTAGTCGGCCTGTTGGAGCCGCAGGCAGAGATCGGGGCTCTCGTCGGTCGGCGTGCGCCCGATCGACAGGCCCGACACCGCGTAGCTGTTGCCGTTCCAGCGGTGCGGCAGGCCCCGGGCGCGCCGCTGCTCCTGCTCGGTCCGGATCTCCTCGTACCACGGCACCATGTCGTCCGGGAGTTCCACGAAGGCGGGTTCGACCTCGACCCGGACCCGTTGCGGGGTCAGCGGTTGCTGGCCGTCGCCCTCGACGAGGCGCCAGGTCGTCCTGAGCGGACCGAGGGTGAAGCAGTCCCGGCTGCGCGCGTTGTCCACGTGGAGCACCTGGTCACCGACCCGCTGAGGCGGCACGGGGTACTCCGCCGTCAGAGGGCTCGTCAGGCGGCGTACCAGCTCGCGCTCCAGCTCGCTCGACGCCATGCCGACGAGACGGATCGGCGTGACGCTGGCCAGCAGTGGCTTCGAGTCCATCTCCGCGTTGCATTCCTCCAGTATCAGGGGCACCACCCGCCCCTGGGGATCCCCTCTACGGCCGAACATCAGCCGGTACTCGTGGGCTGTGTAGGACGAGGGGTCGAAGTAGTTCGGCGTGGCGATCACCAGGATCCGTTCGCTCGCCCCGATCGCCTGCTCCATCCACGGGAGGAACTCCGCGCCGGAGGCCAGCCTTTCGAGGTCGATCACCACCGAGAAGCCGTTGGCGACGAGTACGTCCCGGATCTGCCGGGCGACGACCTCGTCCCTCCGGGCGTAGCTGATGAAGAAGTCGAACTCCCGTTCCGCGGCGTCCTCGCCGGTCCAGCTTGCGGTCACCATGTCGACCGGTCGCTCCTCTCCCCCTGTGACGGTATGTCAGAAGCGTAGGGTTGGCGGCGGCCGAACAGATCGGTTTCGGCCAGGAAGACAGCGAAGTCAGGAAGGCGGAGCCAGACGTGACCATCCCCGCGGACCCCCCGCTCCCGTCCGGGCCGGCCGACGCCCCCTCCCGCGCGGAGGACCTCGAACTCGCCCAGCAGCTGGCCGATCTGGCCGGTGAGATCGCGCTCCACCACTTCCGCCGGGCCGAACCTCGGGTGAAGGCCGACCGCAGCCTCGTCACCGAGGCCGACCTGGAGATCGAGCGCGAGATCGCCCGGCTGCTGGCGTCGAGGCGCCCCGGTGACGGGCTGGTCGCGGAGGAGTTCCACCAGGACACCGCCGGGCCCCGGCGCCGCTGGGTCGTCGACCCCGTCGACCACACCAACAACTACGCCCGCGGCCACCCGGCGTTCGCCACCCTGATCGCCCTGGTCGAGGACGACCAGCCGGTCGTCGGTGTGATCGGCGCACCGGCGTTGGAGCGTCGTTGGTGGGGGGCCGCCGGACTGGGCGCCTACGCCGACGGCCGCCGGATGGAGGTGTCGACCGTCTCCGACCTGGCCGACGCCCATCTCAGCTTCTCGCAGCTGGAGGCGTGGCGGGACCGGGAGCTGCTCGACCGACTGGCGGACCTGGTCGGCGCGGTGCGGTGGAGCTTCGGCTCGGGCGGCTGGCTCGGCCAGATGTGGGTCGCCGAGGGGAGCTTCGACCTCAGCCTGGACTCGACCGGGCACCTGTGGGACCTGGCGGCCAGTCAGATCATCGTCGAGGAGGCCGGCGGGGTCTTCACCGACCTCCGGGGAGTCCGGACGGCCGGCAACGGCGCCGCGGTGGTGGGAAACCCCCGGCTCCACCCGCTGGCGCTGGACCTGCTGCGGCGGCCGTAGCGCGGCGGGCGGACGGCCCGGGAACGGCCCGGGGCGAGTGGAACGGCCCCGGGCCGGCGGTACGGATCCGCCGGCCCGGGGCGTCCACTCGCCCCGGTGAGTACTCCGACCTGCGGTTACAGCACCTGGAGGTTCTTGCGCAGCTCGAACGGCGTGACCTCGGAGCGGTACTCCTCCCACTCCTGGCGCTTGTTGCGCAGGAAGAAGTCGAAGACGTGCTCGCCGAGGGTCTCGGCGACCAGTTCGCTGCGCTGCATCAGGTCGATGGCCTCGCCGAGGTTCTGCGGCATCGGCTGGATGCCCATCGCCCGACGCTCGGAGTCGGAGAGCGCCCACACGTCGTCGTCCGCGCCGGGCGGCAGCTCGTAGCCCTCCTCGATGCCCTTGAGGCCCGCCGCCAGGGTCACGGCGTACGCGAGGTAGGGGTTGCAGCCGGTGTCCAGCGAGCGGACCTCGACCCGGGTGGAGCCCTGCTTGCCGGGCTTGTACATCGGGACCCGGATCAGCGCGGAGCGGTTGTTGTGGCCCCAGCAGATGTACGACGGGGCTTCGCCGCCCGCGCCGGCCGTGCGCTGCGAGCCGCCCCAGATGCGCTTGTAGGAGTTCACCCACTGGTTCGTGACGGCGGCCGTCTCGGCGGCGTGCCGCAGCAGGCCGGCGATGAAGGAGCGGCCGGTCTTGGAGAGCTGGTACTCCGCGCCGGACTCGTGGAAGGCGTTGCGGTCGCCCTCGAAGAGCGAGAGGTGGGTGTGCATCCCGGAGCCGGGGTGCTGGGAGAACGGCTTGGGCATGAAGCTGGCGTGCACGCCCTGCTCCAGCGCGACCTCCTTCATGACCAGACGGAAGGTCATGATGTTGTCGGCGGTGGAGAGCGCGTCGGCGTAGCGCAGGTCGATCTCCTGCTGGCCGGGGGCGCCCTCGTGGTGGGAGAACTCCACCGAGATGCCCATCGACTCCAGCATGGTGATGGCCTGGCGGCGGAAGTCGTGGCCGACGCCGCGCGGGGTGTGGTCGAAGTAGCCGGACTGGTCGGCCGGGATCGGCGCGGTGCCGTCCCCCGGGAGGTTCTTCAGCAGGAAGAACTCGATCTCGGGGTGGGTGTAGAAGGTGAAGCCCAGGCTGGAGGCCTTCTCCAGGGTGCGCTTCAGCACGAACCGCGGGTCCGCGTAGGAGGGCGAGCCGTCGGGCATCATGATGTCGCAGAACATCCGGGCGGTGCCCGGGGTCTCGGAGCGCCACGGCAGGATCTGGAAGGTCGTCGGGTCCGGCTTGGCGATCATGTCGGACTCGTAGACCCGGGCGAAGCCCTCGATGGCCGAGCCGTCGAACCCGATGCCCTCCTCGAAGGCCTGTTCCAGCTCCGCCGGAGCCACGGCGACCGACTTCAGGAACCCGAGTACATCGGTGAACCACAGCCGGACGAAACGGATGTCACGCTCTTCGAGCGTACGAAGCACGAACTCCTGCTGCTTGCCCATGGGGACAGTCTCACCTCTGCTCTTTACGTTCGTGTTACGTCGGAAGCGGCTCGAAAGCGGCTGCCCCCATCATGGCGGATCACCATCGGAAATCCGACACCTGGTCGGGTGCTTCCACCTGCGGGCCACCCGCCCGCCGCACCGGCGCCGCCCACGCGCCGCCTCCTCCCGCCGGACACCTGCCGACCACCGGCCGCGCACCCGCGCCGGCGGCGCTCCGCAGCCCGTCCCGAGCCGCTCCACCGCGGTTCGACGGTCGCCCCCACTGCCGCTGCACAGCCGTTCCGGGGCCCCGCCCGAGACATAGCGTCAGATAGACGATTACACTCGGGGCATGCCCAATCTCCGTCTCGCCCTGAGCCAGATCGACCCCACCGTCGGCGACCTCACGCGCAACGCCGAGGAGGTGGTGCGCCGGAGCAGGGAGGCCGCCGAGGCCGGCGCCCAGCTGGTCGCCTTCCCCGAGATGGTCCTCACCGGGTACCCGGTGGAGGACCTCGCGCTGCGCTCCTCCTTCGTCGAGGCCTCGCGCGCCGCCCTGGTCGGGCTGGCCGCCCGGCTCGCGGCCGAGGGCCTGGGCGAGCTGCCCGTGGTGGTCGGCTACCTCGGGCGCTCGGAGCACGCCTCCGCCAAGCTGGGCCGCCCGGCCGGCTCGCCGCAGAACTGCGCCGCCGTCCTGCACCGGGGCGAGGTGGTCACCCGCTTCGCCAAGCACCACCTGCCCAACTACGGCGTGTTCGACGAGTACCGCTACTTCGTGCCCGGCGACCAGCTCGCCGTGCTGCGCCTGCACGGCGTCGACGTGGCGCTGGCGATCTGCGAGGACATCTGGCAGGACGGCGGTCGCGTCACCGCCGCCCGCGAGGCCGGCGCCGGCCTGCTGCTGGTGCTCAACGGTTCGCCGTACGAGCGGAACAAGGACGACGCCCGGCTGGACCTGGTGCGCCGCCGCGCCGCCGAGGCGGGCTGCACGCTGGCCTACGTCAACATGGTCGGCGCCCAGGACGAGCTGGTCTTCGACGGCGACTCGATCGTGGTCGGCGCGGACGGGGAGGTGCTGGCCCGGGCCCCGCAGTTCGAGGAGCGGCTGCTCGTCCTGGACCTCGACCTGCCGGCCGCGCAGGCCGACCACACCGACGGGCTGCTGCTCGCCGACGGACTCCACCTGACCCGTACCGAGCTCGGCGGCGAGGTCACCCCCGCGCCCGCCGTCCCGCTGCGCGCCGGGATCGCACCCCGGGTGGGCGACGAGGCCGAGATCTACGCCGCGCTGGTCTCCGGCACCCGGGCGTACGTGCACAAGAACGGCTTCCGGTCGGTGCTGATCGGTCTCTCCGGCGGCATCGACTCGGCCCTGGTGGCCGCGATCGCGGTGGACGCGATCGGCGCGGCCAACGTGTACGGCGTCTCGATGCCCAGCCGGTACTCCTCGCAGCACTCCCGCGACGACGCCGCCGAGCTGGCCCGCCGCACCGGACTGCAGCTGCGGACCGTGTCGATCGCCCCGATGTTCGACGCCTACATGGGCGCGCTCGGGCTGACCGGCCTGGCGGAGGAGAACCTGCAGTCCCGGCTGCGCGGCACGCTGCTGATGGCCGTCTCCAACCAGGAGGGGCACATCGTGCTCGCGCCGGGGAACAAGAGCGAGCTGGCGGTCGGGTACTCCACGCTGTACGGCGACTCGGTGGGCGCGTACGGGCCCATCAAGGACGTCTACAAGTCGCTGGTGTTCCGGCTCGCCCGCTGGCGCAACGAGGCGGCCGGGGAGCGCGGCGAGGTGCCGCCGATCCCGGAGAACACCATCGCCAAGCCGCCGTCCGCGGAGCTGCGGCCCGACCAGGTGGACACCGACTCGCTGCCGGACTACGACCTGCTGGACACCGTGCTGGACGCCTACATCGAGGACGACCGGGGCCGGGACGCGATCGTGGCGGACGGCTTCGACCCCGCCGTGGTGGACCGGGTGGTGCGCCTGGTCGACACCGCCGAGTACAAGCGCCGGCAGTACCCGCCGGGCCCGAAGATCTCCCGCAAGGGCTTCGGGCGCGACCGCCGGCTGCCGATCACCAACGGCTGGCGCCGGGGCTGACCGAGCGGCGGCCCGCCCGCCCCGCCACGGCGGCCGGGCGGGCCGCCGGGCCGGTGGCTACGCGTAGCGGTAGTCGGCGGCGATCGCGCGGTGGTCGCTGCCGTCCGCGCCGAGCACCCAGGAGCTGGTCGGCTTCAACCCGCCCTTGCTGAGGATCTGGTCGATCCGGGCCATCGGCGCCGAGGCCGGCCAGCTGAAGCCGAAGCCGTCCCCCGCCGCGCCCTGGGCGGAGCGCATCTGCGAGGTGACCGGGGCCAGGCTGCGGTCGTTCATGGTGCCGTTGAGGTCGCCGAGCAGCAGCACCTTCTTCAGCGGTTCGGCCTGCACGGCGTCACCGAGCGCCTGGGCGCTGACGTCCCGGCGGTCGGCCGTGAACCCGCCCTCGGACTTCACCCGAACGGAGGGCAGGTGGGCCACGTACACCGCCACCGGCCCCTGCGGGGTGGTGACCTGGGCGCGGAACGCCCTGGTCCAGCCGATCTTGATGTCCACCACGCTCACACCGCTGATCGGGTACTTCGACCAGAGCCCGACGGTGTTCTGCACCACGTGGTACGGGTACGCCTCGGCCAGCCCGCTCTCGTAGCTGCGCAGCGGCTTGCCGGCCAGCTCCTGCAGGGCGACGATCTGCGCGCCGGAGTCGTTCAGCAGCTTCACCGTGCCGGGCACGTCGGTGTTGGCGGCCGCCACGTTGTGGCTGAGGACGGTCCAGTCGCCCTTGCCGCTGCTCTTGTCGGTCAGCAGGCCGCCGAAGAGGTTCAGCCAGACCAGGCTGGGCAGCAGCAGCACGACCAGCGCCGTCACCGAGCGCCGCCAGAGGGCCAGCAGCAGCAGGACCGGCACGGCCAGGCCCAGCCAGGGCAGGAAGGTCTCCAGCAGGCTGCCGAGGTTGCCCACGCCGTTGGGCACCTGGGAGTGGAAGGCCAGCAGCGCGGCGGTGAGCAGCGCCAGGACGGCGAGGATCCAGCCGCGCCGCCAGCCGGACCGGCCCCGGTCGTCCCGGCCGAGGCTCCAGCCGCGGCCCCGGCGCGTGCCCGGGCCGGCGCCCGACGCGTCGGCGCCCGGTGTCGCGCCGCCGTCCGCCGGTGCCGCTGCCCTGTCCGCCTGCGCCATGCGTGGCCCCTCGTTCGCTCGTCACCGTCCGACCGTGCTGCCGGTCGGCGTTCGGGCTGCTGCCGTATTTGTCGGATTCCCGGCTCAGCCTATGTCGGGTCAGACGCGACCGTGCCGCGCCGGGGTTCCGGCGCGGCACGGTTTCGTGAGACAGGCCACTGCCGCGGGCTACCCGGCGTCGGGCCAGGGGCCGGCGACCCCGGCCAGCAGCGCGTCGACCATCGTCTCGGCCAGCCGGGGGTCGCTCAGGTCGGAGTCGTCCCAGAGCACGGTGCGGACCAGGATCGGCCCGAGCAGGATCTCGGCGAGCAGGTCCTCGCCGAGGTCGGCGCGCAGTTCGCCCTGCGCGACCCCCCGGCGGATGACCGCGCGCAGCAGCTCGCGGCGGGGCTGCAGCACCCGCTGCTTGTACGCGGCGTGCAGCTCGGGCCAGCTGTTCATCTGGCCGAGCGCCGCCTTGAGCACCCAGCGCGAGCGCTTGGCCAGCCCGCGCCGGCGCATGTAGTCGATCATCTCGACCAGGTCGGTCCGGACGCTGCCCCCGGTCAGCTGCGGCTCCGGCGCCTCCAGCCGGGCCACCACGTCGACCAGCAGGGCCTCCTTGTTGGGCCAGCGCCGGTAGATGGTGGCCTTGCCGACCCCGGCGGCCGCGGCGATGCCCTCGACGGAGAGCTGGGACAGGCTCGCGCCGCCCTCCATCAGCTGCTCGACCGCGGCGAAGATGGCCTGCTCGGCCGCCTCGCTGCGCGGCCGGCCCCGGCGCGGCGCGTCGCAGGACTCCTCCGGGGAGAAGGCGCAGTCGTGCTCCGCCGAGGCCCTGGTGTCCGTGTCCATCCCCGCTCTTCCTTCTCCCTCGGTACGCGCCGACTCCCCGGTGCCCGCCCGGCCGGCCCGACCGGCCCGACCGTCGCCCTCGCCGGCCGGCGCGGCGGCGACGGCCCGCAGGCGGTGCCGGCCCCGTCCCCCGGGGCCGGGGGACAGGGCCCATTCTCCACCTACCGCCTTAAGCCCCGGCAGGCCCGCCGGCCACGGCGTCCGCGGTCGGGCGTCCGCGGTCGGGCGTCGGCCGGCTCGGGCGTCGGCCGTCAGGCGTGGGCCGGTCAGGCGTCGGCCGGTCAGGCGTCGGCCGCCTCCGGCGTGAGCGGGCGGACCGGCTGCGGCGCGGCGGCCGGGCCGCCCGGCAGCTTGGCCGGCAGCAGGAACCAGGCCAGCAGGACGCCGACCACGGTGACCCCGGCCGAGAGCGAGGCGACCACGTGCATGGCGTGGATGAAGGAGTCCTTGGCGGGGGCGACCAGCGCGGCGCCCGCCGGGCCGAGCCGGTCCGCCACCGCGAAGGTGGCCTCCAGCGACTCGCCGGCCTTGTCCCGCAGGCCGGGCGGCAGCTGCCCCAGCCGGTCCGAGACGCCGTCGCGGTACACCGTGGAGAGCACCGCGCCCAGGACGGCGACACCGAGCGAGCCGCCGACCTGGCGGAAGGTGTTGTTGAGCGCCGATCCGGCGCCCGCCTTCTCGCGGGGCAGCGAGGCCATGATGGCCACGGTGACCGGGGGCATCACGTGGGCCATGCCGGTGCCCATCAGGAAGGAGATCGCCACCAGCACCCAGATCGGGGTGTCGGTGTCGAGCAGCAGGTAGCCGAGGAAGGCGACGGCTATCAGCGCCATGCCGCCGGCGCAGGTGGCGCGGATGCCGAAGCGGTCCACCACCAGCCGGGCCCGGGGGGCGAAGAGCAGCTGGGCGACGGCCAGCGGCAGCATCAGCACACCGGCCATCAGGGCGCTGTAGCCGCGGACGCTCTGGGTGTAGAAGACGCCGAAGAAGGAGACGCCCATCAGCGCGAAGAACACCAGCCCGATGACCGTGACGGAGGAGCTGAACACCTTGTTGCGGAACCAGCCGATGTCCAGCGCGGGGTGCTCGGTGCGCCGCTCGTGCCAGACGAAGGCGGCCAGCGCCAGCAGGCCGAGGAGCAGCGGCGACCACGCGGCGACGGCGGTGAAGTCGGCCAGCTCGCCGCCCTTGATGATCCCGTAGATCATGGCGACCAGGCCGATGATGGACAGCAGCACGCCCAGCGGGTCGAGCCGGCCGGGGTTCGGGTCCTTCGAGTCGGGGACGAGCAGCGCCATGGCGACCAGGGCGACGACCACGATCGGGACGTTGACCAGGAACACCGAGCCCCACCAGAAGTGCTCGATCAGCAGGCCGCCGGTGATCGGGCCGATCGCGATCGCCAGGCCCACCGCGCCGGCCCAGATGCCGATCGCCTTGGGCTGCTCGGAGCGCTCGAAGACGTTCATGATGATGGCCAGCGTGGCGGGCATCACGAAGGCCCCGCCGAGGCCCATCACCGCGCGGAAGGAGATGAGTTCGCCGGGCGAGGAGGCCAGCGCGGAGAGCAGCGAGCCGAGGCCGAACACCAGCATGCCGGCCAGCAGCGACTTCTTGCGGCCGAAGCGGTCGCCGAGCAGGCCGGCGGTGAACAGCAGGCCCGCGAAGACCAGCGTGTAGGAGTTGATCGACCACTCCAGGTCGCTCTGGCTGGCGCCGAGGCCGGTCGGAGCGGGCGAGGCGATGGTCTTCATCGCCACGTTGAGGATGGAGTTGTCGAGCACGACGACGAGCAGGGCGAGCACCAGGGTGCTCAGGATGACCCAGCGGCGGCGGTGGATGGCTTCCGGCACTCGGGGTGGCACGGTTGCGGTGGTCATTGGCGTTCCCGTCCCTCTGTGAAAACACTGGCGGGACTTTCCGAGACGATGACGTCTCGCAACCCCCTCGAACAGCGTAGCGTCGATTTCGATACGAGACGAGTCCGTATCGTAAAGCCGAGGCAAACTTCCGTCCGGACCCCCGGGGGGTGTCCCGGCGGCACGGTCGGGGGTCCCGGCGACACACCCGGGGGCGGTATCAGGCCGCGACCCGGGCCCCTGTGCCGCAGATCGCACCCCATGGGCCGCACGCCTCTTTGCGCGCGCGTCGAGCCGTGCAAGCATGGAGGTGATCCGGGGACGCCGTACGGCGCCACGAGACCACAACCCTCTCAGGAGCCTGTTCGATGAACGCTTCTTCGCCCACGCCTGCCCCGACCCAGGCGTCCACCACCGCCACCCTCTACGGCGGTGTCACCAACCGACGTGTCACCGTCCGCGACCTCGCCGCCGCGAAGCAGCGCGGTGAGAAGTGGTCGATGCTCACCGCCTACGACGCCCTGACCGGCGGCGTCTTCGACGAGGCCGGCATCCCGGTGCTGCTGGTCGGCGACTCGGCCGGCAACTGCCACCTGGGCTACGAGACCACCGTGCCGGTGACCATGGATCAGATGGTGATGCTCTCCGCCGCCGTCGTCCGGGGCACCCGGCGCGCGATGATCGTCGCCGACATGCCCTTCGGCTCGTACCAGGAGTCCCCCGCCCAGGCCATGCACAACGCCGCCCGCCTGATGAAGGAGGCCGGCGTCGGCGCGGTGAAGCTGGAGGGCGGCGAGCGCAGCGCCCGCTCGATCGAGCTGCTGGTCGAGGCCGGTGTCCCGGTGATGGCGCACATCGGGCTGACCCCGCAGTCCGTCCACGCGTTCGGCGGCTACCCCGTCCAGGGGCGCGGCGACGAGGCGGCGCACCAGCTGCTGCGCGACGCCAAGGCGGTGCAGCAGGCGGGCGCCTTCTCCGTCGTGCTGGAGGCCGTGCCGGCCGAACTCGCCAAGCAGGTCACCGAGCAGCTCGCGATCCCGACCGTCGGCATCGGCGCGGGCGTCGACACCGACGCCCAGGTGCTGGTCTGGACGGACATGGCCGGCATGACGGCCGGCCGGGTGCCGAAGTTCGTCAAGCAGTACGCCAACCTGCGGGCCGTGCTCGGCGACGCCGCCCGCGAGTTCGCCGCGGACGTCTCGGCCGGCAGCTTCCCGGCGCCGGAGCACACCTTCAAGTGACCGCGGCCGAACAGCGCTCGGCATGAAGGAACGGCAGGTGGCGGGCCCGGCAGGGGCCCGCCACCTGCCGTTCCCGCTGCCCGGCGGGCGGGGCGGCGGACAGGCGTGACGGCGGAGTGCCGGCGGGCGGCCGCGGGCGTGACAGCGAGCTGCCCGCCCCGACAGCAGGCTGTCAGCGCTCTGACAGTGGGGCCGGGCAGTCTCGGAGCATGACACGAATCGCCACCCCCCGGAACGACCGGGCCCCCGCCGATCCGGGCAACGCCGTCGAGGTCCGCGGCATCGTCAAGCACTACGGGCAGACCAAGGCCCTCGACGGCGTCGACCTCACCGTCCGCCCGGGCACCGTGCTCGGCGTCCTCGGCCCCAACGGCGCCGGCAAGACCACGCTGGTCCGCATCCTCTCCACGCTGATCAAGCCGGACGCCGGCACCGCCTTCGTCGGCGGCTACGACGTCGTGCGCCAGCCCAAGCAGCTGCGCCGCACCATCGGCCTCACCGGCCAGTACGCGTCCGTCGACGAGATGCTCTCCGGCTACGAGAACCTCTACCTGATCGGCCGCCTGCTCGACCTCTCCCGCAAGGACGCCAAGGAGCGGGCCACCGAGCTGCTGGAGCGCTTCTCGCTCACCGAGGCCGCCAAGCGCACCGCCAAGACCTACTCCGGGGGCATGCGCCGCCGGCTCGACCTGGCCGCCAGCATGATGGGCCGTCCCAAGGTGCTGTACCTGGACGAGCCCACCACCGGCCTCGACCCGCGGACCCGCAACGAGGTCTGGGACGAGGTGCAGCGGATGGTCGCCGAGGGCGCCACCGTCCTGCTGACCACGCAGTACATGGAGGAGGCCGAGCAGCTGGCCGACGAGCTGACCGTGATCGACCGCGGCCGGGTGATCGCCGCCGGCGGCGTCGCCGAGCTCAAGGCCCAGGTCGGCGGCCGGACCCTGCAGGTCCGTCCCGTCCATCCCGCCGAGCTGCCCGAGATGGCCCGCTGCCTGCGCGAGAGCGGCATCGCCGCCGCCACCTTCTCCACCGACACCGGGCTGCTCTCCGTCCCGATCGCCGGCGAGGAGGAACTGACCGCCGTGGTCGGGGTGCTGGGCACCCGGGGCTTCGGCATCGCCGGGATCGACACCAAGGTGCCGAGCCTGGACGAGGTCTTCCTGACCATCACCGGCAAGCCCGCCGTGGCCGACGCCGCCCCCGCCCCCGTGAAGGAGCCCGTCGCATGAGCACCGCGACCCTGACCCCGCCCGCGGTCCGCGCCCCGGCCGCCGACCCCGACCAGCGCATCGGCCTGCGCTCGACCTTCCGCCACATCGGCGCGCTGACCCGCCGCAACCTGATGCGGATCAAGGCCGACCCGGAGTCGATGTTCGACGCCGTGCTGATGCCGATCATCTTCACCGTGCTGTTCGTCTACGTCTTCGGCGGCGCGATCTCCGGCAACCAGGACGCCTACAAGCAGTACATGATCCCGGGTCTGCTCGGCCAGACCGGCATCACCCTGGCGATGGCCGTCGGCACCGGCCTGAACAGCGACTTCCAGACCGGGGTGATGGACCGCTTCCGGACCCTGCCGATCGGCCGCTCCGCCGTCCTGGTCTCCAAGATCGCGGCGGAGACCTGCCGGGCCCTGCTCTCCTTCACCATCCTGATCGTCTTCGCGCTGATCCTCGGCTTCCAGGTGAAGACCGGCCCGCTGGAGGTGCTGGCGGCCATCGGCCTGTCCCTGCTGTTCGGCATGTCGATGGTCTGGATCTCGATGCTGCTGGGCATGGCGCTGCGCAGCGCGCAGGCCGTCCAGGGGGTGGCGATGCTGGTGATCATGCCGCTGCAGTTCGGCAGCTCGATCTTCGCGCCGACCGACTCGATGCCCGGCTGGCTGCAGTCGTTCACCGACTACAACCCGCTGTCCGCCCTCGCGGACGCCTGCCGCAACCTGCTCAACGGTGGGCCGCTGACGCACTCCGTGCTGATCGTGGTCATCTGGTCGGTCACCGTCACCGCGATCTTCGCGCCGCTCGCCGTGGCCCGGTTCCGCAAGCGCACCTGACCGCCGGCCGGAGCGCCCGGCCTCGAAGGCCCCGAACGCCCTGACGGCTCCGACAGCCGCAGGGCTTCGGGGCGTTCGGGACCTCTGACACCACGGGCAGGCCGGGCCTCTCAGGCCTCGATGCCCCGCGCCCGCAGCACCTCGCTGATCGAGTCGAGCAGCCAGGCCGTCCCTTCGGTGGCCGAGGAGACGTCCTCGGCGTACGCCGCCTCGAACGCCTCGTCACCCAGCATGCTCCGCAGCCGCTGACAGGTCTGCTGCCGGTCCAGCACCTCCAGCGGACCGCCCTTGGGGCCGTTCATCCGCTCGTGCCGGCCGAGCAGCCGGACGGCCACCCGCGCGCACTCCAGGTCACCGTCGCGTTCGGCGAAGGCGCGCAGCACGCCGGCGGCCGCCGGCACCAGCAGCACCGTCATCTGCTCGGCGAAGATCCCCGCCTGGCCCTTCACCTCGCGCAGTCGGGACCAGCCGTCCAGCAGCAGCCGCAGCCCCTCCTCCGGCCGGCCGGACCGGGCGACCACCCAGCCGCGGGTGCAGGCGATCATCGACGGCACCACCTCGGGCACCAGCGGGCCGAAGGAGTGCTGTTCGGTGTCCAGCAGATCCAGCTCGTGCAGCGCCCCGGGGAAGTCCCCCCGCACCATGCGCACGCCGCAGAGCACCAGCCGGCCGTACAACACCGCGCCGTTGCCGCCCTGGTGGCCCTCGCCGAGCGTGTCCAGCGCCGCCCGGACCTCCCGCTCCCCGGCCTCCACGTCCGTGCCCATCATCGTGTTGCCGAGCTGAACCCTCAGTATCGGCACCTCCTGCGGCGCGCCCAGCTCCTGGGCCAGCCCGATGGCCTCGCGGTACGCGGCGGCGGCCTGCTCCATCTCCCCCGCGGTGGCGAGCGACTCGCCGCGGGCGGCCAGCGCCTGCGACATCCCCCAGCGGTCGCCGGCCCGGGTGAACAGCGCCAGGGACTCCTCGCCGTCCCGGATCCCGTCCGCCAGGCCGCCGGACCAGTCGTTCATCATCTTGGCCCGGATCTGCAGGATGAACGCCAGGTCGCTGGTGCTGCCGTGGACCCGGCAGCCGGCCACCGCGTCGTCCAGCATCTCCTTCATGTCCTCCAACTGGCCGGCCAGGAAGGCCGCGAAGACCCGCATCAGGGCCGGGAAGCGGTAGGACTGGGGCAGGTCCCGGGTGTACGTCCGGATGATCCGGCGGGCCAGGTCGGTGGCGTCCTGGTCGCCCAGCACCTCCAGGTTGCCCTCGAACAGGCTTATCAGCCGGTTGATCCGCAGCTGGCGGCGGGCCTCGTCCAGGACGGCCGGGGCCATCGGCAGCGGGCAGTGCAGGATGTCGGCGGCCAGCGGTTCGGGCGCGGGCGCCCCGTCCGCGAACGGGTCCGGGCCGAGCCGGGCCACCGCGTCGAACCAGGTGTGCGCCTCCGCGCTGTAGCCGCGCAACGTCCAGAACCAGCTCATGCCGAGGGCCAGGACCAGCGCGTCCTGCTCCTCACCGCGGTCGACGGCGCGCCGCAGCGCCGCCCGGATGTTGTCCCGCTCCCGCTCCAGCGTGCCGAGCAGGGCCATCTGCCGCGGGCCGTAGCGGTCCGGCTCGGAGTCCCGGAGCAGGTCGCGGTAGTGCCGCAGGTGGCGGAGGTGGACGTCGTCGGCGGGGGCCTGCGCCAGCCGCTCGGCCGCGTACTCGTGGATGGTCTCCAGCATCCAGTAGCGCGGCGGCCCGTCGGTGTCGAGGCCGGCCACCACCAGGGACTTGTCGACCAGGGAGAGCAGCAGGTCGGCGACCTCCGCGCGGGGCACATCCGCCTCGTCGGAGCAGACCGCCTCGGCGTCCTCCAGCGTCCAGCCGCCGGCGAAGGCCGACAGGCGGCGCAGCACGGCGCGTTCGTGCTCGCCCAGCAGGTCCCAGCTCCAGTCGACGACGGCGCGCAGGGTCTGCTGGCGGGGCAGCAGGGTGCGGCTGCCGGCGGTGAGCAGGGCGAAGCGGCCGTCCAGCCGGTCGGCGATCTGGCGCGGCGTCATCACCCGCAGCCGGGCGGCGGCGAGTTCGATGGCGAGCGGCAGACCGTCCAGCCGGCGGCAGATCTCCGCGCAGGCCTCCGGATCGGTCGCCGGGTCGAAGCCCGGCCGGGCGGCGGCGGCGCGCTCGGCCAGCAGGCGCAGCGCGACCGGGTCGGGCAGCGGTTCGACCGGCAGCACCGTCTCCCCGGGCACCCCGAGCGGCTCCCGGCTGGTGGCCAGCACCGTCAGGCCGGGGCATTCGGCGAGCAGCCGGTCGGCGAGGTCGGCGGCGGCCTGGATCAGGTGCTCGCAGTTGTCGAGCACGATCAGCATCCGGCGCCGGCCGCAGTGGTCGACGATCCGGCGGACGGGGTCGTCGGGGGCCCGCTCGATCACCTCGACGACCTTGTTGCCGGTGTGCAGGACCGTCTCGCGCAGGCCCAGCGCGGAGAGCACCGCGCCGGGAACGGCCTCCGGGCTCTCCAGCGGGGCGAGTTCGGCCGCCCAGACGCCGTCCGGCCAGTGCCCGGCGGCCTGTTCGGCGCGGCCGGCCTCCACCGAGAGGCGGGTCTTGCCGGAGCCGCCGGGGCCGGTGAGCGTGGTGAGCCGGCCCGCCGTCAGGGCGGCCCGGAGCGCGGCCAGGTCGGCCTCCCGGCCGACGAAGCTGGTCAGCCTGGCCCGCAGGTTGCCGGCGCGCGGGGCGGGCTGCGGCGGCTGGTCGCGGAGCGCCGGCTCCTCGCCGGGTGACTGCTCCCGCGGGAGTCGGGGGGCCGGCGAGCCCGCCGCGGCCGGGCTCGGGGCCACCGGCGGGGCGGCCTGGTCGCGGCCGGCCGGGGCCGGGCTCCGGTCGCGGTCGGCCGGGGCGGCGGTCGGGTCGTGGTCGGCCGGGTCGTGGTCGGTCGGGTGGAGCAACTCCCGCTGGAGCCGGCGCAGTCGGCTGCCCGGGTCGGCGCCCAGCTCGCTGGCCAGCGCGCGCCGTACCCGCTCGTACTGGCGCAGCGCCTCCGCGCCGCGACCGCTGTCGTGCAGCGCGCGGATCAGCAGGTACTGCACCTGCTCGTCCAACGGGTGCTGTTCGGCGAGCCCGGCCAGTTCGGCGGTGACCTCGGTGGCGCGGCCGAGGCCGAGGTCGGCGGCGATCCGGTCCCGGCGGACCTCCTCGCGCTGGACCTCCAGCCGGACGGCCGGGCCGGCCCGGTCGGGCAGGTCGGCGAGCGCGGCGCCGCGCCAGAGGGCGAGCGCGTCGCGCAGCCGCTCGGCGGCGAGGGCGTGGTCGCCCGCCTCCAGGGCCCGGCGGCCCTCGGTGGACAGGCGCTGGAACTCGGCGAGGTCGGTGTCCGGGCCGGTCAGCCAGTACCCGGCCGGGCCGGAGCCGATCTCGGCGCGGCCGACCGTCCGCCGCAGCCGTCCGACCAGGGTCTGCAGCGCGGCGGACGCGTCCTGCGGCGGCTCGTCGCCCCAGACCTCCTCGACCAGCAGGTCGGCGGAGACCGGCCGGCCGTGCCGCAGGGCGAGCGCCGCGAGCAGGGCGCGCAGCCGGGCGCCGCCGAGCGGGATCGCCGTCCCGTCGTCGTGGTGGGCCGTGGTGGTACCGAGGATGCCGTAGTGCACCCGCCCATTCTGATCGACGCCCGGCACCCCGCACGCCCATATATGCGGTGGACGGCGTCCGGTCCACCGGAGGGACGGGTTCCGGGGCCCGGTGGCCGGCCGGGGGCACACCGGGCCCGTCGCCCGCGGGCGGGGCAGGAACCCGCCGCGCCGTCCCGTACGTTCACCCGGGGCGGCTTGTCCGGGCCGGGGCGGCCGGGCATGATCGGTCCCCTGCCCTCCACGGGCACCCGTGCCCGTCCGCGCCCCGACCCCGACCTCCGGAGCAGACCCCTCATGACCTTTGCCGAAGCACGGCGCTCGCGCAGCGGGGACCGCCGGATCAGCCCGGTGTTCTGGGTGCTGCTGGCGGTGCTCGGCACCTCCGGCTGGGCCGTCTGGTCGGGCTACGGGAACGCCGGTTTCGGGGTGTTCCTGTTCGTGGTGGCGGGCTGGATGGTCTCGCTGTGCCTGCACGAGTACGGGCACGCCCGCACCGCGCTGCACAGCGGGGACATCAGCATCGGCACCAAGGGCTACCTGACGCTGAACCCGCTGAAGTACACCAACGTGCTGTTCAGCTTCGTCCTGCCGGTGGTCTTCGTGGTCATGGGCGGCATCGGTCTGCCCGGCGGCGCGGTGTACATCGAGCGCCACCGGATCCGGGGGCGGCTGAAGAACAGCCTGGTCTCGGCCGCCGGGCCGCTGGTGAACGTGCTGTTCGCGGGCGTGCTGCTGACGGCGGTGGGCGCCGGCTGGTTCGACGACCCGAGCCACCTGGTCGAGGTCGGCGGTCGAACGATCTCACCGCTACCGGCGGCGCTGGCCTGCCTGGCGATGTTCCAGGTCAGCGCCGCGCTGCTGAACCTGCTGCCGGTGCCCGGCCTGGACGGCTACGGGATCGCCGAGCCGTGGCTCTCGCCGAAGGTGCGGCGGGCCGTCGAGCCGTTCGCGATGTACGGGATGCTGGCCGTGTTCGCCCTGCTGTGGCAGCCCCAGGTGAACCGGCTCTTCTTCGAGGTGGTCTACCAGATCACCGAGCTGTTCGGCGTGGACCGCAGGGTGATCTGGGACGGCGTCGGCCTGTTCCAGTTCTGGAAGCACTGAGCAGTCACCGGGCGGGCGACCGCAGGACCGTGCGGCCCGAGCGTGCCCCCGCGCGACCCGCCGGGCCCGCGTAGGGGCCCCCGTGTCACCGGCCCCGGGCCGCCGCCGCGCTCAGCTGGCCGGGCCGGCCGCCGCGGCGGCCTTCGCCAGGCGCTCCTTGCGGACGTGGAACCAGGCGATGTTGCTCGACACGCCCGCCAGCAGCACCCAGACCACGCCCAGCCAGTTGCCCTGCACGAAGGACACCACCGCGGCGGACACCGCGAGGATGAGGACGATCGAGGCGTAGAGGGCGGTGCGGGGCATGGCGGGGGGCTCCTAAGGCCGGGTACGGTCCGGGTCCATTGTCGCCGAAGCCCCCCTCGGCGCGACCGAGGGGGGCTCGGACCCACCGGCACACGGCGGGCGGTCCCGGACGCACCGCGCGGTTCCGGTGCCCGCAGCGCCCGGGCGTTGCGCCCGTACGGGCCGGGCCGGGTGTCACACGTCGGTGATCCGCAGGCCCGCGTGGGCCTTGTAGCGGCGGTTGACCGAGATCAGGTTCGCCACCAGCGACTCCACCTGGTGGGCGTTGCGCAGCCGGCCCGCGAAGACGCCGCGCATGCCGGGGATCCGGGCGGCCAGCGCCTGCACGACGTCGGTCGCGGCGCGCTCCTCGCCGAGCACCATCACGTCGGTGTCGATCTCCTCGATCGTCTCGTCCTGCAGCAGCACCGCGCTCAGGTGGTGGAAGGCCGCGGTGACCCGGGAGTCGGGCAGCAGGGCGGCGGCCTGCTGGGCGGCGCTGCCCTCCTCCGGCTTCAGCGCGTAGGCACCCTGCTTGTCGAAGCCCAGCGGATTCACGCAGTCGACCACGATCTTGCCGACCAGGTCCTCCCGGAGGGCCGCCAGGGTGGCGGCGTGGCCCTCCCACGGCACCGCGACGATCACGACGTCGCTCTCGCGGGCGGTGGTCGCGTTGTCCGCGCCGCGCACCCCGAGGCCCAGCTCGGCCGCCGAGGCCTCGGCCCGCTCCGCCGTGCGGGAGCCGATGATCACCCGCTGGCCGGCCTTGGCCAGCCGGTAGGCCAGACCCCGGCCCTGGTCGCCGGTGCCGCCCAGGACGCCGACGACGAGCTGCGAGACGTCGGGGAGGTCGTGGGCCGGGTTGGTCGCTGATTCGAGGGAAGTCATGTCGATGATCCTGCCAAAGGCCCGGGCCCCACGACATCCTTGACGCCATGGACGCGGTGAGAGTTTCGGCACTCCGGGAATCCCTGGCCGGGACGGGCTGGATCGAGTCGACCAGGACCTTCGCGGGCGCGCTGCGGCGCTCGGTCACCCGGCGCTCGGCCGAGGGCCTGCTGCTGGTCGGGACGGCCGAGTACGAGCCCTGGCACCTGGCCGCCCACCTGGAGGACGAGGCCGGCTGGTCCGCGGTGCCACAGCTGGCGCCCACCCTGCTGCGCCACCGGGTGCCGGCCGGCGCGCCCGCCCACCTCGCGCACGGCCTGCCGCGGCTGGCGGCGGCCCGGCGCGGGGAGACCCTCCTGGTGGTGGCCCCCGGCGCGGCCGGGCCGCCCCTGCTGGAGCGGGTGCTGGACGCCCGCCGGGCCGGTGCGACCGTCCTCGCGCTGGAGACCGGCGACCGGGAGCTGGCCGCGCTGGCGCACGAGTCGCTGACCGTCGAGGACGCCCCGGCGGAGCCCTTCGAACTGGTGCAGCACCTGGTCGGCGCGGCGGCCGGCGAGAGCCCGCGGGGCGGCGGCCGGCTGTCCGCGCTGGCCCGGCGGCTGGCGGCGCCGCCGGTCGCCCGCTGGTGACCGGGCCCGCCGCGCGGCGAACCGGGCGCAGCAGGGTGGGCGGCCGTTCCGGCGGGCGCCGGAAATCCGGTTGCGCGACCACCGGCGCACGGCGGAGGATGCCCCTTCGTGAGCGACGAACCCCCGCATACCGGCCGACTGCGCGCCCTGCTGCGCGGACTGCGCCCGGACCTGGCCCCCTGGCACTCCTCCCGGGACTTCCGGCTGCTCTGGAGTGCGGGCTGCGTCACCACCTTCGGCTCCTTCCTCACGTACGTCGCCGTGCCGATGCAGATCAAGGAGCTCACCGGCTCCTACGTCGCGGTCGGCCTGGTGGGCGCGGTGGAACTGATCCCGCTGATCGTCTTCGGCCTCTGGGGCGGCGCGCTCGCCGACGCGCTGGACCGCCGCAAGCTGGTGCTGGCCGCGGAGGCCGGGCTGGGCCTGCTCTCCGGGCTGCTGCTGCTCAACGCGCTGCTGCCGACGCCGCTGCTGTGGCCGGTGTACGTGGTGGTCGCCCTGGTCGCGGCGCTGGACGGCCTGCAGCGCCCGGCGCTGGACACGCTCACCCCGCGGATCGTGGCGCACGACCAGATGAGCGCCGCCTACGCACTCAACTCGCTCTACCGCAGCGCCGGTTCGATCCTCGGCCCGGCGCTGGCCGGGCTGATCGTGGCCTTCGCCGGGGTGCAGACCGCCTACGCGCTGGACGTGGCCACCTTCGCCGCCTCCCTGCTGCTGCTCGCCCGGATGCGGGCGGTGCCGCCGCCGAGCGGCGCCGAGAAGCCCTCGCTGGCCGGGATCGCGGCGGGCCTGCGGTACGCCCGCAGCCGGCCCGAGCTGCTCGGCACCTACGTGGTGGACGTCTGCGCCATGCTGTTCGCCTTCCCCAACGCGGTCTTCCCCTTCCTCGCCGACGAGTTGGGGGCGCACTGGGCCCTCGGCCTGATGTACGGCGCGGCCGCGGCCGGCTCCCTGGTGGTCTCGGCGACCAGCGGGTGGGCCTCCCGGGTGCACCGGCACGGCCGGATGGTGGTGCTCGCGGCGCTCGGCTGGGGCGCGGCGATGGCCGGCGCCGGACTGGTCGGCAACATCTGGCTGGTCCTGCTCCTGCTGGCCGTGGCGGGCGGCGCGGACAACGTCAGCGGCCTGGGCCGGGCCACCATGTGGAACCAGTCGATCCCGGACGAACTGCGCGGCCGGCTGGCCGGGGTGGAGCTGCTGAGCTACTCGGTCGGCCCGCAGCTGGGCCAGGTCCGGGTGGGCGCCATGGCCGGGGTGATCGGCGTCCGCGGCTCGATCTGGGCCGGCGGGCTGGCCTGCGTGGTCGGCGTGGGGGCGCTGGCCTCGGCGCTGCCCAGGCTGCTCGCGTACGACGCCCGGACGGACCCGCACGTCGCGGCGGTGAAGGCCGAACGGGAGCTGCGCCCGCAGCCGGTCGGCTGACGACGCGTCACTCCTGCTGCCGAGGGCCGGCGTTCAGCGACGGCCGGCCCCGACGCCCGCGCGGTGCTCCTGCGGGCTGACACCGCGTTCGCGCTTGAAGGCGGTACTGAGGGCGAAGGCGCTGCCGTAGCCGACCCGGCGGGCCACCGCGCCGACGGTGGCGTCCGGTTCGCGGAGCAGGTCGGCGGCCAGCGCGAGCCGCCGGCCGGTCAGGTAGGCCATCGGCGGCTCGCCGACCAGTTCGGTGAACCGGCGGGCCAGCGCGGCACGGGACAGGCCCGTCTCGCCGGCGAGCAGGGCCACCGTCCAGGGGCGGGCCGGGTCCTCGTCCAGCAGCCTGAGCGCCCGCCCGACCACCGGATCCCCCTGCGCCCGGTACCAGGCCGGGGCGCCGGCCTCCGGGCGGGAGAACCAGGCCCGCAGGACGGCGATCAGCAGCAGGTCGAGCAGCCGGTCCAGGACCACCTCCTGCCCCGGCTCCTCCCGGCCGATCTCCTCCGCCAGCAGCGCCGGCAACGGGCTCCGCCAGGCGTCCGCGGGCAGCACCAGCACCTGCGGCAGCGCGGCCAGCAGCCGGCGGCTCACCTCGCCGTCCAGCTGGTAGGTGCCGCTGATCAGCACGGCGGAGCCGTCCGGCCCGTCCCCCCAGGTGCGCACCCCGAGCGTCATGTCCTCGCACAGTTCCCGGCCGTCCGGGGTGGTGGACAGCTCACCGGGGTGGATCACGATCCGCGGCTCGGTGGCCGGGTCGTCGGCGATGGTGTACGGCTCGGGGCCGCGGACCACCGCGATGTCGCCCGGCCGCAGCCGGACCGGCTCCGCCCGGTCGGGGACGATCCAGGCGCCGCCGCGTTCCGCCAGCAGGAGGGTGAGCGGCGCGCGGTCCTGGATCCGCAGCGACCACGGCGGGTCGAGCACCAACCGCAGCAGGAAGGCGCCCCGGGCCCTCGGCCCGTCCAGCAGGCCGGCGAGTGCGTCCATACCGCCGAGTCTAGGACAGTGCCTGGACGCCCGCGTATGCCGGTGAGCCTCTCGGCCATGGCCCGCCCGGGGCCGCGGCGGTTGACTGACAGGGCGACAGAAACCGTCCGGACCAGGACCTCAGCCCCGGGAGACCACGATGTCAGTGCTCAGATGCGCCACCCTGTTCGCGGCGACCGTCACGATGGGCCTCACCGCAGGCCTCTTCTACGCCTACGCCTGCTCCGTGATGATCGCGCTGGGCGGGGTGGACGACCGCACCTTCGTCGACGTGATGCAGCGGATCAACACCTCGATACTCAACGGCTGGTTCGGGGTCGGCTTCGGCGGCGCGATCCTGCTCGCCGGGGCCACCGCGGTACTGCACTGGCGCGGCGCCGCGCGGTCGGTGCTGCCGTGGATCGTGGCCGCGATCGTGCTGTACGGGGTGATGTTCGTGATCACCTCGGCGGTCAACGTGCCGCTCAACAACGAACTCGCCGCCGCCGGCGCCCCGGACCGGATCGCCGACCTCGCCGGGCTGCGCGCGCACTTCGAGGGCACCTGGGTGCGCTGGAACGTCGTCCGCGCGGTGGCCTCGACCGGCGCCCTCGGCTGCCTCGCCTGGGCCCTGGTCCTGGAGGGCCGGCTCCGGTGACACCCGCCGGGCGGCGGTCACCGGGCCGGACGGCGGCCGGCCCGGACGGCGCGCCGGGCACCGGGTGACGGCGCTCAGTCCTCCCTGGTCTCGGGCGCTCCGTCGCGCCAGCGGGGGTCGTCGCGCCACTCCCGGTTGCGCTCGTCCGCGATCGCCAGCGCCTGGCCGGCCTCCTCGCGGGAGGCGTACGGGCCGAGCCGGTCCTTGGCCGGGCACTCCGGGCCCTCCTCGACCTTGGCGTGCTTGATGCAGTAGAACCACTCGCCCGGCTTCCCGGTGGGCTTGCGGTTGAATCCCAGAGCCATCTCGGGCCTCTCCTGTCGGTCGGACGTCCGTTGCTCGGCCTCGTGTCGATCATGCCCGGCGGGGCCCGCGCACACACCGCCGGGCCGGCCGGGACCCGACGGATAGACTCGCCGTCATGGCTCTCGTACCCGGCATCCAGTCCCCCACCCGCAAGGTTCCGGCGCACATCGCCCGCCCCGAGTACGTGGGCCGGCCCGCACCGACCCCGTACACCGGGCCCGAGGTGCAGAGCGCCGAGACGATCGAGAAGATGCGGATCGCCGGCCGGATCGCCGCGCAGGCGATGGAGGAGGCCGCGAAGCTGATCGCGCCGGGGGTCACCACCGACGAGCTGGACGCCGTCGCGCACGCGTACATGTGCGACCACGACGCGTACCCGTCCGACCTCGGCTACCGGGGGTTCCCGAAGTCCGTCTGCACCTCGATCAACGAGGTGATCTGCCACGGCATCCCGGACTCGACCGTCCTGCAGGACGGCGACATCGTGAACATCGACGCCACCGCCTACATCCACGGCGTGCACGGCGACCTGAACGCGACCTACCTCTGCGGCGACGTGGACGAGGAGTCCCGGCTGCTGGTCGAGCGCACCCGGGAGTCGCTGAACCGGGCGATCAAGGCCGTGAAGCCCGGGCGGCAGATCAACGTGATCGGGCGGGTCATCGAGTCCTACGCCAAGCGCTTCGACTACGGCGTGGTGCGGGACTTCACCGGGCACGGCATCAACACGTCGTTCCACTCCGGCCTGATCATCCCGCACTACGACAGCGAGCGCGCCACCGAGGTGATCAAGCCGGGGATGACCTTCACCATCGAGCCGATGCTCACCCTGGGCACCTACGACTACGAGATCTGGGAGGACGGCTGGACGGTCGTCACCAAGGACCGCAAGCGGACCGCCCAGTTCGAGCACACCCTGGTCGTGACGGCGGACGGCGCCGAGATCCTCACCCTGCCCTGAGCGGCCGGCCGGGCCCGCCGCCGGGAAGGCTCCGGCCGGGCCCGGTACGCCCGGGAGCGCCCGGACGAACGGGTCGGGCGGGCGGGGCGGATCGGACAGGTCGGCGGGTCAGCCGATCAGCCACTGCTCCTCGGCGACCGCGCCCACCTCGGTGCAGGCGTCGGTGAGCACGTCCAGGACCCGCAGCGGGTCCGGCAGGGGTTGCTCGGGCCCGCGCAGCCAGCGCACCTCGGAGCCGTCCGGCAGGGCGGCCGGCGGGAGCAGCGTGTACGAGCCGCGGCAGTGCCAGCGCAGGCCGGGGTGCTCGGACATGGTGTCGGGGGTCGAGTCCAACGCGCTGGGCCACCACTCGTCCTCGTCCACCGGGGTGCCCCGGGTGGCGGTGAAGAACAGGTAGCGGTCCTCGCCGACCGCGGCGACCGGACCGCCGATCCCCAGCTCGGCCAGCCGGGCCAGGGCGAGCACCCCGGCCTCGGCCGGGACGTCCAGGACGTCGTGCGCGCGGCCGGTGGCGGTGATGAAGTTGGCCTGCGGGTCCCGGGAGAGCCAGCGGGCGAGCTGCTCGGGGTCGGTGGTCGCCTGCGTCTGCCAGGCGAAGGACACCGGGTGCTGGGCGGGGGCCGGACAGCCGACCCGGTCACAGGAACAGCGATAACCGGCCGGATGCGCGGCGGGTGCGAGCGGGAAGCCGGCGCGGACGGCGCCGAGCAGCTGATCCAGTCGGGCGGCGGGGCTGTCCGACGCCACCGGGCGGACCCGCTGACGATCGCGCTTCTGCCACCAGGTCGTCCACCTGCTGCTGGCTTCCATCGGGCCCCTTCCGTACACCTGCCGTGCCTGGTGCGGCACAGCATCGACGCAACTCATGCGAGGCAACACCACGCGGGCCCCGCTGCTTCCCGCAGGCCCGGTCCTGTCGTCACCGCCACCCGGCCGGAGCCGGGGTCACCGGACGGCCGACGCTCCGGGTCGCGGTACGGAGTACGAGAGTTGCGGCTCGGCGGACGGGCACACGGACGCGCGCCTCACCCGGCCCGTACGGGCCCGCTGACCCGGGTGATGACCCGAGGGCGTACAGAGCAGGATAAGGGTGTGAGGGACCTGTGGATGACCGGGGGCGGTGCATCCCCCGTCACATCGCACCCCCTCGTCACAGCGGGTCACGGCCACGGGCCGGCCGGGCCCCGCCCGCACCCGTGGCCGCACGGAATGCGCCGAGGTGAGAGGCTGGTGGAGTGAGAAACGCGGACACCGAGTTCATCGGCGGACCTCTGGACGGCAGGATCCTGCCGATCCCGCTGGGGCCGTTCAACGGCGTACCCAAGACCTACCGGGTGCCGGTACCCGCCCACGGCGACGTGCCGGCCGAGACGCTGGTCTACGTCCGCGCCAAGCAGCACCGGGGCTACCGGTGGCACTGGCGCTACGAGTTCGACGGGCCGGCGTCGGGTCGCCCGGCCGAGGAGTCCGCGGTCGGCTCCGAACAGTCCGGGCACTCGCCCGGCTGACGGGGGCGCCGCGTCCGACGGCGTGGACGGCCTGGACGGCCGCCCGCGGGGCAGGAGGACGGGCATGGCGCGAGCCGGACGACACCCCGTGCGCGCGGGCGCGCACCGGCGCGGGGCACAGGACGCGGCCCGGCGCGGACGGCAGGCGGCCTACCTCGCCGCCGGCCTGCTGGTGCTGATCAGCCTGTACAGCGTGACGATCGGAACGAACGGCTGGCTCTGGTTCGGCTGGGCGGTGCTGCTGCTGGTCTGCGCGGCCCTGTTCGCCGTACGGGACTGAACCCGCCCGGGCCCGTTGCACCGGGCCCGCCGTACGGGGACCACCGGGAACGGGCCCGCGCCGTACGGGACCGCGCCGTGGCCCCGCGGGCCGGGCGGTCGCCGCACGGCGCGGGCGCCGCGGCCGGGCGGCGGCACCGCCCGTCCCCTCCCCCCGTGCCGCTCAGTCATCCTCGGCGAGGATCAGGTAGAGCTTCTTGCGGGCCTCGGTGAGGACGGCGAGCCCCTTGGCCCGCTGCGCCTCGGTGCCCGTGGCCATCACCTGCCGGATCGCGGCGTCCACCGCGCCGAGCGCCTGGCCGACCTCCTGCACGGCCTCCCAGTCGACCTCCCGGCCGGCCTCCGCCCACGGTTCGTCCGCCCCCGCCTCGGCCTCGGCCCGGCCCGCCTCGGTGAGCGAGACCAGACGCTTGCCGGACACCACCTGCGCGGTGATCAGCCCTTCCTCCTCCAGCAGTTGGAGGGTCGGGTAGATCGAGCCCGGGCTCGGGCGCCAGGCCCCGCCGGTGCGCTCGCCGATCTCGGCGATCATCTCGTACCCGTGCATCGGCCGCTCCTTGAGCAGCGCCAGCAGCGAGGCCCGGACGTCACCCCGCCTGGCCCGGCCGCCACGCCGGCCCCGCGGGCCGTGCCCGCGACCGCCGTGGCCGCCGAATCCGTGGCCGAACGGCCCGCCGGGCGGCCGTCCGGGGAACCCCGGACCACCCGGGCCACCGGGCCCGCCACCGAACGGCGGCCCGAACGACCCGAAGGCCCGCCGCCCCTCGAACCCCTCACCGGGGAACTCCCCGAACTCCGGGCCACGGCCGCGACGACGTCCGCCGCGCCCGCCTCCCTCTTGCTCTCCATATCGGTTTCCCGGGCGCATGACGCCCACCACCTCTCGTTGCGGACAGTCTCGAAGTAACTGTCTCGATACCTCGACGATATATCGCTAACTGTCGCTCGTCAACGGATTCCGACTGTCGCCCGCACCGCTGCACGCGCCCTTCCGAGGCCGGGCCCCGACGAGTGGGAGCACGGCGGAACGGCTCCGGTCCGCGCATCGCCCACGACACCTGCCGCACCCGCCGCGCGGATCCACGGCGGCGACCGGGTGCCCGCGAAATCCGGTGGACAGGCGGCGTGCGACCGCAAGACTGGTACCCATGACCGGACTTGACCCGAAGTCGGACCTCCAGCTCTACCTCCAGGACGCTCGCGACGCCCTGCTCTGGAAGCTCGAAGGACTGTCGGAGTACGACGTCCGCCGACCCCTGACCCCCACCGGCACCAACCTGCTGGGCCTGGTCAAGCACCTGGCCGGCGCCGAAGCGCTCTACTTCGGCGACACCTACGGGCGGCCGTTCGACGGACCGCGGCTCTGGATCGCGACCGACGCGGAACCCAACTCGGACCTGTGGGCGAGGGCGGACGAGACGCGCGAGCAGATCGTCGGGCTGTACCGCCGGACCTGGGCCCACTCCGACGCGACGATCGAGGCCCTGCCCCTCGACGCGGTCGGCCGGGTGCCCTGGGGGGATCGCAACGAGGTGACGCTGCACCGGAGCCTGGTCCACATGATCGCCGAGACCGACCGGCACGTCGGGCACGCCGACATCGTCCGGGAGCTCCTCGACGGCGCCGTGGGCCAGCGGGTCGGGGGCGAGAACATGGCGCCCGGCGACCAGGCGTGGTGGGCGGACCACCGGGACCGGCTGGAGCGGGCGGCCCGGGAGGCCGCAGCCGACGCGTAGCCGCCCGTACCGCCCGCACCCCGAACGCCCCTCCGATCCCGAACGCCCCGCCCGCCGCACGGGCCCCGGACGCCCCGCCGGTCGCGTTCGACCCGCCCCGCCACCGTCCGGACGCCACACCCGCCGAGGGCGGGACACCCGGCCACCCAGCCGCTACGGTGGCCGCCATGGCCGGTGAAAGAGATCTCGCGAAGCTGCTCAGCGGAATGCACCCCCAGCTCAACCCGGGGCGATACGTGTACTGCACCCTGCCCGCCAAGGTGCCGCCCGGCATGCGGCCGGTGGTCACGGTCGCCGAGCCCGAGGGCGTGACCGTCGTGGTCCGGCAGGAGGAGGCCGACGACCTGGGCCTGCGGTACGAGTACGTGGCCGCCTGGATCACCCTGCAGATCCACTCGGCGCTGGAGGCGGTCGGCCTGACCGCGGCGGTGGCCGGCCGACTCGCCGAGGACGGGATCAGCTGCAACGTGGTGGCGGGCTTCCACCACGACCACCTCTTCGTGGCCGCCGACGACGCGGACCGCGCCGTGCGGGCCCTGGAGGAGCTGGCCGCGGCACAGGCCTGAACGCCGCCGGCCCCCGGACGGCCCTCGGACGCCACCGGATGTCCCCCGGATGGCGCAGTGCCGATGGCCGCTCCCGGGGGCCGCTCCGACACTGGGAGTCGCTGAGCGCCGTCCGGCAGGTCAGCGCCCACAGGAAGGGAGAGCGATCCGATGGCGGTTTGCGACGTCTGCAGCAACGACTACTGGCTGGCCTTCGAGGTGAAGACGATCACCGGCGACACCTACACCTTCGACAGCTTCGAGTGCGCGATGGAGAAGCTCGCGCCGCGCTGCGAGCAGTGCCAGGTGCGCATCGTCGGCCATGGCGTGGAGGTCTCCGGACGCTTCTTCTGTTGCGCGAACTGCGCCCGGGTCAACGGCGGTCTCGGCGCGCAGATCCGGGACGCCGTCGGCGCCCACCCCTCCTGACCTGCCCGGACGCGGAACACCGGAGGCGGCCCCCCCCCCCCCGGCCCGGGGCCGGGGGGGAGCGCGCGGCCCCCCCGGGGGGCCCGCCGCCCCCCCCGTGGCGCCGGGGGGGGCGGGGGACGGGGCGCCCGCCGCGCGGCGCCCCAACCCCGGCGGCGCCCCGCTCCGGGGGGGGCCCCCCTCCGGTGTTCCGCGCGCCAAGGCCTCAAGGCGTCAGGACGTCACGGCGGTCACGGCGTCACTTGAACCAGTAGCGCACGCCCTGATGGCCGGAGCAGGTACCGCTGAAGTTCGCGGAGTCCGAGGCGGAGCCGTCCTTGCACTCGGCCGTCTGGCCCGTGTGCGAGGGCTGGACGCCGACGTCCCAGCCGCAGGATCCGACGGTGTGGTGGGCACAGCTGCCGGCCGGCTCGGCCGGCGGGGCCGCCGTGGTGGGGGCGGGCGCGGGGGCCTTGGTGGGCGCGGGGGCCGCGGTCTTGACCGGCGCGGGGGCCTTGGACGGGGCGGGCGACGGGGTGGCGGGCGCGGGCGGAGCGGCCTCCGTGGTGACGGCCGGTTCGGGGGCGGGCGCCGGGGGCGGTACGGGTGACGCGGGAGTCGACGGCGGGGCGGACGAGGTCGCGGCCACGGGGGCGGCGGCCTTGGGCGCGGCGGGCGCCGGGGTGGTCGGATCGCAGGCGGCGAGGGCCAGGACCGCGGCCACCACGGGCAGCACGCGGGAGAAGGTTCTGATCACGAATCGTGAAGCTACTAGGGACGCGCTGTGAGGGCGGCCGATACATCGGCCTTCGTGCCATCTGATCCCACAATCGTTATAGGTACCCGTCGGTAGCCGTCCGCCGTCGAACCACCCCCCTGCGCCGGGCCCCAACTCCCCTCCGACGTGCACCACTCGGCCACCGCGCCGACGGCTGACACCGCCTCACCGCCGCTTCCGGACGGGACGGGCCGAACGCCCCGTCAGCCGTCGACGGCGCCCTCCGGACCCAGCGGTCACACCATCCCACCATGCGTGATTCTGCTCGATCACAGAGAGCATTACGCACGACTGCGCAGTGAAGCCGTGATTCTCACGGTCGATCTGTCCGTTCTTGCGTGATTCTGCACCACTGTGCGCATGACTGCGCAGCAACGATTCGATAACCGGAGAGGCACCGCCCTAGCTCCGCCCCCCGGCACCGGGATAAGACTGGCGACACCCAGGAAGCACCAGACCTTCCGCAACCCCGATCCGACGCCCGACCCCGGGCAGGGACGCGCACCGGCGAGACCCGACCCCCGCCCCTCCCGGGTCGGCCCCGCGCCCCGCCCTGCCCTCCCCCGGGTGGCTTCAGATCAACTCCTAAGGTGGTAACTCCCTTGAACCGATCTGCACTTCTCCTCTCGGCTGCTTGTGTGACCGGTGCGCTGGTGCTCACGGGTTGTGGCAGCAGTGGTGGTTCGGGTGGTTCGTCGTCGGGTGGTCCGACGACGATCAAGCTGGTGGCGGCGGACTACGGCGACACCGCGGCGAACGGCTCGAAGGCGTACTGGGACGGCGTGGTGAAGGGGTTCGAGGCGGCGAACCCGAAGATCAAGGTCGATGTGCAGGTCGTGAACTGGAACGACATCGACAAGCAGGTCAAGACGATGATCCAGTCGGGCAACTACCCGGACGTGCTGCAGACCGGCGGCTACGCGGACAAGGTCGCGGACGACCTGCTGTACAAGGCCACTGACGTGCTGTCGCCGGCGACGCAGGCGAACTTCATCGAGACCTTCTCCAAGGCCGGCCAGGTCAAGGACACCCAGTACGGCATCCCGTTCGTGTCCTCCGCGCGGGCGTTCTTCTACAACAAGGCGATCTTCGCGCAGGCCGGCATCACCGAGGCCCCCAAGACCTGGGACGAGGTCAAGAAGGACGCCGAGCTGATCAAGGCGAAGGTCCCGGGCGTCACCCCCTACGCGCTGCCGCTCGGCCCGGAGGAGGCCCAGGGCGAGAGCATGATGTGGGAGCTGGGCAACGGCGGCGGCGTCACCGACGCCTCCGGCAAGTACACCCTCAACTCCACGGCGAACGTGGAGACGTTCACCTGGCTGAAGGCGAACCTGGTCGACGGCGGCCTGACCTACCCGAACCCGGCCACCACCGACCGCAAGACCGCCTTCGCCGACTTCGGCGCGGGCAAGGCCGCGATGCTGAACGGGCACCCGTCGCTGATCCAGAAGTCCAAGGACGGCAAGGTCGACTACGCGGTCGCCCCGATCCCCGGCAAGTCCGGCCCGCTGGCCTCCACCCTCGGCGTCGCCGACTGGGTGATGGCGTTCAAGAAGAACGGCCACCAGGAGCAGGTCAAGGCGTTCCTCGACTACGCCTACAACAAGGAGAACACCCTCAAGTTCGACGAGCTCTACAACCTGATGCCGGTCACCAAGGACACCCTCGCCGAGATGACCGCCAGCGGCAAGCACGCCGACCTCACCCCGTTCTTCTCACTGCTCCCGCAGGCCAAGTTCTACCCGCTGGGTGACACCAGCTGGGACGCGGTCTCCGCCGAGATCAAGAAGAGCGGCGGCACCGCCGTCGCCGGCGACCCCACCGCCGTCCTCGGCGACCTCCAGAAGAAGGCCGAAGCCGCGGCCGCCGACAAGTAGCAGGCAGCGGACCCCTCGTAGCAGCAGCGGTCGGGCCGGTGCCGGCGGACACCCCGCGCCGGCACCGGGCCGCCTCCCCGCACCCACGGAAGGCCCACCCGTGTCGCACACCCCTGTCCGTTCCGGCGACTCCCGGAACGGATCCGCGCGTCGCCGCGGCTCACTGGCCAGGCTCGGTCCGCTGCCCTGGATCGCTCCGGCCGTCCTGCTGATCCTGCTCGTGGTGCTCTGGCCCGTCTACGAGATGGTCCACACCTC